>SUYY01000070.1 GCA_015060205.1 Bacteroidales bacterium
TTCTGCAGCCGGGCATATCGCCGTACAGGTGCCGCAGTTTATGCAGGTCTTCAGTCCTTCCTTTATCCTGTAGTCTTCTTTCAGGAGATCATATAACTTTCCCATAATAGGCTACATCGGTTTGATCTTGCGGGCAAGGCGTGCGCACAATCCGGGGAAGAAGCGCTTGATATATACCATCAGGAGCTCCTTTCTTCCCACAAGTACTTCACGTTTTCCCTTGTCGATGGCGCGTGTTATGATGCGTGCCGCTTTCTCTGCGGACATGCCGCCCTCCTGTCCGGGATCCATCTTTCCGTGAGCCACTCCACCTTTGCCGAGAGCGTATCTGGAAATGTTGGTACGGACACGTCCGGGGCAGACAATGGTCACGTGTATGCCTGCAGCATGGTATTCTGCCTGCAGGGTCTCGAAGAATCCATACAAGGCAAATTTTGACGAACTGTAACCGCAGCGCAGAGGAAATCCGAATCTTCCGGCAATGGAAGTGGTAACAGCCATTCTGCCACCACCTCCTGCCACCATCTTCGGTAGAAGTGCCTTGGCGATAGCGATGGGAGCAAAATAATTGATTTCCATTATTTTACGTACCATCTCCATGGATGTGTCCTCTATGTTTGTCCTTTGGCTGATACCGGCGTTCAGCATGACTATATCTATGCCTCCGGCGGATTCCCAGGCCTTGTCGACGAGCTGGTCTATGCCGTCAGGACAACTCATGTCGTATGGCAGCACCACGGCTTCGGCGGCTCCGAGAGTACGGCATTTCTCTGCGACGCATTCAAGGCGTGGGGCAGAGGAGGAAGTCAATATAAGCTTCGCCCCCTCTGCCGCATACCTGTATGCGCATGCTTCTCCGATTCCGGATGATGCTCCGGTGATCCAGACAGCTGTCATGTCTTATTTTATGAGCGCCATGTTCGGCATTTCCTTGTCAAACTCACCGCGGTCAAGTCTTTCCTTGATGTCGCGGAATGCCGCAAGGGTCCTCTCCACGTCTTCCATGCTGTGTGCTGCTGTAGGGATGATGCGGAAGATGACCATTCCCGGAGGAATGACAGGGTAGATCACGACAGAGCAGAAGATATGATATTCTTCACGGAGTGCCACTGCGATGTTGGATGCCTGGTTTACACCTGCCTTTACATGAACCGGTGTCACGCATGCTTCTGCAGGACCGATTTCAAATCCCATTTCGCGGAAGCCTTCCTGAAGACGTCTTGTGACTTTCCAGAGCTGTGCACGGAGTGCGTCTCCTTCAGGGCTGTCGATGATGTCGAGTCTCTTGAGGCAGCCTTCAACGATAGGCATAGGGAGGGATTTAGCATAGATCTGCGAACGCATGTTATATTTGAGGTAGTCGATGATGTCCTTGTCTGCAGCAACGAATCCTCCGATGATTGCCATGGACTTTGCGTATGCACCGATGTAGATGTCGATTCCATCCATAACTCCGAAATGTTCCGAAGTTCCTCGTCCATGTTCTCCCATTACACCGAATCCGTGGGCATCGTCGATCATGATACGGAACTGGTACTTCTTCTTGAGGGCGGCAATCTGGTCGAGGATTCCGAGTGCTCCGGTCATGCCGAATACTCCCTCTGTGATAAGAAGTACTCCACCGCCCTTCTTCTCCGCCTCTTCGCATGCTTTTGCAATGACTCTCTCGCAATCCTTGATGTCGTTGTGGCGGAATTTGTACTTGCTTCCGATATGGAGTCTGATACCATCAAGAAGACATGCATGGTCTTCTGCGTCATAGACGATGATGTCGTGACGGCCTACGAGAGCATCGATTGTAGATACGATTCCCTGATATCCGAAGTTGAACTCGAATGCAGCCTCTTTCTTCTCGAAAGCGGCGAGACGGCGCTCCAGCTCCTCATGGAGGTGGGTCTGTCCTGTCATCATTCGGCTTCCCATAGGGTATGCAAGTCCCCAGCGGGCAGCGGCTTCTGCATCCGCCTTGCGGATCTCCGGATGGTTCGCCAGGCCGAGGTAGTTGTTGAGACTCCAGCAGAGTACGTCCTGACCGTTGAATCTCATATTAGGTCCTAATTCGCCTTCAAGTTTAGGGAAGGCAAAATAGCCTTCTGCCTTTTCACGGTACTGACCGATCGGTCCTCCCGTAGATTTCCTGATTCTGTCAAAAATATCAGTATACATATTGTTTAGGTGTTATAGTTATTCTTAAATTATCTGCGTTGTCTTGATACGAGCCCCATCATTCTGAAAAGGAACTTAGGCAGAGACTTTTCCGGATTGCGTTTTCTCATGTCGATGAACCATCCCAGTTTCTTTACTACAGGAACCTTGTGGGTCTCCACGAATTCGATGAGGGTACCGTCAGGGTCTTCGATATAGGTAAAGTGTCCTGAAGCGTCTCCCATGTCGAACTGTTCACCGTCAGGACAGCTGTCCACAGTGAAAGGATGACCCTTTTCTGCACAGAAAGCACCAAGGGCCTTCATGTTGGTGACATCGAAGCATATCTGTATGAATCCGGGGTCTCCCCAGTATCGTCCTTCATATATCTTGCGTGGAGTGCGTTCCAGAGCCTGTACAAGTTCGATGGTCGTGTCTCCGAAAAGTTTTGCAAATGCTCCCTTGCGTTCAGGGGCTGCGAGGATTACGCGGCGGCACATCTTGTCGGCATCAGGCATTATTCCTGATTCGCTGAATATTCCGGTCGTGTCGCTCTTGACGATGTCATATCCCAGGACTTCGCCGTAGAATCTTACAGATGCCTCCATGTCGGTCACTCCGATCACGGCACCTGCCATTCCTCCTGTGAGTCTGTTCTGCTCTATGAACACTTTTTTGTTCTCTACGATCTGGAAGCAGTTTCCGTAGAGGTCTCTGATATAGAAGCAAGGAGTGCCGTCAGGCAGGATTTCAGGTGAACTGCAGTCTTTCCATTTTGCTGAAACTTCGCGGTGGAAGGCTTCCACATCGCGGCAGTTGAGTTTTGCTGCGAATATGCCCAGGTCTCCGACCGAGATGGCGAACGGGCATGGTTCAGGTTTGCGTTTCGAGTACTGCCAGATCTCGAATCCGCCACCTCCCTGCAGGCTCACTGCTATGCAGGCATGTCGCTGCTGTGGCTTTCCGCCGGTATAGGGCAGCATTCGTTCTGCTACGGTATCATCTTCCAGGATCTTTACATCGACACCGAACATGTCTATGTACCAGTCCCATGACTTTCTGAAGTTCTCGGTTCCGACACCGAGCTGCTGGATACCGGAAATCATGAATGATTCCATATATGTAAGGTTTAAAGGTTTAGTAAATGCGTGTATAGTAAAAGTGTTTACTTTCGGACTGCAAATGTAGCAATTATTTGAAAAATAAAAAATCCTCAAAACTATGACGCTTTGAGGATTTTGGCTATGCTTGTGCTGGATTATCCTTAAATATGGTGTTTCAAGGATGTTGATTGCCTATGGGAAATCAGATGAATATGAATTTGAGGATAAAGAGGACTGCAAGAATATACATTACCGGTGTGATTTTCTTGAAGTGACCGCAGATCATGTTCATCACTACGTATGTGATCATTCCGAGAAGGATTCCGTTTGAAATCGAATAGGAATAATCTGTTGAGCATTGGTTATAGATTTTAGTGGGTGGTTAAAATGTCCATTTTGCAGCGATTGTAGGCATGGCATGGAAACCTTTGTCCACAAAGTTGCATGAGAGTTCGACTTCTGTTCCGAAACTGAGGTTGATCTTCTCCCAACCCTTGATGTTCTTGAGGTTTACCCACAACTGAGGCTCAGTCAGGAAAATGAAGGAGGTTCCCTGCCAAGGTCTAGCCTCTCTCCAGAAATCGGCAAATCCGTTGAATGAGAGCCAGTGGTTGAAGAAGTCAAGGTTCCATACTCCTGTAATCTGGAAATTATGGGCCTGTCCCTTGCCAAGGGCGTCTACGGTTCCGGGGATGGCTTTGTACATGGCAGATACAGACCAGGTCTTGCTCCAGTCTTTTGAGTGTCCCGAATATGTGAGTCCGCCGAGTATGGAGTTGTTGAATGAACCGACCGAAGTGTTCAGTCCTCCGTCATACTCGAGGTGTACCGAAAGCCAGTTCAGCTTGCTTTCCTGCCAGAAGCAGAACTCGCGGGATATTTCCCAATATGCTCCGCTTGCTTTAGGATTGTAATCGAAGTCCACGAAGAAGAACGTGCTACCTCCGCCGTCCGGGCGGAACATTTCCACTGTGGTTGTTGCCGCATTTCTTCCGAAATCATAATGCAGCTGGAGATTCTGGCCATTGGCTTCGCGTGAAGCCAGGACAATCAATAAGGTCAGAACGACCCCTGCGGTCAGTCTTTTCATATCTTGATAGGGTTTGAAGTTCAGTGCATCAAAGATAAGCAAATCATTTGACCTTGCAATGGCCTTGTCGCTTCTGTCTCTTGCAACAGCCCGCATGGTGCCATGGCTGCAGATGTATGGCAGAATCGGAAGTCCGGCTCATACTTTCTTTGTATAATTGATTAAATTGGATTAATTTTACATTTTGCAAATGGATATAGATATGGCACACGAAGAAAACCTCTCGATCGGCGTCTTTATAGACGGTGGATATTATGCAAAGATAAATGAAGGATTTGCTGGAGCTAAGGAGGTCAATCTTAAAGGTCTCCTGAACTTCATCTGCCGTAAGATCGCTCAAGACAATAACATAGACAGGGAGCGTCTTTATGTGACCGAATGTCATTATTACCGGGGACGTTACAGGGCTGCGGAGGCGAAGTCCAGGAATCTGCTTTTTGAGGAGCGCAAATTTGAAGACATGCTTATCGAGAATGATGTGATATTCCACTATAAGCACCTTCGTACGGCTCCTAATGGCGGTGTGATCGAGAAGGGTGTCGACACCTGGTTTGCCCTCGACACATACGAGATGACTGTTTTCAGAGAGTTTGATTTCGTTGTACTGATCAGTGGGGATGCTGATCATGAAATGCTTGCCCGTAAGCTCAAGGCGCTGAAGACCCATGTCGTTCTGCTGACATGGGATCCGGCAAACACGGCATCCACCTCCCGTTTCCTTAAGGAAGAGGTCTGTACACACATTGACATGAACAGTCTGATTGCTGCCGACAGATCGTTGCTCCAGACATTGACTTTATAGTTCCTTCACCATGCCCGATACTGTCTTCGGACCTGCCTCGGGAAAACATATTGTGAAGTTCTTCATTCCGGCATCAGGAAATTGACTCGTCCTTGATGCGGATAACCATATTTGAGATGATGGCTGCAAGACCTCCTGTCGTGATGCCGGATGAGAATATGTTCTTTACAGTCTCAGGGAATTGGGACAGAATCTCAGGATAAAGTTCGACACCGAGTCCCATGCTGAGGCTTATGGCAATGACCAAGGTTGCCTTACGGTCGATTTTCTGGGATGCTATGATCTTGACTCCAGCTGAGGCAACGGTTCCGAACATCAGGAGAGTGGCTCCTCCAAGTACCGGATCAGGCATGAAGGAGAAGATGACTCCTACTATAGGGAAGAATCCCAGCAGCACAAGAAACAAGGCAATGAAATAACCGACATAGCGGCTTGCTACTCCTGTCAACTGAATCATACCGTTGTTCTGTGCGAATATGGAGTTGGGGAAGGAGTTGAGCATGCCCGCCAGAAATGAATTCACTCCGTCAGCAAGAATTCCGCCCTGAGCCCGCTTGAGGAACTTCTCACCTTCAACAGGTTCTCCTGATATAAGTGAATTTGCGGTTATGTCTCCGTATGCTTCAATCGCTGTGATTATGTATACAAGGGCAAATGCCAGAATTGCCGAAAAGTTGAATGATACTCCATATTTGAACGGTATCGGAACATTGAATAGCGAGTAATCCGGCATGTTGCTGAAATCCACCATTCCGCAGAAATATGACACGACATAGCCTATGGTTATGCCGATTATGATCGATCCCATTCGGAGATACCTGTTGGAACTCCTGTTGAACAGGACTATCAGCACCAGTACCAAAGCAGCGATTCCAAGGTTCTGGAAAGAACCGAAAGTTCCGTTCTCGAGAGCTGCATTGCCACCACCGCAAGATGTGATTCCCACCTTGATGAGACTCATGCCGATAAGAGTGACAACGATACCGGACACAAGAGGTGTTATGATCTTCATTGCATATTTGAGTATCCTGCTGATGAACACTTCTGCCAGAGCTCCGACCATCGTGGCACCGAAAATTGCCGGCAGTCCGCCTATGGTACCGGCCATTATGATCGGGCTGATGAACGAAAAGCTTGTGCCCTGGACGCAGAGAAGTCCGCAGCCTGCCGGTCCGACTTTCCTGCATTGAATGAAAGTCGCTATGCCTGACACAAAAAGCGACATCGAGACAAGGTAGCTCGTAGTCTGTATGTCAAGTCCAAGAGCGCCGGCAACAATGAGAGGCGGGGTGATGATGGCCACAAATATGGCAAGAAGATGCTGCAGTGCTGCAAACAGAGTGTCTTTCAGAGGTGGTCTTTCTTCCAGACCGTAGATGAGTCCGTTATCGTCCATGGTTTATCTCAGCTTAATGGTGCAATTGTCAAGACTGTCGATTATCGCAAGGGATTCGATGTGAATGCCCCTGCCTCGGAGTTCATTACCTCCGCTCTGGAATCCCTTTTCAATTAGGAAACCCATGCCTTCCAATGATGCACCAGCCTGATTTACGAGGTCTATAATGCCTTTGGCAGCATTACCGTTGGCGAGAAAGTCGTCAATGAAAAGTACTTTATCATCCTTGCATAGATAGTCGCCGCTTACACATACGGAATATGAACGCCCTTTGGTGAAAGAAAAGACTTCGGTCACCAACATGTTCTCCATCGTGCTGGGCACTTTCTTCTTGGCAAACAGAACAGGAACTTCAAGAATGGCTCCGACCATGATTGCCGGCGCTATGCCGCTGGCCTCGATAGTGATCACTTTGTTGATCTGATGGCTCGAAAATCTTCTTACAAGTTCCTTTGCCATTTCGCTCATAAGGACCGGGTCCATCTGATGATTGATGAAGTTGTCGACCTTCAATATGCCTCCCGGAAAACATTTTCCGTCGCTCAATATGCGTTCTTTCAGTTGCTTCATAGGATTGATGGATTATTTTTTTTGTGCGAAATTAATATAATAAATCATAATTCGGACAAAAAATGTATTTTTGTAGGCTGTAATAAACAGTAATAGTCTTATGTCAGGATTTTTCGGTTGTATTTCCCGCAGGGAATGCGTCAGTGATGTGTTCTATGGGACTGACTACCATTCACATTTGGGAACCAAGCGTGCCGGTATGGCATTTTATGACGGAACGAAGTTCATACGTTCCATCCATTCGTTGGAAAACGGATATTTCAGGAATAAATTTGAAGACGAATTGCCACGGTTCGGAGAGTCAAAGATGGGTGTGGGAGTAATCTCCGACAATGAATCGCAGCCCATTGCTATAACGTCCCACCTTGGGCGTTATTCTGTGGTGACGGTGGCAAGGATCGACAACATGAAGGAATTGACCGAGCGTCTCTTGCAGCAGAGGATGCATTTCGCGGAACTCTCAAGTTCCGATATCAATGCAACCGAGCTGGTCGCTATGCTCATCGGTATGGGCAACACAATAAAGGAAGGCATCGAATATGCACAGAGCCAGATCAAAGGTTCCTGCTCCATGCTCGTCCTGACGGACTACGCCATATATGCTGCCCGTGACAGGTTCGGAAGGACTCCGATATCAATAGGCAAGAATGATATGGGGTATGTGTGTGCTAGCGAGAGTTCAAGCTATACGAATCTCGGATATTCATACGTCAGAGATCTTGGCCCGGGAGAAATAGTTCAGATGAGTGCTGATGGGATCCATGAGGTGACTCCGCCGGGATGCCGCAAGCAGGTATGCTCTTTCCTCTGGGTATATTATGGTTATCCGTCAGCCTGGTACGAAGGTGTCAACGTCGAAAATGCCAGATATGAAAACGGTGCGGCAATGGCAAGGAGGGATACCGACATTGACATAGACTATGCGTCCGGAATACCGGATTCCGGAATAGGTCATGCCATCGGCTATGCCAATGAAAAGGGAGTTCCATACAAGAGACCCTTCGTGAAATATACCCCGACCTGGCCACGAAGCTTTATGCCTCAGAACCAGAAGATGAGGGACCTTGTGGCAAAGATGAAACTGCTGCCGAATGAGATGCTGACACGCGGACAGAAGGTCGTGTTCATGGATGACTCGATAGTGAGAGGTACGCAGTTGAAGGACAACATCGTGAAATTGCTCGATGCAGGTATCAAGGAGGTGCACATGAGAATCGCCTGTCCTCCGCTGATCTTCCCTTGCAGGTTCCTTAACTTCTCCACTTCGCGCAGTACATACGACCTTTATACAAGAAGGGTGATCAGAGATATGGAGGGTACGGACAATCTCACTGATGAGATATGCATGCAGTATGTGGATCCGGATAGTCAGAAGCACAAGGAGATGGTAGAGATAATGAGAAAACATCTTCAACTCACATCGCTCAAGTTTCAGCGTCTGGAAGACCTGGTGGCAGCCATCGGGCTCCCGAAATGTGACCTGTGCACGCATTGCTGGGATTGCAGCAGTTACACGGAGTAGCGAGGCGGCTGGTCTGACCTTGGCAGTTCCTGGTCCCCTGCGATCCGTTATGCCATGCTGATGGATGTAATATATTTTGTCAGACGAAAACAGAAATAGATATGGCGAAGAAAGAAGGCATCAGGAAACTGTTCGACAATATTGCCCCTGACTATGACAGACTGAATCATATCCTTTCCCTCAACATCGACAAAGGCTGGAGGAAGAAGGCCGTGCGTCAGATAGCGGATGAAGATCGTGCGATGAAGGTCCTTGATGTTGCATGTGGCACAGGAGACTTTACAATAGAGATTGCCCGGAAAGTTGTGCCGGGAAGTAATGTGACAGGCGTGGATATCTCTGAGGGGATGATGGCTGTCGGAAAAGAGAAGATCAAGAAAGCAGGAGTGTCTGCCGAGCTGTATGTCGCGGATTGTGAGGCACTTCCGTATGAAGACAATACCTTCGACCGTATCTCGGTCGGTTTCGGTGTGCGTAACTTTGAACATCTTGATGTCGGCCTCAAAGAAATGTTCAGGGTGCTCAAGCCCGACGGCAAGCTTGTGATTCTTGAACTCTCTGTTCCATCCGATCCGGTGATCCGTTGGTGTTACAGATTATATTTTCTGAAGATTCTGCCGGCTATAGGTGGCCTGGTTTCGGGAGACCGGGGGGCATACGAATACCTGCCGGCATCGGTTCTTCGCTTTCCCGCTCCGGAAAAGTTCATCCAGATGCTGAAGTCATCCGGATTTGATACAGTGGAACATACTCCGTTTACCTTCGGAATATGCCGTATGTATGTCGGTAAAAAGTCTTCCGTATGATCAATATGGTGTCTTATCTGTCTTCTCCTCCCATTTGCGGAATGCCCTCAATGCGTCGGAACGCATGAAATGTTCGCATCTGATGGAGCGGTCCTCGTAATTGAGTTCCAATTGGTCATATATGAAGGAATCATCAAAGTCAATTGCCTTTGCGTCATCCTTGGTGTTGCCGTAACATATCCTGCTTACACCTGCCCAATACAAGGCACTCAGACACATAGGGCAAGGCTCGCAGGAACTGTAGACCGTACATCCTTTCAGTTGAAATGTTCCAAGAGCAGCGCAGGCATTGCGGATTGCCATGACTTCGGCGTGTGCTGTAGGGTCTGCATCAGGAACCACTCTATTGGTACCGGTTGCGATCACTTCACCGTCCCGTACGATCACAGCTCCGAAAGGACCGCCGCCGGAATCAATGTTGTCTTCTGACAGTTTTATAGCCATCATCATAAATCTTGCATCTTCCTCCGAATAGTTCGCGGTCTCGACAAGACACTTGCTTTTATCTTTTCCCATACGTTAGATCAATAAATGAAAAGTGCATAGTTGTTCGCTGACAACTCCCACAAAGATACATAATTCGTGCAAGAAATAATATTACTGAATGATGATGCAGACATCATGGAGGGACTCAAGGGACTTAATTCGGAGCAGTTGAAGGCATGATATCGTTGGTCAAGAATTCTTGAAATCTCGGAAATCAGGGGTTAAAATGCTTCAACTATTGATTAGTTGTGATTAATTTATTATTTTAACGGGCGAATACTATGGTACTTTAATATTGACGACCAAATTGAATGCTTATGAAACAGGATTTTAATAGTTATGAGTCTCCGCGAGTGGAGATGATTGAGATTGAGGTGGAGCAGTGCTTTGCTCAATCCTCACCATTGGAGGATATTAAAAGAAATGACCCGTTGGGTTGGTAGTTATTTACTAAATGATGACTGACGATGAAAAATTATATACACCTGTCTTGCGCTTTGTCGCTTCTGCTTGTCGGCTGCACTACGGATGTGGCGTTGGAAGTTGATAATGTTGATGACATCTCCGATGTTTTTTACGCATCTGCCGAGCAGTCGGCGACCCGTACCTATGTCGGTGATGATGGAAAACTGCATTGGACCGAAAACGACCGGATTACAGTATTCAAGGGTAACACTCTTCCTCTCGTCTATCAGCATACGGGTTCTACGGGTGCGGACTATGACACTTTCAACAATGTCACCCCATCGGGAGGAGAATCAGTCACGGGCGTCG
>SUYY01000071.1 GCA_015060205.1 Bacteroidales bacterium
AAAAAGTTATTGGTGCTTCTCCGTGTTTGTTGGTTTTCGGGTGCAAATAGAACTTAACTGGCATACCAATCTGTTTAAAAAGTACAAACAAATTTACAAACACTTTTTGAAATATACAAGTAAATTACATTGTACTCAAACAGACTTAAAGTGTTAAAAATGAACACTTTATTAAACGGAGATGAACGGTAAAAAACGGCGGTTCGAGTCCGCCCATCTCCACAAAAAAGGCTGACAGAAAAGTGTCAATAATACTTTTCTGCCAGCCCTTTTTTGAATTTGAATCCGCTATTTCTGAGCCGGTTTGTTCTCAGCCTTCGGAGCCTCAACTCCGGCCACCTTATTGAACTCAGTCTCAGAGATCATGCGGCAGTTGCCGTTGAATGTCGAGCCTAATTCGACAGCGAGACGTCTGGTGTTGAGATTTCCGTTTACAGAACAACCTTCCATGAGGGAGAGGGTATCCTTCACGTAGATATTGCCTTCCACCTTGCCCCAGAGGTCAATGTTCTCGCAGATGATATCGCCTTTGACACATGCGGTCTCCCCTACTACCACGCGACCTTTTGTCTGCAACTTTCCTTCGAAAGTTCCATCCATGCGGATATCGTATGGAGAAAGGATTTCACCCTTTATCACTGTGCCTGCAGAAATCCTGCTGATTGAATTGACATTCAGATTTGGTTCTGATTTAGCCATAATTATTTAGTTTTAAATTAATAGATTCCTCGACTTCGCTCGGAATGACAGAGAGCAAAACGTGCTCGGAAAGACAGTGAGCGAACTACGGTCGAAATGACAGAGAGCAAAATGTGCTCTGAATGACAGTGAGCGAACTACGGTCGAATGACAGTGCGCTAAATGCGCTCAGAACGACAGTGAGCGAACTTCGCTCGCAGGAAGTCCTTACAGTCCTTTGCCGTGGCAGTTCTTGAACTTCTTACCCGAACCGCAAGGACAAGGATCGTTTCTTCCCACCTGTTTCTCCACATGTACAGGCATCTTGCTCTTCTGCTCGCCGCCATTTGTCACGAGATCTGTCCTTGATGTCTGCATCTGGCTCATGTCAGTCTTGCGCTGCTGTGCCGAAGCCTTAGCCTCCGATGCATCACGAAGCGGAATATGCGCCCTGAGAAGGAATGAAAGCACCTCCTGATTAAGTTCCTCAAGCATCTTGCTGAAAAGGTTGAAACTCTCGAACTTATATATGAGGAGAGGGTCCTTCTGCTCATATGTCGCGTTCTGAACCGACTGTTTCAGATCATCCATATCACGCAGATGCTCCTTCCACTTCTCATCGATCTGCCAGAGGGTGATGGACTTGCTGAGTGCCCTTGCAATCTCCTTACCCTCAGACTCATACGCCTTCTTGAGATTCACAGAAAGAGTCATCATCTTGCGTCCGTCAGAAATAGGAATCGCGATATTCTGATAGATGGCGCTCTGCTTTTCATACACTTCCTTTATTATAGGATATGCCTTCTGAACCATTGAGTCGATACGGCGCTGATATGTACTCAGCATATGGTTGTAAATTCTCGCAGCCATATCCGCTGTCTTGGCATGATTGAAATATTCCTCATCAAAATCAAGGTCAATTGACAAGGACATCATCACCATTTCAGCGAACGATTCATAATCGTAGTTCTCTGCCTTCTCGGAAAGAATCTGAGCGATATCCTGCATCATGTTCATGACATCGATCTCAACCCTCTCACCTGAAAGAGCATTACGTCTCTTGGTATATATGACCTCACGCTGAGAGTTCATAACGTCGTCATACTCGAGGAGTCTCTTACGGATACCGAAGTTGTTTTCCTCCACCTTCTTCTGCGCCCTCTCGATGGAACTGTTGAGCATAGGAGCCTCAAGTGCCTCATCGTCACGCATTCCGAGACGGTCCACCACACCGGCGATCTTCTCGGATCCGAACAGACGCATGAGTTTATCCTCAAGAGACACATAGAATATTGATGAACCTGGGTCTCCCTGACGACCTGAACGTCCACGCAACTGGCGGTCCACACGACGGCTGTCATGACGTTCCGTACCGATGATGGCAAGTCCTCCTGCATTCTTCACCTCCTCAGGAAGTTTGATGTCGGTACCACGACCTGCCATATTTGTTGCAATGGTAACTGTAGACGGCTCACCGGCATGTCTTACCACCTCTGCCTCTCTTGCATGCTGCTTTGCATTGAGCACCTGATGTTCGATGCCACGAAGTCTGAGCATACGGCTGAGAAGTTCGGAAGTCTCGACATCGGTCGTACCCACGAGCACCGGACGTCCTTCCGCCGTAAGTTCACCGATCTTGTTTATGACAGCATCGAACTTGGCCTTCTTTGTCTTATATATAAGGTCATTCTGGTCGTTACGGGCAATCGGCCTGTTGGTAGGGATCACCACCACGTCAAGTTTGTATATTGACCAGAACTCACCGGCCTCGGTCTCTGCAGTACCCGTCATACCTGCAAGTTTGTGGTACATACGGAAATAGTTCTGAAGCGTGATGGTAGCGAATGTCTGCGTAGCAGCCTCCACCTTCACATTTTCCTTGGCCTCCACAGCCTGATGAAGTCCGTCACTCCAACGACGTCCCTCCATCACACGTCCTGTCTGCTCGTCAACGATCTTGATCTTTCCGTCAACGATGATATAGTCAATCTCCTTGTCGAACATCGTATATGCCTTAAGGAGTTGGTTCACAGTGTGTACGCGCTCCGACTTGAGTGCGAAATCAGCCATAAGGGCATCCTTCTTCTCCTGTTTCTCCGCAGGGGAAGCGTCAGACTTCTGGATTTCCGCCATTGCCGCACCTACGTCAGGAAGGACGAAGAAGTCAGCCTCGTCGAGATTGCCTGTTATAAGGTCGCGACCCTTGTCTGTCATATCAACAGAATGCTGCTTCTCGCTTATGACGAAATAGAGTTCATCAGTGATGAAAGGCATCTCCCTTTCATTATCCTGAATATAGTAGTTCTCGACTTTCTGCAGGAGTTGCTTCATTCCAGGTTCACTGAGGAACTTGATGAGCGGCTTATATTTAGGATATCCCTTGTATGCACGGAAAAGCAGGACACCACCGTCCTTCTCGTTTCCTGCAGCAATAAGTCTCTTCGCCTCATTGAGCAACTGGTTCACCAGAGTCTTCTGAGCGGAATACAGACGCTCCACATATGGTTTGAACTCCATGAACTGCTGGTCTTCTCCCTTAGGAACCGGACCAGAGATGATCAGAGGGGTACGTGCATCGTCGATAAGCACCGAGTCAACCTCATCGACAATCGCGAAATGATGCTTACGCTGCACCAGGTCTCCCATCGACACAGCCATATTGTCACGAAGGTAGTCGAAACCGAACTCGTTGTTGGTACCGAATGTCACATTGCATGCATATGCCTTCTTGCGGGCCTCGCTGTTCGGCTGATGCTTGTCGATGCAGTCGACGCTCAGGCCATGGAACATATAGAGCGGTCCCATCCACTCGGAGTCACGCTTCGAGAGGTAGTCATTGACCGTAACCACATGCACACCCTTGCCGGCAAGAGCATTGAGGAATACCGGAAGTGTCGCAACGAGTGTCTTTCCCTCTCCTGTCGCCATCTCCGCTATCTTTCCCTGATGCAGGACAATACCACCGATGAGTTGGACATCGTAGTGGACCATATCCCAAGTCACCTCGTTTCCGCCTGCCATCCAGTGGTTCTGCCAGAGTGCATAATCACCTTCTATGGTAACGAACTCCTTGGTCGCACTGAGGTCGCGGTCAAAATCTGTAGCCTTTACCTTGATGACAGGATTCTCCTTGAAACGGCGTGCTGTCGACTTCATTATGGCAAATGCCTCAGGAAGTATCTCGTCGAGAACCTTCTCGATGGTCTCATCCACCTTCTTCACGAGTTTGTCGGATTCGGTGGCAAGTTTCTCCTTCTGATTGAGCGGGATCTCCTTCTCAAGTTCCTCCTTGATCTCCGCGATACGTGCCTCGTCCGCCGCTATGGCTGCCTGGATCCTGTCCTTCAGAGCCTGGCACCTTTCCCTCAACTGGTCGTCTGTGAGCGGATCAATCTCCTTGTAAGCCTGCAGGACCTTCTCCAAAGTAGGCCTTATCGCCTTCATGTCACGGTCCGCCTTCGAACCGAATATTTTCTTAAAAACGTCTGTCAGTGACATATTTACCTTGTTTTAATTATCAAAAATAGGTTGCCGCACCCAACGATGCAAACAACCTACAAATATAGTGACAATATGTGATATCGACAAATTTATATCAATGACGGCTCTTCCGGAACATATCCCGGGTCAGGAGGAAGCAACTTTCCAGCCGCAACAGCGCCCGCTCCGGCAGCGACTGCGAGACGGTCACACCTTTCATTCTCCGGATGACCGGCATGCCCTCTTATCCAATGGAAAGCAACCCTATGACGTTTATACACAGAAGTGAACCTCATCCACAGATCCGGATTCTTGACTTTTGCAAAATCTTTTCTCTGCCAGTTCTCAAGCCAGCCCTTGTTGATGGCATTCACCACATAAGACGAATCGCTATACACATGGACCTCTGCATTTTCCCATCGTATAGCCTCAAGCCCCTTGATTACGGCAAGAAGTTCCATCCTGTTGTTGGTGGTAAGACTGAAGCCTTCGGACATCTCCTTCTCGGCACCAGCGCATTTGAGCACCACACCATAGCCGCCAGGACCGGGATTACCGCTTGAGGCTCCGTCGGTGTAAAGATATATCGGCGGTCTCTGGTCCATTACTCTATGATTCTTCCACCCTTAGGCTTTATCTCGGTATCAGGCATCTTTATGGTCATGCGGTTTGCCATAACCTCGTCATAATCAGCCCTTTTATTGAAAATATCTATTGCGGCGTATATTGCAGCCTTCATCGAGCGCGGATCAGCCATTCCACGACCGGCCATCTCATAGGCGGTACCGTGGTCAGGCGAGGTACGAACTATTGGAAGACCTGCAGTATAGTTCACGCCGTCTTCAAATGCAAGAGCCTTGAAAGGCGTCAGGCCCTGATCGTGATACATGGCAAGAACAGCATCGAACCTGGTATAATTTCCAAGACCGAAGAATCCGTCTGACGAATAAGGACCGAAAGCCAGTATTCCCTCCTCATTTGCAGCCTTGATGGCCGGAAGTATGATCTGCTGTTCCTCGTCTCCGAGAAGACCTCCGTCGCCGCAATGCGGATTGAGTCCGAGAACGGCGATCTTAGGAGCATCGATGCCGAAATCCCTCTGGAGAGAAGCCTTCATCAGGCGAAGTTTCTTCAGAATCTTCTCGATACTTATCGCAGAAGGAACATCCTTGAGGGAAATATGACCGGTAAGCACTCCTACCTTGAGACGGTCGCAAACCATTATCATGGCCACCTCGTCCACGCCGAACTCCTTTTCAAGATATTCCGTATGACCGGTGTAGCCGAATCCTTCGCTTGACATCGCCCTTTTGTTTATCGGCGCAGTGACCAGGACATCGATATATCCGGCCTTGATATCTTCCACTGCCCTGCTCAGGGATGTCATCGCAGACTTGGCCGACTCGGGAGTGGCCTGTCCAGGCTCCACGAACACATTCTCGGGAAGGCAGTTCACGATGTTAACCCTCTTGGCATGAACATCCTTTGCCGAATTGATGACATTTGTGTTAATATTGTCAATATCATGTATCTGCTTCTTGTAGAAGCCGAATATCTTTGACGAACCGTATATGACCGGAGTACAGAGGTCCAGCATCCTTTCATCAGCCAGAGCCTTGATTATCACTTCATATCCTATTCCGTTGCCATCACCCTGCGTGATGCCTACTATTAATTTTCTTGACATATCGCTTCATTTGTTTAAAAATCTCACAAATATAATACTTTTATGGAAATATCTGGCAATGGCATGTCACGCAACGAAGTTTTACGGTGAAAATCATTATATTTGCCCGGACATGGCACGTGATGGATTAAATATGGATGTACAGTTTCTGCCCGGGGTCGGTCCCAAAAGGGCGGAACTTTTAGGCAAGGAGTTGGGTATCAGCACCGTAGGAGAACTTCTGAGACTATATCCGTTCAGGTATATCGACAAGAGTTCGTTCGTGAGGATTGCTGATGCACGACCCGACATGGCATATATCCAGATCCGGGCAAAAGTCATCAGAACTGACCTCTACGGCAATCCTTCCGCATCGAATGCGATACAGCAGGACGGCAACCTGAAATTCAACACCGTACGCAGAATGAGCGTATGGGTCACAGACGGGAGCGGAGAAATGGAGATGGTCTTCTTCAAAGGAATCAAATGGATGTACGAACGCCTCAAGACAGGCTCTGAATTCATATTCTTCGGCAAACCGGCAATATTCAACGGACGCATAAACATAGTGCATCCTGAAGTGGACGCAACGGCGGGAAAACCGATAGAAGGCACCATCATCACCCCGGGAAGCGCAAGCGGCACTATGACCGGCGTCTACACAAGTACGGAAAGACTCAAGAACGGCGGAGTGACAGGAAAGGTCATGAACAGGCTCATGGAGGCGGCCCTGACCAAATGCCTGGGAGACGTAGAAGAATCACTTCCGGAATATATTCTGAAGCAATACGGACTGGTCCCCATCCACTTCGCATTGAGAAACATCCATTTCCCAAAGGACATCAACGCTCTCGAAAAGGCGAAATTCAGACTGAAGTTTGAAGAACTCTTCTATCTGCAACTATCCCTTCTGAAACAGAAATATATAAGGAGCAGGGAGGAAAGGGGCATAATCATGCCGAAAGTAGGCGACGCATTCAACAAATGCTACCAGTCACTTCCCTTCCCTCTCACAGGTGCCCAGAAAAGGGTCATCACCGAGATAAGGGACGACATGAGGAGCGGCCATCAGATGAACCGTCTGCTTCAGGGAGATGTCGGCAGCGGAAAGACCATGGTCGCAGTCCTGACCGCACTCATCGCCATCGGCAACGGCTATCAGGCATGCATAATGGCACCTACGGAAGTCCTTGCACAGCAACACTATAAGAACATCCAGAAATTCCTCGCACCCACAGGAGTGAAGTCCGCTCTTCTCACAGGAAGCAGCAAGACAGCCGAAAGGCGCCAGGTACATGCCGGTCTTGAAGACGGAAGCATAGGAATCATAGTAGGCACACATGCGCTTATAGAAGACAATGTGATATTCCGGAATCTCGGACTTGCAATAATAGACGAACAGCACAGGTTCGGAGTGGAGCAGAGATCGAAACTATGGAGGAAATCCTCAGGGGGCGTGCCTCCTCACGTGCTTGTGATGACGGCGACACCGATTCCGCGGACTCTCGCCATGACACTTTATGGTGACCTTGACGTCTCTGTCATAGACGAACTTCCTCCGGGAAGAAAACCGGTACAGACCATACACGCCACAGAAGGCAAGAGGAATGCAATGTACAATTTCATGCGGGACCAGATTTCACTCGGACGTCAGGTCTTCGTGGTATATCCGCTTATATTCGAAACCGAAAAACTTGATTATCAAAGCCTTGAAGAAGGCATAGAACAGATTGTCAAGGCATTCCCGTTCCCTCCTTATAAAATGGCGGTAGTGCATGGGAAGATGACCAACGACGAAAAGAAGTTCAATATGGATGCCTTCGCTGCCGGACGGGCGCATATACTCGTGGCGACATCGGTGATCGAAGTGGGCGTAGACGTGCCGAATGCATCTGTCATGGTAATCGAAAGCGCAGAAAGATTCGGTCTGAGCCAACTTCACCAGTTGCGCGGACGCGTTGGCCGAGGAAGTGAAAAGTCATATTGCGTGCTTATGACAGGTCACAAGTTGAGCAAGGAATCCAAGCACAGGATAGAACTCATGTGCGCCACCGAAAACGGATTCGAACTTGCAGAGGAAGATATGAAGATGCGTGGTCCCGGCGATCTGGAAGGCACCCAGCAGAGCGGTCTCCCGATAAGCCTCAACATTGCCTCCCTCGCAAAGGACGGGCTGATACTCAATGCTGCACGGGCGGCTGCTGAAGCGGTGCTGAGCGAAGACCCTACACTCACCTCCGACCGCAACCAGATGCTGCGCAGAGAATTGAAGAAAGACAAGTATCAGATCCGGGACTACAGTAAAATCAGTTGAAAAATTTGTTTTTTTAAACGAGAATCCTCAACTTTGCTGTTTCAAACGAATTTAACTGTAGCGACACATGAGAAAATCTGCCGTTATTATACTTATTTTATCTATGATGGCTTCGTCGCTTTCTGCTCAGAGCGGAAAGAGTTCAAGCATCAGCGGAACAGTACACTGCACAGACGGAAACCATCCTGTAGACTTCGCAAGCGTAATACTTCCACGCTCAAATCAGTATACCCTTACCGACAAGGAGGGTAACTTCTCCATCCAGAACGTACCTGTCGGAGAGGTTCTCCTGAGCATACAGTTCTTCGGAATGGAGCAACTCGACACCCTCGTAGTTGTTCCCAAGAGCGGCAAGAACATCCACCTCAAACTCATGATGACCCCGACCTCGTTCCACATCGACAATGTGACAGTCATCGCTACCCAGAACAAGGCCGGAAGCAGTACTGCATCAAACATCTCAAGGCAGGCGATGGACCATATGCAGACAAGTTCGTTAAGTGATGTGATGTCACTCCTCCCGGGTGTGTCACTTACCAACCCTAGCCTTTCCGAGGCACAGTCTGTATCGATCCGTTCGAACAGCGGCCTTGCCATGAACAGTCTCGGTACGGCAGTCATCGTGGACGGTGCCCCGATGTCCAACAATGCAAACCTTCAGGTGCTTACCACAAGTATGGGAGCGACCGGAGACGAAGACAGCGGTAGTGCATCTGCGTCCACCGGAGTCGACATCCGTTCACTTTCTACAGACAATATAGAATCTGTGGAAGTGATCAGAGGTATCCCTTCCGTAGAATACGGTGACATGACTTCCGGTGCCGTCATAGTGAAATCCAAGGCGGGCAAATCACCTCTTACGCTCCGTCTCAAGACCAACCCTAACATCTACCAGGTGTCGGCAGCAAAAGGATTCGGTCTTGGAAAAAAGGCAGGAGACATGAACATTTCCGGAGACTATGCATACAACATCGCCAATATCATCAACAACCTTGACACATACCAGAGGGCAAATGTAAAGGCATTGTGGTCGGTCATGTTCGCAGGAAATTCCACAGCCAACACATCTGCATCCTTCTCTTATGGAAACCAGCGCAGGGACAGAAACCCGGACGACACATACATCACAGAGTCACAGGCAAGGAGTCTCGGTGTTTCATTCAACCATAACGGTAGGTCATTCATAAACAAGGAATGGCTCAAGACCATAAACTGGCTCGTATCTGCCAACTACACTAACAAAGATTCGTATGTCAGATCAACAGGTTCAAACTCCCTCACCCTATATTCCACAGCCATGCAGGATGGAGTTTACACCAACATCGGAGGACTGGAACTGAAGGATGAAAACGGAAACCCCATCACGACTCTTCATACAGACAAAAATGCCAGATGCAATGCCCTGCCATATTCTTACCCTTATAAATATAACATTTACGGAGAAGAGGTCAATGCATTTGCAAAACTTAACTTCGACATGGGTCATACCTGGGGTAACTTCACCGAGAAACTTCTGGTAGGAGCAGACTTCAAGACAGACGGAAACCTCGGTCGAGGTTCTGTATATGATGAAGATTTCCCTCCACACAGGAATCTCAGCAACACAGAATCAGGATATCGTACAAGACCTTTCTATGACATCCCGTTTGTAAACCAGTTGGGCATCTATGCTGAAAATCACATCAACTGGCGTTTTGCTTCAAGAGAGCTGAACATCACAGCCGGCGTCCGCTACGACTGGATAAACGGCAAGAGCGTTGTTGCCCCACGTATAAACGGATCCATCGACATCTTCCCATGGATGACATTGAGAGGAGGTTGGGGAATAACCAGCAAAGCACCGACTTCAATTTATCTGTACCCGAATTATGCGTACCATGATATAAATCTATACCTCGGAATGAATGACGAATATGCTGATGAAGAGAAACTCATGGTTTCTCAGACCACGGTATACGACGTATCAAATCCAAATCTGGAAATCGCAACAAACAGAAAAGCGGAAATCGGTATGGATTTCAAGATTGCAGGCAGGTTCAGAGTTAGCGTCACCGCATATGACGAACTGATGGAGAATGGTTACATGTTTGGAAAGGAAATTGATTCATTCAAATGGTACACAGCGACTCC
>SUYY01000072.1 GCA_015060205.1 Bacteroidales bacterium
CGTCCGGGTGGTCGATGTCCACACCCATCAGACCGATCAGATACACCGGTGGCACGTCATAGTCAAACCCGGACTTGTTCTGCCTGTCATACACGCGGCTGGCATAACTCACGCACCGCTTGAACCACGACTGCTCACGGTATCTCTGCATCTCGACAATGAATACCGCACCGGACACGTCACGGCATACGAAATCGAACTTGAAGTCCTTGCTCTGCCCTATGACCGGACCCTGAAGTTCTGTAGGCCGATAACTGATCTCCTTGATCTTCCGATGCTCTGGAAGAAGTGTATTCATCAGCGTCATCACCTCCTCCTTGTTATTCTCATCGCCGAAGAACGCCTTGAAACCGCCGTTGCTGAGAATGTCCACATACATCTGTTCGCTTCTCGTCTCTCTCAAATCACACATAATAAATTCATTAAAGTTAACTCATGCAAAGTTCCGAAGACTTATCCGCGTAAAAAAATTGTAAACGGATAAATCGAAAAATCGTTGCCCGGGTATGTTCAGACAGCGATTTCTTGAGTATGATTTTTCAAAAAAAACGATTTTTTTTGAAGCCAGATCGCTTTCTGTCATTGTAAGGTGGGCCTCAGCCGGCTTCTATCATTACGAGAAAATGACACTGGTCAGTTTTATGTCATTGCAAGAAGCGATTTCCTTTTCTTTGTCATTGCGAGGTCGCGAGCGAAAAGCAAACAGTCCTGTGGACTTTTGCAACGAAGGAGCGTGCGGCAGCAGGAACGGACGATAGCGACGTGTAAACAGCATGTCTCTGTCATTGCGAGGAGCGATAGCGACGTGGCAATCTCCAGTCCATAGTGTATCAGATTGCCACGGCTTCGATGAAGCCTCGCAATGACAGGGGGAAGACTGCTGTTCACGATGAACTGAGGGATCGTAGACATCTCTCATAGCAGTTGTTGGCTTCTGCCACGACGCAAGACTTTCATGCTAAACTCGTGCGTCGTGACGGAAAACGGCGCCATTTTCCGGAATCCGTGCCACGACGCAAGACTTTCATGATAAACTCGTGCGTCGTGACACAGACAGTTCCATCTGCTACGCTTTTGCCACGAAACCGTTACAGATACCCTCAAATTGAATAGTACCTGTAACGTTTTCATTGTAAAACCGTTACAGGTACCTCTGGGAAAAGGATATCACGAACACCGTTGCCGGAATATACGGTCTCCGGCAACTGCAGTTCATGCGCTCCGGGCGGCTCGACCTGAAGACCATCCTCGCCCTTGACTGTTTGCTATAAATATTTACCAAACCCTTTGATTTCCCGAAAATTATACCTATTTTTGCGCGCTTTTTGACCGAAAGTGCGCTTTCTTTTATGTAAGCCGCTGAGGTAGAGTACAATAAATAATGTTAAACCCACTAGTTTGTTTTTTAATTTAATCATGGAAGAAAACAAGACAGTTGTTGAGGTTGCTCCAGAGGTAGAGGCAACTCCAGCAGTAGAAGAAACCAAGAAGAGCGTTC
Source organism: Bacteroidales bacterium (assembly GCA_015060205.1). GTDB lineage: Bacteria > Bacteroidota > Bacteroidia > Bacteroidales > UBA932 > Cryptobacteroides. The sequence goes on from SUYY01000072.1 coordinate 1,499, forward strand.
TTAACGCTTCAGTTGCTCCTGAGGAGTTCGACTGGGATGCGTTCGAGAATGACGATGTTTACGGTGGTTCAGTTGAGGAGATCGCTGAGCAGTACAACCAGACACTTTCAAAGGTAGTTGAAGGTGAAGTTGTTGAGGGTGTAGTTACAGCCATCAGCAAGAGAGAGGTTATCGTTAACATCGGTTACAAGAGCGAGGGTGTCATCATGGCTCCTGAGTTCCGTTACAACCAGGACCTCACTGTAGGTGACAAGGTTGAGGTGTTCGTAGAGAGCACTGAGGACAAGAAGGGTCAACTTATCCTTTCACACAAGAAGGCACGCCAACTCCGTTCTTGGGATATGGTAAACGCTGCATTCAATGCAGACGAGATCGTAAAGGGTTACGTGAAGACTCGTACAAAGGGTGGTATGATCGTGGACGTATTCGGACTCGAGGCATTCCTCCCTGGTTCACAGATCGACATCAAGCCTATCCGCGACTACGATCAGTATGTTGACACAACTATGGACTTCAAGATCGTCAAGATCAACCACGAGTTCCGTAATGTTGTAGTTTCACACAAGGCTCTTATCGAGGCAGAACTCGAGCAGCAGAAGAGCGAGATCATCGGCAAACTCGAGAAGGGTCAGGTACTCGAGGGAACAGTCAAGAACATCACAGGTTACGGTGTATTCGTTGACCTCGGCGGTGTTGACGGACTCATCCACATCACAGACCTTTCATGGGGCCGTATCAACCATCCTGAGGAGGTTGTTGCTCTCGATCAGAAGGTTAACGTCGTTATCCTCGACTTCGATGAGGCTAAGAAGAGAATCGCTCTCGGTCTCAAGCAACTTACCGCTCATCCATGGGATCTTCTCGATGCTGACCTCAAGGTAGGTGACAAGGTTAAGGGTAAGGTTGTTCTCATCGCTGACTATGGTGCATTCGTAGAGGTTGTTCCTGGAGTTGAGGGTCTTATCCACGTATCGGAGATGTCTTGGTCACCAAGACTCCGCATTGCTTCTGACTTCCTTAAGGCAGGTGACGAGGTTGAGGCACAGATCCTTACTCTCGACCGCGAGGAGAAGAAGATGTCTCTCGGTCTTAAACAACTCGTTGCTAACCCTTGGGAGAACATCCGCGAGAAGTATGCTGTAGGTACTAAGCACACTGCAACTGTACGCAATATCACTAACTTCGGAGTATTCGCTGAACTCGAGGAAGGAATCGAGGGTCTCGTACACATCAGCGACCTCTCTTGGAACAAGATCAAGCATCCGTCAGAAATGATCGCTGCAGGTGATTCAATCGAGGTTGTAGTTCTCGACTTCGACGAGGAGAACCACAAACTTTCACTCGGCCACAAGCAACTCCTTCCTAACCCATGGGATGAGATCGAGGCTAAGTATGCAGTTGGTACTGTAGTTGAGGCTAAGATCAAGGAAGTTAACGAGAAGGGTGCTGTAGTTGAACTCGAGGGTGACATCGACGCATTCTGCTTCAACCGCGAACTCGCTAAGGAAGACGGTTCAATGCCGGTTTCAGGTGAGACTCTCGCATTCAAGGTTGTAGAACTCAAGAGAAACGCTAAGAAGGCTACTCTCTCACATGCCAAGACTTATGCTGCGGCTGTAGAGGAAAGAGCACAGAAGGCTGCTGCTGAGGCTGACAGCACTAAGAAGGCAGTGAAGAAGATCAACTCAAGCGTAGAGAAGACTACTCTTGGTGACATCGACGCACTTGCTGCTCTTAAGAGCCAACTCGAGAACAAGTAATTGTTTTCAATATAACAATATGAATGTTCGGAAGTTTTTGCTTCCGAACATTTTTTTATATTTTTGTGCAAATTTGACTGCAAAATGAAAAGCATATCGGAAAGACACCTGTATATAAAGGAACAATTGTTCAAGAATGGTTTTGTCACTGTCCAGGATCTTGCAGATCAGTTGGAGGTGACTGGAGCGACGATCAGAAGGGATCTCAGAATCATGGAAGGGGAGAATCTTCTCCGCAGGAATCATGGCGGAGCCTCTTTGGTTCATGATAAGGTGATAGAGTTGTCTTTGAATGACAGAAGTGCGACAAACCCGGAGGAAAAGGCTAGAATAGCGGTTGCCGCAGCGAAGATCCTCCAGGATAACGACTCGATGGGTGTCACTTCCGGATCGACGATAGAGGCCTTTGTAAGGCAGATCCAGTATAAGGGACCGATGAAGGTTGTGACTCCTTCCATCAGGCTCGGTGTGCTTCTCAGCGAGAAAATGGAGGTGGACTTGAGAATACTTGGAGGAAGGGTTGTTCCTAATTCAATGTCCACCCGAGATGAATATTCGATTCAGGGACTTCGTAATGTCAGGTGTTCCAAACTGTTCTTCAGTTGTGACGGATTCAGCGTCGAGGACGGTGTGACAAGTGCTTTCGTCGAGGAGGCTCATCTTACGGAGTGCATGATGAACGTAGCCCAGCAGAGGATTCTGCTGGCCGATTCATCCAAAATCGGTAAATGTGGATTCGGTAGGATCTGCGGTATCGAAGATGTGGATACACTGATCACCGATTCAGGGATCAGTGATTCGCTCAGACAGAAGATCGAGGCTCTGGGAGTGGAAGTGATTGTGGCGTAATTCTCTATCTGATACTGAGTCTCTTTCTTCTTGAATTGTCAAGGGAGTTCTTGGCGGCGATGAATGTGTATCTTCCTTTTTCTGTCACCCATGTGCCGGCAGATTCATCGAATGATGCAAGACTCTCCTTGGAAATGAATATCTTGACTTCGCATGATTCTCCGGGAGCCAGAAGGGGAGTCTTGGCGAATCCTTTCAGTTCTCTCTCCGGTTTGTCAAGACCTTTGCGTGGAGCCTTGACATAAATCTGTACAACATCCTTTCCGGCTACTTTGCCTGTGTTCTTTACATTTACAGTCACGTTCCACCCGTTTTCTGCCTGCCGGACAGTCATCTTGCCGAACTTGAAGTCAGTATAACTCAGACCATGACCGAAAGGATAGGCGATTGCCCTTTTCTTGAATGTGTTGAAGTAGCGGTATCCTACATATATTCCTTCCTTATATTCGGTATAGTCGATGTCCTTTATCAGGTCGCGTACGCTTCCGTCCAGTTGCCTGTAGAATGAGTAGTTGAACGGCTTGTCTGCATACAGGATAGGGAAGTTCTCAGCGGAAGGCTCCTGCCAATAGTCCTTTGACATTGTGGATGGAAGGTGTCCGCTCGGATTGACAGACCCGGAAACAACTGAAGCGACGGCATTTCCGCCCTCCTGTCCTGGCAGCCAGCATAGGATGATTCCATCAGCCTTCTTCTGCCATGACCATACGTCGATATATCCGCCGATATTCAGAATCACGGTGACTTTCTTTCCTTTTGCATGAAATGCGTCGGATACTTCGTCGAGGAGTCTGTTTTCGTCTTTGGACAGCAGATAGTTATAGTGGTAATTCCTGTCCTTGCCTTCTCCGAACACTCTTCCGAAGGTGATTACTGCGCAGTCAGATGTCTCGGCTGCCTTTCGGATCAGGTCTGATGGTGTCACCTCTATGGCCCTTTCCCTGTCTATCTGCCAGCCGTTGTCTCCATTTATACGGTCGCATCTCATCTTCTCGTCAGCCATATATCCGCTGTAGAATCTGTCCACATCCTTATCAAGAACAAATCCTTCGTTGGCAAGTCCTTCCTTGAGGTCGACGGTGTAAGGTCTGTGTACATCGCCCGAACCGGTGCCTCCCGGAATGAAGTCATATGAAGTCACTCCGAACAAGGCTACTTTCCTGTCCTTTGCAATCGGGAGCGCACCTGACTTGTTCTTCAGCAGAACTATACCTTCTTCTGCAATACGCCTGCTTGCCTGTGCACCCTCTTCAAGGTCAGGTGCTTCAGAAAATGGAATACCCTTGAACCTGTTGGTCCTGAGGTTAAGTCGCAGTATCCTTTCTACAGACCTGTCAAGGTCCTCCATGCTGAGGGAACCGTCGTTGACTGCCTGAAGCAGACTGTAATATCTTTCGTCGCTTCCAGGCTGTATCAGGTCGTTGCCGGCGTGTATCTGCGCTGCAATATCGTATCCCGCGCCCCAGTCAGACATCACTACGCCTTCAAAGCCCCATTCGTCCCTGAGGATCTGTGTGAGAAGCCTGTGGCTTTCCGAAGCATGCTCGCCGTTAATATAATTATAGGAAGACATGATGGTCCATGGTTGCGCTTCCTTGACTGCAATTTCAAATCCCTTAAGGTAGATCTCCCTCATCGCTCTTTCTGACACCTTGGAGTTGTTGGCAAGACGGTTGGTCTCCTGGTTGTTTACAGCGAAATGTTTCAGGGACGATCCCACTCCTTCGCTTTCGATGCCGTTTATCATTGCCGCCGCTATCTTGCCGCTCAAAAGAGGGTCTTCCGAATAATATTCGAAATTTCTGCCGCACAATGGGTTGCGGTGGATGTTGATTCCTGGGGTCAGAAGCACATTGACTCCATACTCCTTTGCTTCTCTGCCCATTGCAACTCCTGCATTCTCCACCACTTCGGTATCCCATGTAGATGAGACAAGTGAACCGATAGGGAATCCGGTACAATAGAATGTCCTTTCGTCATTCGGACGGTGAGGACGGATGCGTACTCCCGCAGGACCATCTGCAAGCACGATTCCCGGTATTCCCAGACGAGGTACCTCATTGATCACTCCTGCCGCTCCTGGAGCCTTTATCTTCGTGTAAGCACCCGGCTTGAACATGGCTGCCCTTCCTCCGATGATGAGTTTGCACTTCTCTTCGACAGTAAGAGCGTCAATGATTTCGTGCACGTTGTTTTCATTAAGTCTGAGGTTTTCTGAATCCTTTGCCGGACTTGAAACAGACAGGATTGTAAAGAGTAGAAGTCTGAACATTTTGCAGTTGTTTGAGTTAGGATGACAAATATATTGAAAATTATTAAGAAATTGTCATTTTGGTTGTATTTTAATTCGTTTTGTTTTTATTTGTTTTTATTTGTGTGGTTATTTGTTTACTTTTCTTTGGATTTTTGTTTGTTTTTATGAAACAATGATTATATTTGCGAACCACAAGAATTGTGCGTATTGAGAAACGATTCTTATTAATAATTAAACTATATAGTCATGCTAGATGAATTGCGTTATTCAAGTCCTGTCTGTACAGTCCTAGATGTGCAGAATGAAGGCGTTTTGTGTGGAAGCGTTTCCACATTGGAGGAACGTTATACCGAAACATTTGATGAATTAAAAGAATTTGGATGGTAACCGTATGAAAACAAGAGAATTTTTCCTTGCATTCGCAGTCGCAGCGGCTGCCATTGCAACTTCCTGCGTAAAAGAGCAGATTGAAGAACCACAGGATAAGCCGGGAGTTGAGATCACCGGTCAGGTGTTTGAGGCAAATCACGAAGTGCTGACCAAGTCGACACTTGTTGGCCTTACTCCTACATGGGTGGAAGGTGACAAGATATTTGTGTCCGGTAACAAGGACGCTGTTTGTACTTTTGTTGAAGATAATAAATTCCAGACTGAGGAAGATGTGACTATTGACGGTCCTTTCTATGCTATCTATCCTGCTGCAGAAGGTCATACAGTGGATGCAGGAGTGTTTACTGCAACCGTCCCTAGCCTTCAGAAGATAGATGTAGCCAAAAAGCAGAATGTGGCTCAGGGTGCACTTGTTGCTGCAGCATATAGTGAGACTCAGGAACTTTCCTTCAGGAATGCTGTCGGTCTTGTGAAGATCAACATTGCAAGAAACGACATCATGGCAGTGAAGATTGAAGGTCTTGGCGAGAATGAGTTCGTTGCCGGTCAGTTCACCATGAAACTCAATGGAGATGAAGAGCCGGAGATTGCCCTTGTTGAGGATACGGGAGTCAAGAGTGTGACACTCAACACTGTTGAGAATTATGGTATGTTTACTCCTGGTGAATATTATGCGGCTGTCCTTCCATGCAATCTTTCAGGTATCAAGGTCACTTTCTCAAGAAAGACCTTCACATACGATGAGAATGGTGAGGTTACCGGAACAGGATCAGAGACTATCAGTGTTCAGAAGCAGTCCGCAGCAGAGATCAAAAGAAATTCCGGTGCTGACCTTGGAACTTTCTTCACTTACGAAATCAGCACAGCAGCAGACCTTCTTGCATGGAACAAGGCTAATGCGAAATGGACAGTATGGGATGTCGTGACTCTTAAAGATAATATCAACTGCAGCGCAATCGAGTCTAAGGACTGGACTCCTAACGAGTTCAAGGGCGTCTTCGACGGCAACGGCAAGACTATCGACAACCTCGTGATCAAGAAGGCGGGAACAAGTGCTTTCTTCTCAAAACTTACTGGAGCAGTAGTGAAGGATCTGACTTTCGGTTCCGGCTGTTCTTTTGTATCGACTGCAACAGAAGTCTCGTCGCCGGCTGAAGGATCAAATCATAATTATGCAGCCAGTCTTGCCGGTGCGGTGCGTGAGCATACTTCAATCAGCAATGTAGTCAATCGTGGAACAGTAAAGATAGAAGGTGATGCTACCAGCGGTACAGGCGGATATTACCTTGGCGGAATCTGTGCCTATAATATAGCATTGGGTGCTGCCGGCGAAATGAAGAACTGTAAGAATTATGGCGACATTACCTTTGCGGCAAAGCCTAATGGACATGTATACGTTGCGGGAGTGTCCGGTTCTATTGCTACAAATAATGTGTTGACGCTGACAGGATGCGAGAATCATGGTAAGGTGCAGTTTACCGGTGAAAATACAGCAGGCAAGGACATCAACCTCGGAGGTATCACAGCGATTGCCAATAAAGTAACTTTCACTTCATGTGCAAACCTCGGTGCCGTAGAATCAAATGTTGCAGGTACCAACTCAGGTTTGACCAATATCGGTGGATTCGTCGGTGTCATGAATAATGCATGCGGTACAATCAGCGACTGTGTGAATGGTTCTGAAACAGATAATACGAAAGGTGCTGTTACAAACAACGCCGCTTCTTCTAAAGTCGTGCGTATAGGTGGCTTTGTAGGATCAGTGTACAGCAAGAAAATTGATGTTGCAGGTTTCAAGAACTACGGAACCATTACAAATGCAGGTGCTGTAACTGCTTGGACCGCTATTGGCGGTGTTGCCGGATATATCGGATCAATGAATGAAACCAACACTGTGTCAGGTTGTGAGAATCATGGCTTGGTAAATTCGACAAAAGTGTCAGAAAAAACTGCAGTAGGCGGTATTGTAGGATTCATCCAGTATGCGAATACAACCGTCACTGGCTGTAAGAATCATGGTGAGGTGAAGAATACAGGAACGTCACCAGCCAATATAGGCGTGACAGTGGCAGGTATTGTCGGCCGAATCGAAGCAGCAGAAAATGGAAATAATACCATCAGTTCTTGTGAAAACAGAGGTCAGATTTCTTATGCGGCTAAAAATGAAAGTGATGCTGAGTATTTGAGCGGTGTTGCCGGTATCCTTGGAGGCCATACAGGAACATTCAATAGCCAAACTAAAGTATATTCTTCAGCAACCGTAACCATCAGCGATTGCAGCAACTGGAATGTCATCGAGAAAACTAAAGACGGAAACAACAATATCTTCCTCGGTGGTATTGCTGCCTTCCTTTTCGGACCTGAGGGATCTGCCAGCCATATTGCGAATATCAGCAATTGTACAAACAATAAAGACGCTTCAGTGCTCAATAATTCGACCAACTATGGTGGATGGTATACTTATACAGGTGGAATAGTAGGTCATCATACCGTTTCCGGTCAGATGAGTGGATGTAAGAACTATGCAGAGGTGACTAATACGGCCCTGACTTCATCAAAGGCATGGGATGCTATCCGTGTAGGAGGAATCGGAGGTTCTGTTGCATTTACATCAATGGAGAACTGCAGCAATTATGGTGTTGTCAGTGACCAGTCAAATTCCAATTCAGGTATAGTCGGCGGTGTGGTCGGACGAGTAATCGGCAAAGGACTCACTATGACAAACTGTGATAATGAAGGCGCAGTTTCCGGTAAGTTCAACAATTCGACTGAACGTACCCTGCTTGCTGTCGGTGGTGTTGTCGGAGTAAGTTCACCTAAACTCGTCATGACAAAGTGTGACAATAAGGGAGATATATCTCAGTACAATACATGTACAACTACTCTTGAGATGGTCGGTGGTCTGGTTGCATACACTGCGGAATTGGCAGAAATCAGCGAATGCAGCAGCAAGGCTACAATCACTTCAGCAAGGGGTACAAATTATGATTATGTGGGAGCATTCATCGGACGTTTCCTGAAACCTGCAAGCACCATCACATCTTCTATGGTAGCAGGTACTTTCAATGGAACAGCGTTGTCAGCGTCCAACTATACCACTTACTGTTTCGGAACGAAATCCGAGAACAAGACTACTACAGGCATAACTTTCGGAACGAATTGAACTTCCGTTGGGCCGGAGTATAATCTGGTAGGAACGGTCACTGATGCAGTGACCGGCCTGCCGATTGCCGGAGTTCCGGTGACAG
>SUYY01000073.1 GCA_015060205.1 Bacteroidales bacterium
AACAAGTGGAGTAGGAGCAAATGTTGTAGGATCAACAAGATAGAGCTGAAGATTTCCACCCATCTGTCCACCTGAAGGAGCATCGCCTACTACCTGACAATCCGGACCAGAAACCATAAGGTTACCTGCGTCATCAACATGAACACCGCCAGCAACAAATCCGTCAGGGAGAGTAATCGCCTGAACGTCTTCACCAGTAGCTGCATTAGCAACGTAAGCTACACCATTGACAGTGAAGGCAACTTTATCACCGAAAGCACCAACACCTACGCGACCAGGTGTTGCACCGAGTTCAGTAAGCGAGAGAGTCCACTTGATAGGGCTCCAAGCCTCCTGTGAAATAGCAACAGACTTAACAAGACCAAGCTCGCTATAAACGTTCAGAGTTGCCGCTCTCGCTGGGCCATTGATTGGCTGTGGAGCAACGGTGTAAGCGATCTTATCAGTTACATAAGCCTTAGTCTCAAGTATCCACTCTGGAGCGTTACCAGTTGCATCAACAAGCTCGTAAGTGTAATCAACATTAGCACCTACCTCGATCTCAACAGAACCACCCTCGAATGAAACAGTGTAGCTTGCCTCACCTGTTACGTCGATTGCGTTAGGACGCTCCTGAGATACATTTACAGAGATGGTCTCATGACCCTGAACCGAGATTTCAAGAACTGCAGTACGATAGTCCTTTGTAGGGTTTGCTAAAGCTGTGAACTTGATTGAAGCTTCACCAGCACCACCTTTCTTAGGAGAGATTGAAAGCCACTCCTCAACTCCCTCACCTGTGAGAGCTGCAGTCCAAGCTGCATTTGCGTTGAAATCGAAAGTAACGGTCTCAGCAGCCTCGTCACCAGAACCAGCGATAGGAATAACTACGCCAGCTGGCGCAAAATTCACGTCAGGAATGAGCTCTTCCTCACATGCCATGACAACAAATGCTGCCATCAAAAACAAAGCAATTTTTTTCATGATAATATTAGTTGGTTAGTTAAATAATTTCCAAAAGCGCTACAAAGTTAATAAAAACTTTAAAAATTCCTACAAAGATTCGAGATATTGATCTATAGCTGACTTAATATCATCCCAATAATCATACATCTTTATATGAATCAAGTCAAAGAAAAACATTCCCTCTGTCGAAGCATTGATGCAGGCATCAACGATTTTAGGCATAAGGTGTCCCTGTTTACCATCAGTGAAACCTGTAGAGTTACCTATATCCGGCCCACCTATAAACGGTACGTCACCTGCGAAGATATTCTTTGCATTCCTGCAAAATCCCTGCATGCTCCACTCACCGCTGCCATAAATGTCAGCAGTCGAGGCATATGCACCGATGATCATGATATCACAATGGTCAGCGTAACCATATTTCTGATATTCAGAATCAGCCCAACTGTAATAATTCTTTACATTGAAGTTAGGGCTTGCCCAATTGACACCTGACATGTAGTATGTACTGTACCAGCCACCAACATATGCTCCGAAACGGATATCAGGATTGACAGAATGAACTTTGTTTGAAGCTTTTTCAACAAAGTCATGGATTACCTTGGCACGGAAAGTCATCCACTGACGCTGAAGAGCAGAAACTCTGCTGATACTGTTGACACCAGGTGCAAATATATCACCAGGCCAATTGGTAACCCCCTTTCCAATGTACTCCTCGAACTTAGCACGAGATACATCTGAAAAGTCACTCATAAGATCATTGTCATCATAACGACAGCGGTCCAGAATAATACCAGTCAAGTCGTATTTAGCAAGATCTTCAAGTATACCAAGTAGGTACTCAACAACATCATCATTGGCTGGATTAAGGAACTTGGCACCTGTTCCCAACTCCATTGTGCTTACAAGTCCGTCGGATGTATTAACAATTGTAGCCCATTCTTCATCAATTTCACCTTCATAGATAGGACCGACAGGACCAAGACCATAAGGACAATTATATCCTGCTACCATTGTGTTGATAGATGCAAACACATCAAGTCCGACATCCTTACCGGCATCAATGAAAGCCTGTAGATAATCGAAGTCAGCAGTACGGTAAACCCAGTCATATCCAGTATCAAGCCAAGCATCAACCTTTGTCAATGGAGCCTCGACATCGGACTTGAAAAGAAGTCCTGCGTTGGTAGGGCGGACATCGACAACGACACCGGTAAAACCTGTCTCTTTGATGCGTGCCATATCAGAGGCGATCTTTGACTCGCTGTTTGCGTAATCTTTGAAGTTGGCAGCCGCATCAATCCAGACAAGACGGGCTTTCTCAGGCTTTTGTTCAGGTTCCGGTTCTGGCTCTGGTTCAGGCTCAGGATCCTGATCATCCCCCGGTTCTGGTGTCGGAGTGGTCCAATCCGGATTCCAAAGAGGTTCCTTTGCGTCATCACAAGAGATAAAGCAAAGCAACGAAAGGACAATTATTATATATCTTAAATACTTCATCGAATTTTATTTAAGCATTATTGTACTTCCTACGGCACGCTGAGATCCATCAGAAACCTTGATTGTCTCCTGACCGTTTACAAGCATACAACTTGATCCGCCACCATCAAGATTAATTGCCTCTACACAGCCAAGATCAAGAAGGACATTTGCAACATCAGCTGTAGTTAGTCCTCTGACTCCCTGAGTCATCTGACGACCCTCGCAGACAAAAAGAACCATCTTCTTATCAGCCGTGACTCCTATAGCAGTACGAGGCTGATTGCTGTCAGGACCGATTCCTGAAGCACCATTGAAAAGTTCTTCAACATACGCATCCTTGAACTCACCGTCATCAATAAGAAGCGGTCCACCACCTATCGCTGTCTTTGCGGCGAAAACTTTTCCGTCTTCAGGATATGTAGCAGAAGGCTGTTTTACAGGATCTGCCTCCCAAGTATTAGGAGCGGGTACAGTATACATATAGTGGTTGTCATATGTCTTGTATGTCCAGCATGCATCAAAAACTCCTTCTGTATTCTCCAAGAAAGCTGCTCTTGTGGGATAATAGATATCTATCCAATCCTCTGAGGCATAGTTGATATTATATGCAAGAGCCACAGACTCACGAACTGCAAGGCTTGCAGGATAATTCTTGCCACCTTCAGCATAGAAGAAACCGGCATTTATAACAATCGGCCAGTTGCCTGCATCATAGATTTTCTTAGGAGTCTTGAAAGCATCCTGAGTTCCGTCCATTTCGGGATCGTTGATACTCCAGATGTCCCACTGAGCTGAAGCCATATCCGCTACTGTAATGTAAGCGATAGACTTCTTACCCTTGAGCATATCAGGAGATCTGTACACCTTGATGTACTTAGGCAACTCACCATAGTTGGAAGACACCTCAATCCATTTATCAAGAGTAGCCTTATCATCTTCCGGATCCGGCTCAGACGGGATATCAGGATTCTGATCGCCTGGGGTGTCAGCCTCAGGCTGCTCCCAAGGCCAGTCCAGGGTACCGCCATCTTTGCCCTCGCAAGAAATTGCGAGGGCAACGGCAGCAAATATTATGAAAACCTTCTTCATCTGTTAAATATCGATACAGTCAGCAACAAAACCGGTTACTACACTTGCATTATGATCGTACAGGTAGATATACATCTTGAAACCATCTGCTGAAGAACCTATTACAAGATCTGAAGATGCCCATCCTTGTGCTCCTGTCTGGAACCAGACTGGTGATTTATCCTGTTTGAGTGCTGCAGAAGAACTGATAGACGCAGGATCAGATGCATCCCAGATTCTGAAAACTGGTCCACGTCCCCACATTGGGAAATGTGAGCTTACCATGTGAATTACGTATGGAGCATTATTATAGGTCTTCGCCTCCATAGTGACAGTATGGTCGTTTGAGTCTACCTTATCCTTATCGAGAAGATTACGCGATGCTACAAGTTTTCCATTGCCATCAATATAGTAGATGATATTGGTTGAATACCAAGACAACATCACACCTGAATCAGGCATATTGGAAACAGGTACAACCTTAGGAGTATTGATTGGGGCCATTCCCCAAGAAGACCAAGCTATGTCCAAACCAGCTAAGTCAATAGTTTCAGTTGAAACTACCGCACCATCCGTAATGACGATCTTAACAAACTTACTTGTCAATGTCACTCCTGCAACAGGTTCATGAGTAAGAATGATTACTGCATCATCATCAATACTACCGTTAACCTTGAGAACATGTCCAACTGGAACATCTGATTCATTTACAAATGAGTGGAACTGTACAGGAGCTTCAGTCACAGACTTAGTCTTGTAAAGTACAATAGTTCCATCAGGTTCAGCATAGTTAGAACAGATGAGATTACCGGCTTCGTCACTTGTAATGGCAGCGATATCAACACTACCTGCATTGATCTCACCTTCCTTAAGTCCGGTAAGCGGATTACAATAAATCGGAGCATTACCGTTTCCTTGAGAGATAATCAACTTGCCTGCTGCATACGCAAGAGTCATGCAGACAGTAGAGTCGGTATATTCAGTGAGACCAAGTCTTTGCACCGGATCAAGATTGAAGAGCTGTCTGAAAGAAGCAGACCTGAATCCGTAAGGAATCTTGGTAGGGTACTTCTTGAGAATCTTGTATGTAGAAGATGAACCGTCATGAGCAGTAACCTTAACCTCCTGTTCAAGGTTGTAGTTCTTCGCAACTTTAAGAGCTGTTGTATCTGTTTCAGCATGTGGGGCCACAGTTACCTTAGCAGAGAAACCATCAAGATCGTCGGTAGTGAATAGATAAACTTCCTTTGTATCTTCGTTGATAAATCCCTCAATCTCATACGGCTGAGTGAGAGTGAAAGTCATAAGATTGCTCTTGTTTGACTTTACCCTCTTACCCTTGATGATGATCTCGCGGGTTTTTCCCTCTGCATTGGTGAACTGATAAACATTATCCTCGCTAAGGTTGACAACTGTCAAAGGCGGATCGATCCTGCAGTTAGGGGCGAGTTCAGCTCTGAGACGTACCTTACCCATATGGATATTTGTAGGATCTGTAGACTCCTCAGGATAGTAGTACGGAACCGGGATGACGAACTCATCAGCGTCCGGATCCTCTACGTTAAGGACAGCAAGCACAGTACCTGCCTTGATAGTCTTGGAAGTGTTAGTAAAATACGCTGTAATAGATGTGATACCATCTCGCAGCGCCGTCGGCTCGATATACTGCGGCTCATGACATGAAACAACAGCAAACATGCAGACAATCAATATGTAAAATAACTTCTTCATTTCATGAAATTTAATCATTATCTCCACTCAGGATACTGTTCAACCAGTGCGTTACTTTCAATCTCACTTTCTGGCATTGGCAGGCGATACATCCTCTGATCGAATGTTCTGTTCATATGGTCTGCAGAAACATAGTCATAAGTGAAGGTACCGTCTCCATTGTCTTCGATCTTCATTGCATGCACCTGATAATTATTGAGACCGACAGGGTAGTCTTCATGAGCTACGCCCCAACGACGAAGGTCCCAATACCAATGACCTTCAAAAGCAAGCTCAACCTTTCTCTCTTGGCGGATAGCTGCCCAAAGTTCTGAGCCACCCTTATCTGTGTAAGGAAGATCCACACGATTACGAATCATTCTGATTGCAGCATTTGCTGCATCAGTCATATTGCTGTGGTAACAAGCTTCTGCCTTGTTGAGAAGAACCTCAGCATATCGAAGAATTGTAAAAGGAGCTACTCCTCCTTTGTAATCTATGACATTATGAGACTCGTCTATCATCTTTCTGAGGTAATAACCTGTAGTGGTCTCACCGGCTGTAGAAGTATTATTGTACCAAGGCTCATAACCATCATAACCACCGACGTATGTCTGAATCTTACGGCCTTTCCAATCGGCACCATTGTAAAGGATAGTTGCGTGGAAACGAGGCTCAAGCTGATCATAAGGAGGTGTCTGGGTGGTAGTACTGTGCCAAGGGGTCCAATCTACAGCACCACCTGTCTTCCTCTCATATGACTCAACCATTTCCTGTGTAGGAGTTGCAAGTCCTCCACCTTTCTGTTTCTCAATTGCAAAGTCTCCGCCAGCAGTATAGTTGTAGTCAAAGGTATGAGTGATGTTTGCAGATCTGTCAAACTGCCATTGAAGAATAGCCTCATTATTACCAGCAGCCGTAGTCTTCATGGTAGCATCAGCATAATTTTCTTCAAGAGTATAGCCAAGTTTCTCAACTTCTTCGGCAGCAGTAATTACATCATCATATCTCTTCGCATAAAGCATCGCACGAGTCATGAACGCCCAAGCCATACCTTTGTCTGCACGACCGTTTGCAAGAGTCCTGTCTGGCAGATGTTTCGCGGCAAAGTCAAGGTCCTGATAGATGAATTCCCAGCCGTCTGCCTCTGAACTGAGTGCTTTATCCTTAGTATACTTGGTCATATCTTCATCATAAAGAATAATCTCCTTGTATCGCTTCATAAGGTCGAAGTAAAGGAATGCGCGGGTAAACTTAAGTTCTGCTTCAAGTCTAACCTTGTCTTCATTAGACATCTTGCCATAGGTGTAGAGGTCTGAAATAGCACTGTTGCACTTCATGATGGCAGTATATCTATGCCAACCGCCAAGATAAACATTGACGAAGTTTCTTTCAGTGTAAGGATTGCCATAAGCCATCTGAGTAACGAAAAGACCCGGATGACCAGGGTTGAACGAGGTATACTTAAGCATATCAGTATAACCTTCTGTCATGACGTTGCCAAAAGTCTGGTCGGTAACTACGACATAAACATATTCGTAAAGATAGTTGACATAGTACTCTGCATTAGCAGTAGTCGCCCATATCACTTTATCAGAAACCGAATCAGCCGGTTTCATGTCGTCAAAAAACTTGTTGCACGAAATACTTGTGAACAAGATTCCGACGAGCAGCAATATTTTAGTTAAATTTTTCATATATTCTTGCTTATGTATTCCCGATCAGGTCAGGAATGACGAGAATAATTATCTTGAATAACGATAACAACAATATGTATCCAGTCATTAGAATGTCAAGGTGAGACCACCCATGAGCAAACGCTGCTGTGGATAATAACCGTTGTTTACACCTGGAGACTCAGGGTCGATTCCTTCAGGAAGTCCGTCGATTGTGAAGATATTCTGACCTTCGACGAAGAATCTGAGAGCATCGACACGGATCTTTTCCGTCCACTTGCGAGGGAATGTGTATCCCAGCTGTGCAGACTTGAGACGGACATATGTTCCGTCGCGAAGCCAGAATGTAGAAGCCAGACCATTGGCATTCTGAGCGCCCTGGTTTGCAAGGGTGATACGAGGGAATGTTCCATCAGGATTGTATACACTATATGCGTTCTCTACGAGGTACAATGGAGAGTTTGCTCCTTCCTTGAATGTCTGAGTCCATACAGTATTATCATCATTAGAGTTACCATAGGTACCGGTAAGTGAGATGTCAAAGAGAGCACCTCCGGTAAATTGAGCATTGAAATCGATTCCGTTCCAAGCGAAGTCAAGGTTGAGACCGTAAGTAAGCTGAGGACGGTTAGTGCGACCGATACGAGCCTTGTCACCTACTTCATTGATCTTACCGTCACCATTGAGGTCGACATACTTGATGTCACCGATATTTGGAGCATAGTCATTGTACCATGAAGAATTGTCAATCTCTTCCTGAGTACGGTAAAGACCATCTGCAATCCATACATACATTGCGTCCAAAGATGTACCTACAACCTTGCGGATAGAATCATTGTTCGGTTCATCAGGATAGATCACCCAACGGTTCTTTGCGTATGTGAGAGTTGCGCTGATACCGTACTGGAAAGGCTTGCTTCCGAGCATGAAGCTGTTTCTGTGTGATACCATCACATCAATACCACGTACGTCGTAAGCGTTCTGGTTGATATAAGACATGTAATATCCTCCCATTGAAGGTGGGTAACCTGAACCCTGTGCAGTAAGCATGTCATAAACATAGTTGTAGAATCCGTCAACTTCCATCGCGAGTTTACCGTTCCACATGCTGAAGTCGAAACCAACGTTGTAAGAGAGCTGCTTCTCCCATGTAAGGTCGATGTTTGGAACACCATTGTCATAGTAAGAAGGATTGACTGTAGTAGAACCTTTGTAGCCCTTATATACCACTTCGCTTGAAGGAGAGAATGTCTTGAGATACATATATGCATATGTTCCAAGGTCGTTACCAAGAAGGGCAACAGAGGCTCTTATCTTAAGGTCATCAAGGAAAGAAGCACTCTCCATCCAAGGCTCCTTTGAGATATTCCATGCCGCAGAAGCTGATGGGAAGAAACCCCAACGGGTATTTTTCATACCAGCAAACTTATAAGAACCATCATATCGGCCTGTGAACTCTGCAAGGTATCTCTCATCCCAGTTGTAACGGGCACGGAACACATAACCTGCAGAACGCCATGCTCCGCTGGTACCTGAAATAGGACCGTCCGTAGGCTGACCGTAGTTCAACTCAGGAAGTTCTGCGAAAGGAAGAAGCTTAGCATAAGCTGAATGGCTGTTTGACTTGTAGTCATTGAGTTCAGCGAGAGTTAGAACTTCGATAAAATGCTTACCAAATGTATTTGAATATGTGATACCAGCCTGACCTGTCATCCTCTGATAGTATGAGGTACCCTCTCCGAGGCCTACGCCTGTACCTTCGTTATCACGAGGATCCGGAGCCTCAGACCACGCACCTCCCTGATAAACCATGATATTGTTAGAAAACGGTATGTCAAGATTCTTGTTCATGCTTGCACCGTAATCGAATGCTCCGGAAACCTTGAGCTGGAGGCCTTTCACGCCAGGTACATCGAATGTAAGGGATGTATTGGCAGTCACATCAATACCGCGTGTCTTCTTATATCCGGAATCATAGATTGCAGCGAGTGGCGTATGAACGTTAACAACGTTGCTCGGAATCACACCAGTATACATTCCCTGATATTTCTCAGGAAGATATGGATGCATCATGATGGTCATTTTAGGGATAGACAACCAACCGGTGTCTCCGTTATTAATAGCATCAGAACCACCTGAGCTGAATCCTGGAGTCATACGATTTGAGAAAACTCCAGATAGACCCATTGTAAATGTGAAATACTTGGCAAACTTAGACTCGACGTTAGTACGCACGTTGTATCTGTCGTAGCTGAAGTTGTCGATATTTCCTTCCTGACCGAGATAACCGAATGAAGCGAAGTACTTAGAGTTGTCATTACCTCCGGACACCGTCACATTGTGTTTCTGAGTGAAACCGGTCTTGAATACCTTATCGATGTAGTTAACATTATCCCAACCGTCATTAGGATCATCGTTGAGCATGAGCTGTACCTGCTCAGAAGTGAAGTACGGCTTATATTCCTCAGGATTACTGATGTCACCTCTTGCGAGAGCATCCATCATGTCGGCTACGTTGTAGTAATATGCAAACTGAGGTCCGTCCATGAACTCAGGGAAGTTGGCGTTCATAGATGCTCCGAAGGTTGCATTATAAGTGATCTTTGGCTTACCAGCCTGACCCTTCTTGGTA
>SUYY01000074.1 GCA_015060205.1 Bacteroidales bacterium
GATCAAACTCTTCATTGTATAATCTCTTATATTTCTAAACGCTTGATTCTGACATCCTAATTCTTCCAAAAGAATTAACGCTTCTCGATAAATTGTATTTTCTCGGTACTTGCTTCTTGTACAGTTTCAGTCTTTTCAATGAACTTCCTACTCGTTTCTTTTTGGTTTTTTCTTCTCGAAAACCGCAAAAACAAACTTCGTGTTGTGCCCCGTTTTTCGTTTGGGATTGCAAAGGTAGACATTTTTTCTTTACCTCCAAACTTTTTTGCACTTATTTTTTCATCTTTTCCTCAGAAAAAATCTCTGAACCCCCGTAACTGATTGAGGATTCAGAGATTACACTATTGTTACAATTTTGTTAAAGAATCAGGAACCTCTTTCTTCTCACACAACAGAATGAAAGTATTGGGAATTGGCAGGAAAATATTATATTTGTAAACTTATAAAAATGCGCAGACGACCACAGGAACGACACTGGTCTACGGATGGAGCCAGATCCTCCACGTCTACAGAAAGAGTATATTCCTTAAAGTCTGATAAAACAATATTGATATGGATAAAAAGATCGTCATTATTCCTACGTATAATGAAAAGGAGAATATTGAGAAGATAATCAGGGCGGTGTTGAGTCTGGAAGGAGAATATCAGATTCTTGTCATTGAGGACAACTCGCCGGACGGAACAGCCGACATAGTCAGGAATCTCCAGAAGGAATTTGCAGACAGACTTCATATGATCGAGAGAAAAGGCAAACTCGGTCTGGGAACGGCATATATAACCGGTTTCAAATGGGCATGCGAGAACAGATACGACTATATATTTGAGATGGATGCGGATTTTTCGCATAACCCTGCAGACCTGCCGAAACTTTATCAGGCATGCAAGGAAGGCGCGGATCTGGCCATCGGCTCACGCTACTGCAACGGTATAAGCGTAATCAACTGGCCTATCGGCAGGGTCATCATGTCATATTACGCTTCCGTGTATGTAAGGACAGTTCTTGGAATGAAGGTATATGACACCACCGCAGGTTTCAAATGCTACACAAGAAAAGTTCTTGAGACCATTGATCTGGACAAGGTGCAGATGAAAGGATATGGATTCCAGATAGAGATGAAGTATTCCACATACAGACTTGGCTTCAAGATCAAGGAAGTACCTATCATATTTGTCGACAGGACCGAAGGTACATCAAAGATGAGCAGCGGAATATTCGGTGAGGCATTCTGGGGCGTGATGAAATTGAAAATGAGAAAAATCAGACCTGTAAAATGACGACATTCCTTCATGACGTGAACATAATAACCGCTGAGAAGGAAGCGGTTGGCTCGATACTTATCAAAGACGGAAAAATCGAGGATATATTATATAAGGAAGAGGAAGGCTATATCAGGAAGGTGCTGGACATCCTCAAGGACAAGCCGGAGACACTGGAACTTCAGGGCAAGTGCGTGATGGCTGGAGGTATAGATGCGCATGTCCATTTCCGTGAGCCGGGACTGACTCACAAGGCAGACATACAGACAGAATCCGCAGCGGCGGCGGCAGGTGGAGTCACATTTGTCATGGACATGCCTAACACCAATCCACCTACAATCGACGCTCATTCACTCAAGACCAAGATAGAACTCTCCAAAGGCCGCACAACAGGCAAGATAGCCTTCCACATCGGTGCGACCAACACCAACGCCGAGGACATAATCAGGCTTATCACAGAGGGCGATGCAGAGACCGGCATAACCCCGGATGATATTGCAGGTGTAAAGGTATTCATGGGTTCATCTACCGGAAATATGCTTGTGGATGACAACAGTGCATTATCCAGACTGTTTGCAATAAGCAGTAAGCCGGTACTTGTCCATTGCGAGGACGAAAAGATCATAAGGGAGAATCTTGACAATGCAATGGCAAAATACGGCGATGACATTCCGTTCACAGAACATGAACACATCAGAAGCAGGAGTGCTTGCATCAAGTCAAGCATCAAGGCTCTTGAGATGGCAATCAAATACGGAACCAGACTTGTTCTCTGTCATATTTCCACAAAAGAGGAGATGGAGATGGTGAGGGCTGCCAAACTGAACAATCCGCACATCATTGCCGAAACATCCTGCAACTACCTGTGGTTCAGCGATGAAGACTATACAAGGCTCGGAAGCAGAGTAAAATGTAATCCTTCTGTAAAGACCCCACAGGACAGAGAGTCCCTGAGAAAGGGATTGGCAGAAGGTACGATAGACACAATCGGATCAGATCATGCACCACATCTGCTTTCAGAAAAGAATGCAAAATACGCAAAGGCTCCATCAGGTCTGCCGACCATACAGCAGAGCCTTCCTGTTCTTCTGACCATTGCAGCAGAGGAGGAGATCCCTCTCACCCGCATAGCAAGCGTATTTTCTGAAAAAGCATCTGAAATATACGGTCTGAATACAGGAAAGATAGCAAA
Source organism: Bacteroidales bacterium (assembly GCA_015060205.1). Classification (GTDB taxonomy): domain Bacteria; phylum Bacteroidota; class Bacteroidia; order Bacteroidales; family UBA932; genus Cryptobacteroides. The sequence continues at coordinate 2,450 of SUYY01000074.1, forward strand.
AGGATATGCAGCAGACCTGGTCATCTTTGACCTGAACAAGGAATTCGTTGTCAGGAATGAAGATCTGAAGGGAAAATGCGGATGGACTCCGTTCGAAGGAGAAACTCTGAAAGGCGTCATCGAAACCATTCTTATAGACGGTGCCGCCGTCGACCTATAATGGAGTCACCTATATAAACAAGGAGCGTTGTGGGCGAGCGGAGCATATACCTTTGCTCCCGCTCCGCGAGTCACAAGGCTATCTGTATTTCACTATTTGACGAGTCGTAATCCAATACGGCCTCGTTCGAGGTCAACGGAAACAACCATGACCTTTACCTGTTGATGCAGACGGACTACTTTTGAAGGGTCTGCCATTCCTTTAACGCCCATCTGCGAAGCATGTATAAGGCCGTTCTGTTTTATTCCGATATCCACAAATGCACCGAAAGCAGTTATATTGGTCACAATTCCCGGCAGTTCCATACCTGCAGACAGGTCTTCTATTGCCTTGATATTATGATCGAATTCGAAAGTCTGAGCGGATTCACGAGGGTCACGACCCGGTTTCTTCAATTCATTTATGATATCATTGATGGTTGGAAGGCCGAAATTTCCTGAGACATAACGTGATGCATCTATTCTGGTGCAAAGTTCAGCATTGCCCACAAGTTCCTTGGAAGACACCCCTAAGTCTGAAGCCATCCTGTCTACAATATGGTAAGCCTCCGGATGGACCGCCGAATTATCCAACGGATCGGGGGCATCTGAAATCCTGAGGAATCCCGCGCACTGTTCAAAAGCCTTTTCCCCGAGCCTTTTGACCTTGAGAAGTTCCCTGCGTGAACGATAGGCTCCATTTGCAGCCCTGTATTCCACAATATTTTCAGCAAGGGAAGGTCCTATTCCGGAGACATAACTCAAGAGATAACTGCTGGCCGTATTGAGATTGACACCTACGCTATTGACACAACTCTCCACCGTATTGTCGAGTTTTTCCTTCAGGAGATTCTGGTCCACATCATGCTGATACTGCCCCACACCAAGAGATTTAGGGTCAATCTTCACGAGTTCTGCAAGAGGGTCCATCAGACGTCTTCCTATGGAAACCGCACCTCGTACGGTAACATCATGATCAGGAAATTCTTCCCTGGCGACTTCCGATGCAGAATATATGGAAGCCCCGTCCTCACTTACAGTAAACACCCTCACTCCGTCGGGAAGGGGTACCCTCCTTATGAAATCCTCCGTCTCTCGACTGGCTGTACCGTTACCTATTGCAATCACTTCGATATCATATCTGGAAACCAGACCGGACACAGTCTGGATAGCCTTGACCTTTTCACTGACAGGAGGATGCGGGAAAATCGCCTCATTATGAAGAAGGTCCCCCATTTCATCAAGACACACCACCTTGCAACCCGTTCTGAATCCGGGATCTATAGCGAGTACTCTCTTCTGCCCCACAGGTGGCGCAAGAAGAAGTTGTCTCAGATTTTCTCCGAATATACGAACTGATTCAATATCAGCCTTTTCCTTGGCATCCCTGATGACCTCATTGGAAATGGATGGCTCCAGAAGTCGCTTGAATGAATCCTCGAATGCCATATGCATCTGCTCAGCCAGTGCAGAAGCGGGATAACGCCTTTCCTGGCAGAAGTCATAATATATCTTCTTACCGCATTTTTCTGCATCGGCATCTATCTTCACCGAAATGAATCCTTCTTCCTCGGCACGAAGAATTGCCAGGAGACGATGCGGAGCAATACGCTCGAGAGATTCCGAATAATCGAAATATGTACGATATTTCATTGCATCCTGACCAGTGGCCTTTTTCGTTGCCTTTGTGACAATCCTCCTCGTACGGAATATCTGACGAAGAGTTTCTCTTACAGATGCAGTCTCACTGAGTCTTTCTGCAATGATGTCGCGCGCACCAGCCAATGCATCTTCCACTGTCGCCACCTTATCGCCCACATATTTGCGCGCCTCCGCCACAGGATCTGCGATGGATACATCATACATCTTATCCGCCAATGGCTCAAGACCTGCCTCCTTTGCTGCAGTTGCACGTGTGCGGCGTTTCGGCTTATAAGGAAGATATATATCCTCCAGTTCCCTGCTCTCCACGCAGTCCTCTATCCTCTTGCGAAGGTCATCAGTCAGCGCACCGGCCTGGCCGATTGTCTCGATTACTGTGGCTTTACGTTTCTCCATTTCGGCAAAAACATCTGTCCAATGTCTCACCTCCGCAATGGCGACCTCATCAAGACCGCCCGTGCGCTCCTTTCTATATCTGCTGATGAACGGAATGGTGGCACCATCCTCAAAAAGAGAAACACAGTTTTCCACCTGCCAGTCCTTTATCTGAAGACGGCTCGCAATAGATTTGATATATATATTCTTCATAATCAGTCGTGAGAGACTTGTTTGAGTTGTTCCCTATAGGACGAGAAAATCTTGGATTTTGAGACAAAACCGACGTATGTCCTGTCCTCCGTGACCACAGGAAGGTTCCATGCCTCAGTCTGCTCGAATTTGGACATCACGCTGTCCATCTTTTCATTGACATAGACATAGGCCGGAGCCGATTTCATGAAATTGTATACATGGAGGGAATCATAACTGTCGTGTCTGAACATATCGGCTCTGATATCCTCCAGAGAAACATAACCTTGAAAATGATTCTTGGAATCCACAACCGGGAATATATTTCTCTTTGAATGAGCCACAGCCTCCACAAGTTCTCCGAGAGTGGAATCAATTCTGATAGGGAGAAAATCGGTCTCGACGAGATCGTTGGTCTTCAGAAGTGTAAGAACAGCCTGGTCGCTGTCGTGAGTGAGAAGTTCTCCCCTCTTTGCGATACGTTTTGTATATATGGAATACGGTTCGATCGATCTTGCCACAGCGTAAGAAATGGTCGAGGTGATGATCAGAGGAATCAGAAGTTCATAGCCTCCGGTCATGTCTGCAATAAGGAAGATGGCAGTCATAGGAGCCTGCATGACTCCGGACATCAGACCTGCCATTCCGACAAGCACAAAGTTCTGTTCGGGAACTACCGCAGACCCTCCTATAAGGTTTATCGTCCTTGCTACAACGAATCCCGCGATGGCACCGATGAAAAGAGTGGGACCGAAAGTTCCTCCCACACCGCCACCGGCATTGGTGAATGACATGGAAAAGACCTTAAGAAGAAGAATCATAAGGAAGAACACCGGAACTGACCAGGTTCCTCTCATGAAAAATGACAGAACTGTCTGACCTTCAAGGTTGATCATGCCGCCGTTGAGCAGTTCGCGAAGATGCTCATAACCCTCACCGAACAATGGAGGAAAAAGAAATATCAGAAGTCCGAGGCATGAAGCGGATATACCCCATCTCACGAAAGGTCTCCTGATGCTTCTGATCTTATCCTCAAGCCAAAGTGTCATCCTTGTAAAATAGACAGAAAATCCGGCACAGAACAATCCCAGAAGGATATAGAACGGGATATTGTGCATTGAGAACGGCGAGAGTGTACAACCGAAAGGTGGCTCTACACCGAGGAAAATATATGAGACTACCGTTGCAGAAATTGTCGAAAGAAGCAACGGGAGTATGGAGGTCATCGAAATGTTGAAGAGCAGTATCTCCAATGTGAAGAGGACACCGGCCAGAGGAGCCTTGAAGATACCTGCCACTGCACCTGCTGCACCACAGCCGAGGAGAATGGTCATATTCTTATATGACAGCCCCATATATCTGGCGACGTTCGAACCGATTGCCGCTCCTGTATACACGATAGGAGCCTCGGCTCCAACCGAACCTCCGAAACCGATGGTCACAGAAGATGCGAGCATGGATGTCCACATATTGTGGGGACGGATCTTCGACTCGTTCTTGGAAACAGCCTGAAGAACCTTTGTAACACCGTGGCCTATATTGTCCTTCACCACATACCTTACGAAAAGCATGGCCAGAAGCATTCCTATTCCCGGATATATGAGGTTCAGAAGATTGTATGCTCCCCTGTCTGACAGGGCTATCAGATGATGGTGTATGAAATCGATGGATACCTTAAGAAGGACTGCCGCCAGTCCGCAAGCGATACCGACAAACAGGGAAAGGATAATCATGACATCCTTCTCCGGAAGTTTTCCGAGAAGTCGTCTTAAGGGTAGGATAATCTTTTCTGTAAAACGGCCGGCCGTAGTCATAACAGGTATAGTATCAATTTCACAAAGATAAGAACGTGTTTTTGATTTTCAGCAATTTATTTTAACTGATTCAACAAAAAAACCGGCAGGTATGAACCTGCCGGCTGTATAATTATTGCCACATTCATCTACTCTCCGTCTGCGACATCATCATCCCCGTTGGAATACTGTGAGATATTGTCGTCAGGGAGGCTGTCGCCGTCGTTTCCGTCTCCATCATCACCGTCATCGCCGTCAAGCCAACGTTCAAGATCCTCAGCGTCATCTGTCTTCACCTGTATCTTCACAAGGTAAATGGCATCAGGAATTTCCACTGTCACCGCATAGAAACTTGTCCCGTTCGGCTTGTCATACTTTACAAGATCCGGAAAATAGTCACTGTATCCCTTTGGATATTTCTCTGCAAATGCCGCTGCCAGTTCGTCAGACATATTTTCGAAACTGACTACCGCTCTCCTCTTTGTTACTGTTGACATATCTGTTAGTATTAATTGCTGAATTTATTGAAACCGGATGCAAGAATAGGACATTTTTTTTAAATGAACAACACCAGAAGAAGTTTTTTTAGCAATTTTTATCACTTCCCTCTTTTGAAGAAAAATGACTTCTGCTGCTTCTTTTTCTCTACATCTCTCTCAACATACACATTATCAAGATTTTTCGGATCCAGACCGGTATAGAACATAACTGAAGAGGTCGTCATGGGGGTAGGAGTAAAATCCTGCACCTGTTCCATATACAGTCCTCTGAGCGCAGGATTGGAAGCAAGTCTGCGCATCTCCCTCATACCGCATCCCGGATGTCCGGAAATGAAATACGGCACAAGTTCACATTTCCTGCCGCTGGAACGGACGATATTGTCAAACTCCAGACGCAGACGCTCGAAAAGCCGGAACGAAGGCTTGGCCATCAGTTTCAGGACACAGTCTTCCGTATGTTCGGGAGCGACCTTCAGACGACCGGAAGTATGTTCAAGGATAAGTTCCCGCAGGTAAGGATAGGACGTCTGGTCAATGAAGCCTTTTTCATCAAGGAAAAGATCGTATCTGATGCCGCTTCCTATATATGCATGCCTTATGCCTTTCACCTTCGATATCTCTTCGTACAGTTTCAGAAGCCTCTGATGCGACCTGTCCATATTGCGGCACGGAGAAGGGAAAAGACATGACTTGCGCCTGCATTTGGAACAAAGATTCAGGTCGCGTCCTTTCATACCGTACATATTCGCAGTAGGTGCACCGATATCGGAAATATTTCCGGCAAAACCTGGCAGATCATTCAAGGCTGCGATTTCCTTCAATATGGACTTCTCGCTTCGTGACTGGATGAATTTGCCCTGATGTGCTGCTATGGTACAGAAATTACAGCCACCGAAACATCCTCTGTGGGTATTTATCGAGAACTTTATCATCTCAAAGGCAGGAATATGCTTTCCTTTGTAGCGAGGATGAGGCTGCTTGGTATATGGAAGATCCCAGAATGAATCCATCTCCTGCTCGGTGGCAACGGGATATGATGGGTTTATCTGAATATATCCATCACCGACAGGCTCGACAAGAGGCGGTTGAGAAAGCATGTTTGCATATGTCTCGATTACATGGAAATTTTCGGCAAAAGCCTTCTTGTCCTTGCAGCAGCGTTCGTAAGAGTTCAATATTACAGCATCCTTCTGCCGGCATTTTCCATCCATACGGAAGCCCAGTTGAGGAATCCTGCGTATATCGCTGATATTCCTCCCCGATTCAATGGCCCTGGTAAGTTCAAGCATGGGCCTCTCACCCATTCCGTAGCAGAGCCAGTCAGCACAACTGTCGACAAGAATTGACGGCTTGAGGGCATCCTGCCAATAGTCATAATGTGTAAAACGCCTGAGTGAAGCCTCAATTCCACCTATGACGACCGGGATATCCGGATATATCTGCTTAAGTATCTTCGTATATACTGTGACCGCATAATCAGGTCGCTGACCTGCCCGACCCTCTGGTGTATAGGCATCATCACTTCTAAGACGTTTTGCTGCCGTATAATGATTGACCATAGAGTCCATAGCACCTGAATTGACTCCGAAATAAAGCCTTGGCGCACCGAGTTTGCGGAAATCACGAAGATCGTCCCTCCAGTTCGGCTGAGGCACCACCGCTACCCTGTAGCCATGTTTCTGCAGCCAGCGCGCTATCACTGCAGTGCCAAAAGACGGATGGTCCACAAAGGCATCACCTGTAAATATGATGACATCGATATAGTCCCATCCAAGTGCCTTGACCTCCTTTATCGAGGTCGGTATCATATATACGTCATTCCTGTCCATAGCGGCAGCAAAAATAGCATATTTTTGTCGTACAAAAGAAAAAAAGACCGGCAGATTTCTCCACCGGTCCAAAAGTTCTATATGAATGCCGAATTACTCAGCAACAATCTCATACTTGAATGTACCCTTGATATCCTTGTAGCACTTTACAGTTGCCTCGTAAGTACCAACTTCCTTGGCTGCCTCTACAGTGATATCCTTCTTGTCAACCTCGATACCTGCTGCTACGAGAGCCTCAGCGAGTTGAGCGGTTGTAACAGAGCCGTAGATCTTGCCAGACTCGCTTACCTTTACAGCAACCTTAACAGTAGTCTCTGCAAGTTTTGCAGCAAGTGCCTCAGCGTCAGCAACAAACTTAGCGATCTTGTGTGCTCTCTGACGAAGGTTCTCAGCGAGTACCTTCTTTGCAGAAGCAGTTGCCATGATAGCGTAACCCTGTGGGATAAGATAGTTGACAGCGTATCCTGTCTTTACATTGACGATATCGTCTGCGTGGCCAAGATTAGCCACATCCTTCTTAAGAATAATCTCCATATTGCTGTCCTCCTATTATTTCAAAAGGTCTGTTA
>SUYY01000075.1 GCA_015060205.1 Bacteroidales bacterium
TTCGGCTATAGACTCCGGCACATACTCCAGTCTCTTGGCTACAGAGTTCTTCCTGACCCTTAATTTCTCTTCTTCCGGCATTGAGACTATTGACAATAATATCCGGGCATATTCATCTTCATCATACGGAGACACAATAAAGCCGCATTCCTTATCCGGAGACAGCACTTCTCTGATACCTGATGTGCATCCGAACGCTATGCAGATACAGCCTTGTGCCTGAGCCTCTGTCAAAGCCAACGGCCACCCTTCGGTCTCCGATGTCAAAGCGACAACGGATGCCTTCCTGTAGTAATCGGCAACATTTGTCCTTCTTCCTTCAAAAGACACTCTTTCAAGAGACATATCTGCTGCCATCTGCTTGAGTTCTTCCCAATTCTCACCGTCTCCGACGAGAACCAGACGCCAGTCGGACATCTTATCCTGAACCTTTGACCATATCCTCAAAAGGCGGTCTATTCTCTTTGACCAGTTTTCAAATCTTCCGCAGAAGAGCAGGATATTCTCTTTTGAATAGTTTACATCATCAACCGTATACTCGGAGTTCTCTATAGGATAAATGTGAGAACGCTCCGGATCGAGTCCAAGTTTCTCCGCCGTCTCAAATTTGTATGGCTTGCACAGGACAGTATATGCATCACAGTTATTGTACTCTCTCAAGGTACGGCTGACAGCCTTCTTCATGGCCAGGGTTCCATCCTCGTACCTCTTCTTATTGTACAGATTCCACATGATCTTTCTTACAAGACCTTTCTGTCTGCGATACACTATGGCATGTCTCTGCCAGAACGGCTCTCCATGACATGAGACGACAGTCTTTACTCCTGTGTTCTTCTTGATTTCCTCGATACCCGGAATTGCCTTTGTGACCTGGACCAGAACATCGATTCCGTCGTTCACGACATGACGTTCGATCTCTCTGGCCCTTCTTGAAGGAACTGCCTGAGTGGGTATCTTGCGCAAGGTGAAGGTTTTCCTCATATCTTCAGTCATCAAGACCTCCGATATTCTGGATGCATAGACATAGACTTCGTATCCTTCAAAGGACGACAGATATGCAGCGATATCGATCGTTACTCTCTCCGCTCCTCCGGCCGGAAAATTATTATGTATGAATGCGATCTTCATCATACTACTCCATATGCTTGAGTATCACCTTTCTGACATTGTCAGAGACTCTCTTGGCAGCGTCGGTGGCGGCTTCGAGCAACTCGGCTATATTCTTGTACTTTATGACCTGGATGGCATCCTTCTCGTTCTTGAAGATGAACCCTATGTACTCTTCGTATGTATCGTCAGCAGCGTGTTCAAGTTCTGTTATACGCTCACACTGCTTCGCTATCTGGGCGTAATTTGCCTTGATATTGCCCAGATACTTCACCATATGCCTCAACGCATCTGCCTGAGCATGAATATACTGAGCGAGATCGGCTATCTGAGGGTCGATTCTGTCCGGACTGTAAAGATGGAACGACTTTGCGGAATCGTTGATGTGGTCAAGAAGTTCATCCATGCTCATGGCTATGGCCTGGATATCGATCTTCTTGATTCTGGCAATGAGTTTTTCCGACAACTGCTCATGCAGTTCGGTCAGAAGGGCGTCACCCTGAACCTCACAAGCCTTGATTTCCTTTTCAAGGCTGCGCCATTTCGTCATATCCATTGTCTCCATCATCTCGCAAAGAGTACCTGATGCATGCAGAAGATATGTCGCCTGCTGTGCAAAAACCGGCAGATAGTACTGGCCTCTGTTCTTAATCTTTTCCAAAAGTCCCATAACAACGCTTTACTTAAGGCAAATAATCTTTCAAAGTTAAGATTATTTTCCTTTATGCAGCATAAGAAAAACATAAAATTTATTTTATGTCGCATAAAATAAATCTTGCACTGCGTAAAAAAAATCAATGAAACATAAAAAAGAGAAAAATCTGATGAATCTTTTTTATGTTCTTGCAATGATTCGGATCAGGTGCCATAGATTTGCCGAAAAAAGATGAAACAGGCAGCAATCATATTCCTGCTTCTGACAGCCGTCATATCGCGTTGTCCTGCTCAGGAATGCAGGGCCGTCAATGTGGACCTGGTCACGGCAATCATTTATGGCAGGATAGAGTTCGGTGCTGAATACGCCTTCTGTGAAAAATGGTCTGCCGGAGCAGAGGTGGCGGTCAATATAAAACGGATTGCAGACGGTCCCGGTAATGAAGAAAGAGAGCATTGGACAGAGTTGTACGGAACCGGTTATGCAGATGAGATGCCAGAAGGCAGAAACATGGCAGAATACGGCATCCTTCTCCATTATTGGCCCCGCAATGCATTTGAGGGTCCCATGTTGGAGGCAGGAGCAATAGTGAGGGACAGAGACGGACCAGACATGATTGCAGGAATCGGATACCGTTGCAGAATATGGAAAGGCATGAAGGCAACATTTGCCTATAAAGTAGGAATCATCGGATGCATCAAAGGTCGAATCGGGCCGTTGGAAGGATTAAGAATAGGAATAAGTTATGCTTTTTAAGAATATACATAAAACTGGTCGGGAGAAATCCTCACATGATTTCATATTGCTTACAAACCAGATTCTACTACGATTCTACATTTCTCTTGAAGCCCTTATGAGGGGCTTTCTCCTCTCATTTCTCCCGACCATTGTCATAGGATGTTCGAGCAACGTGCTTCCTTCCGTCAAATCATCCGTAACAAAAAACGGAGTGTTGAGCAAGACAGTAAAAGCGTCCACCTCACTTTCCGCATATGGAAGCACGCTCGATATCCTTGTGTTCGACGATGATCCCCTCATGAGACTGGACTCATTCCAAAGAGTTGAAAAGTTCAGCGGAACCACAGTGCATCCGACATCTACGGGAGGAGGTAAGATCTTCTTTCTGTATTATGGCTCCAGATGCGACAGATATGCCTGGGCAGCGACCGGATCATACGGAGACCTCAGGAAAATGAGCATGAATCTGGAAGACGAGACAAGATCCTCTCCGGTCATGACGGGACAATGCAGATGTGAAGCGGGAGAGACGCACGCCTTTGCAGATCTGGTCCCTCTCGCATGCCGGATAAAGATAATAAGCCTGAAGCGGGATTTCAGCGACACCCCTTATGCAGAAAGCAAGATATCGGACATAATGGTATATCTGACTGATGTGAACGCCTGTTGCAGCATCGCAGGAAATGACCGCCACGACAACATCAGGCTTATAAACGCCGGGATGCTGAACCCTCACGACATGCAGCGGTTCGAGGACAGGAGTCTTGTGTGCCAGAGCATCGAAGGTAAACTTGCTGACAAGGCAATTAAACCTGACATATGTCTGTGGTGCTACCCTGCCGGCACTCATACAGGCCGCCCCACAAGACTGGTAATAGAAGGAAAAATCGACGGGAGGACATACTACTGGCCCTTCACCATAGGTACCGACGGAGAAATCATCCGTAACCGCACATACAGTTATAACATAACCTTGAAGAGGAAAGGGGTCTCAAGCCCGGACATTGAGATAGAACCGCAATGCATGAACATAGATTTAAGCATAAAACCATGGATAGAAAAAGAAGACTACCCTGTAAGATTCTGATCTGTCTGATCCTTTCGTCATGCATCGATATTGGACAGAAAGTCCAAGTCGACATAATGGTTGAGGAAGGGACTCCTGCGACAAGAGCGGAACTTCCGGAAGAAAACAGGATATCCGACATAAGTGTGCTGATCTTCGACAGCAACGGAACTCTCGAATACAGAGCCTATTCGAGAAGCCACAGTATTTTTCAGGCGACCCTGCTCAAAGGAGAAAGATATACGGCATACGCTTTCATCAATTTCGGATATGCCGTTATATGCGAAAGCGAAAGCCGGTTGGAGAATCTGGAACACTACCTTTCCTATCCTGACGAATATAGAAGCGGGATTCCGATGTCTGCAAAATCCCGGATAGTAGTGCAAGATGACAGTGACATCACACTTGAAGCGGTAAGACTCATGTCCCGGATAAGCATAAGAATGGACAGGAGCCGCCTCTCTGATGGAGTAGACATGAAGGTGGAAGCCATAAGGATCGGCAACTGTCCGAAGAGAGTGGAGGTTCTGAAGGAAAACCGCGTAAGGAATGAAGACGACTGTTTCGTGACAGGATTCTCCCATCGCGGACCCGAATGCGCCCCATTGAATACGGAAAACAGCGGAAGGATAAGTGATGAAGTATCGCTATATATGCTGGAGAATATGCAGGGAGCATTCCAGGAAGGAAGCATAAGCACAGACAGTGAAAAGCATTTCGAAGAATATGACAAACGAAGCAGGACCTGCTCGTTCATAGAAATGGAAATCGGATACTCTTCTGCCATATGGACCAGTAGTGACGGTCCTCTTAAATACAGGTTCTATCTTGGAGAATCTCTGAACGACCTGAACATTGAGAGAAACTGCCACTATCATATTACAGTCTGCCCGGAAGACGACGGTCTGCATGAAGACGGATGGAGAGTGGACAAGACCGGATTGAAATACACGGGGAAGACGTCTCTGGAAAAATATCCTTCAGACTATATTGTCGGAGATATCGGGGATAAGATTCATCTGGGATGCATTCTTACTCCCGGACACGCACCATTCGACATCGGACTTGATTATCTGGAAGAGGACAAGAAGGAAGGAATATATGACTACAAGGTCGATCCTGACGGTCATGGAGTGACGCTTACCCTCACCGGTCCTGGCCGCGGACTTATATACATGGAAGCGGGCGACCCGATAAACGATGCCGCCCTCTTTATCATAGAAGTGAATCTGCCTTAATACAGGATGGCTACTCAGCCAGTTTATCAAGACACAACTCGATGAGTCTTCTCACCTGAGGCTTGTAGTCCGGATTGGATGCCTTGTGATGGCGGTGGGCTATGATACAGCACACGGTTCCGGCATTATGTCCAAGATGAGCGGCGATACCGGCAATGGCTGAACCTTCCATCTCGAAGTTGGTCACCTTGAGATCCCCGAATCTGAAACTCTCAAACGTATCAAGCATGTCCGGCATGGCCAGAGGCATCCTGAGAACACGCCCCTGAGGTCCGTAAAAACCGGAAGCGGCGATGGTCATACCCGGATAGGTGCAGTCGCGGAACTTCTCGCTCATCTTCTCCCCCGCCCTGACAAAATATGGGTCCGGAAGATGGCGGTTCCAACCTGTGTGTTTCTTGAATGCCTCTTCAATATCAGGCATCGAGATATCGTCTCTGCCGGCATACCAGTTCAAGAGTCCGTCACATCCTACTGAGATATGCGAAAAGACAAAACCTCCCAGAGGAATCTCCGGCTGTATGGCCCCGGATGTACCGATACGGAGAATGTTCAGAGTCCTGTGCTCTTTCCTGACCTCACGTGTATTGAAATCGATATTGGCAAGAGCATCCAGTTCATTCATCACGATATCTATGTTGTCGGTACCGATACCGGTGGAAAGAGCAGTCATTCTGACCCCTTTGTACTTTCCTGTCACTGAGACGAACTCTCTTGAAGAATGTCTGAACTCCTTCTCTTCAAAATACTCGGCGATCATGTCCACCCTGCCGGGATCTCCTACCAATATGACATTGTCTGCAAGTTCTTCCGGACGCAGATGAAGATGAAATACCGACCCGTCCCCGTTGATGATTAATTCTGATTCTGCGATTCTCATAGCGGTGTTATTTAAGCATGCCTCCAAATTTAGCATATTTACTTTAATTTTCCTACTTTTGCCCCGTAGTTAGCAATCGACATACCATGTGGAAAAAGTCACAGACATACTTCATCGGAGCCTCAACACTCCTTACCATCTCGATGTTCTTCTGTCCTCTGGCGACAATACTGGCACCCGAAGGTGAGGAACTCAAGATAATGTACTATGAAAAACTGCCTTATATAGTAATGCTGATCATGCTTATGACAGCAGGAATATGCGCATTCCTATGTCATAAGTTTCCGCTTCTTCAGGCAAGGGTATGCATGCTCAGTGCACTGATGCTGACCGGTTTCCAGATATGGCTCGGCGTGGATTTCTTCAGATTCCACAACGACATGGTATTCTCCCCTACTATAGTTTTCCCGCTGATATGCACCATACTGAATGCGATGTCTGCCCGCAAGGCACTCATCGACGGAATGACCTTGCAGGCAGTCAAAAGTCTTAAGAAGAACAGCAGGAAATAAGGTCTATGCCTTTCTGAATGCCACACAGGCATTGTGTCCTCCAAATCCGAGAGAATCCGAAAGCGCAATGGTAAGGTCTGCACTCACAGGCCTGAGCGGTGTATAGTCCAGGTCGCAGTCAGGATCCGGAACATCAAGTCCCAGAGTCGGCGGTACGGTTGAATATTTCAACGCGAGAACAGAAGCGACTGCCTCTATAGCGCCTGCAGCACCCAGAAGATGACCGGTATGACCTTTCGTCGAACTGATGTGGGCCTTATACGCATCATCTCCCAATGCAAGTTTGAAACTCCTGGTCTCACCTACATCATTCAGAGCAGTTCCGGTACCGTGGGCATTGATATACAGACAATCGTCCGAAGTGTATACAGCCTCTTCCAGAGCCATCTTCAAGGCTTGTGCCTGGGTCGTTCCATCAGGTCTTGGTGCCGTAACATGGTAGGCGTCGCATGTATTGCCATAACCGCAGACCTCTGCCAATATATCCGCACCTCGCGCTACGGCACGCTCATATTCCTCCAGGACAAGTATTGCCGCACCTTCACCGAGTACAAAACCACCACGTTCCTTATTGAACGGAAGTGACGCGCGGAGAGGGTCTTCCTCTCTTGACAAAGCCTTTGCATTTGCAAATCCGGCAATGGCCAATGGCATGACCACCGCCTCTGAGCCACCTGCAATGATTGCATCAGCATATCCATGCTTTATTGCACGATACGCCTCACCTATCGTGTGGGTAGATGTCGCACATGCTGTAGACACTGGAAGACATGGTCCGCATGCATTATTTCTTATTGCAATATTTCCGGCTGCAATATTGGAAATCATGGTCGGGACAAACAGCGGGGAAACCCACCTTGGACCTTCGTTTATCAGTTTTTCAGTCTCACGCACCTGGGTCGAGAAACCTCCGATTCCAGAACCGACGTATACTCCCAGACGGAAAGGATCGATATTGCCACCTTCGGAAGCATCAAGTCCCGACTCCTTCATCGCCTGCCATGCAGCAGCAACTGCATATAAAGTGAACCTGTCCTGCTTTCTGGCAAAAGGTGGTTCTATTTCATATTGAGCAGGATTGAAATCCTTTACCTCACCGGCGACCTTGGCTGGAAGGTCATCTGTCGGGAACGACTTTATCACGTCTATTCCGCATGTTCCATTGATAAGATTGTCCCAATATGTCTTCACATCATTTCCTATGGGCGAAATCACGCCCATGCCTGTAACTACGACTCTTCTATTCATCCTTACTACTTTTTATTGTTCAATATCTTTCTGGTTATAAGCGATTTGCAAACTCCATACTCATAATCCTAATTCACAGAAAAAGTCTGCGCAAAGCCACTTACAACCAGACGAAAAACAAATATAGTGTTTTTATTTGACACAAAATCACTAAATTTGCCCGCACTGAACCTAAAGGCATCATACATGCTGCTGAAAAGAATGAATAGAAAACTGCCCTATTACCTGTTGGGGAAATATCAACTTATAGGAACGGTAACATTTTCCGTCCTGTTTGCCTTGGTATTCCTCAACATATATATACCTTTCTCAGAGACAGCATGGTTCGGGCTTGGCGACTCGGTAATGTTCATGTTCACTCTTGTCTTCGCCGCTATAGCCATCCTGACTCTGATCATAAGTCGAATGCTCATGTACAGTTCCAAGCAGTACTTCGACCTTACATATCTGACATATTCTCTATGGTCGATAATAGAAATCGTGACCATAGCGGGGCTATATACGTGGATTACCGTCGATGTCATCACCACAGACGGAACCATCTGGGAGACTTTCCGCAAATCTCTTGTCAACTCTACCATAGCGCTCGGAGTTCCATACATCATAGCGGGAATGTACTTCGCGATCATCGACAAGAACAACACTATCCGGCTCATGAACTATGAGAACGTGGTCACTGATGAGCCACGCAAGCCGGAAGCCAGTCTCCAGAAGATAACGCTTTTCGACAACAGCGGCACTCTGAAACTATCGGTAAGTCCGGAGAACCTCTATTATATAGAATCCGACGACAATTACATAAAAGTCTGGTACACAGACAGTAAAGGAAATCTTCAGAATTATATGCTGCGATGCCGTCTGAAGACAGTCGAAGAAAGTTTCAGGGACAGCGGCCTGATACGATGCAACAGGAAATATATAGTGAATCTCTCCAAGGTCAGCATGCTACGCAAGGAAAATGAAGGTTACGTCCTTGACCTCTGCAATGAAAGCATCCCCCCGATCCCTGTAACCAAGACCTACACCGACTCCGTCCTCGGTTACTTCACCGAACAGCAGCCGCTGATGGATCCGATCGAGTAGAAAGGGTGTGGAATTGGACATGCCCAAATGAAATTTTTATTAAATTTGTTACTATTTCGATTTAAAAAAGCGTTAACTCAAATTAAATCGCCAAAAAGTGGTCACGCGGACAAAAAGTAGGATGAATTATCTGTGAAGTCAACATAAAGGATGAGCAACTGGCTCGTCTTGTATGCTATCATCCTTCTACAGATCAGATGATAAACTACCGCATTCACACCAACTCAAAAGGTGTCGTCATTAAGGTAGAAAAGGAGAAGAAGACAAAATCCAAAGTTGTCTGGGAAGAGTTGAAACCCATTGATACACCCTAGAAGGAAATATGCCGTTGTGAGTTATTCACAACGGCAATACCAAACAATATCCACAATTGTTTATCTGTTAGCACACACATCGCATGTGCATGTTGTTTCTGTAAAATGGCGAACACCTACCAATTTTTCGCGATGTTTGTCAAATCTTGGATAGATTCTATTGAAAAGATCTGTATCTCCGTTTTCAAAAAAAATCTTCTTAATGCGATTGAACAAAGGTCAGCAATCTGAATCATTCCAGTCAGTTCCGAATCCACGAAGAAAGGGGTCTCTACGATATGCTTGATTGAAGTCCACAGAGTACCTTCTTTATGGAATTGCTTCATCAATGCTGTATGCTTCTTGCAGACGGTTTCATTGTTGTCATGAACCAAAAGTCCGTGAACCTGTTCTCCTTTACTTGCAACATTTGCCATGTA
>SUYY01000007.1 GCA_015060205.1 Bacteroidales bacterium
TGCGCATTCTCCGTTATTCGGACGTTCTGCTGATGTATGCAGAGGCTGTCGTACGTGGAGCGGCGGAATATGCTCAGGCAGGAATGAACGCTCAGGCTGCGTTCGACTGGGTACGAGACCGCGCAGGTCTGTCTCCGGTGGGACTTTCCGTCGATGCTGTCATAGATGAGAGACGTGCGGAACTCGCTCTCGAAGAAGACAGATTCTTTGACCTTGTGCGTACAGGCAAGGCGGCATCTGTTCTCGGTCCGGCAGGATTCCAGAGCGGCAAACATGAGGTGTTCCCGATCCCTGCAAAACAGCGTCAACTCAATCCTAATCTGAATCAGAATTTAAACTATTAACCAATCATCATAAACACATTTAACAATTTTAAAAAATGAAAAAGTATCTTTCAATTCTTTTTGCTGCAGCAACAGCAGCAGCGCTTGCAATTTCTTGTTCAGAGAAAGAAGATGACAACGGTGGCAAGATAGATGCTGACGATCCTGCATCTGTAAAGACTGAGAACCTGATTGCTTATTTCCCTCTTGAGTCTGAGGCTAAGACTATTGAGTCTGGAAAGGGTATCACTTATTCAGCAAAGGCTGGTGCCGCTTCATTCACCAAGGGTGTTCGCGGAAACTGCTATCAGAACTCGTCAAATGACGCAAACACACTCTCTTATCTCGATTTTGCTCTGGCTGCTGATAACCAACTCAAGAGCATGACAAGTTTTACCATCTCTGCATGGATCAAAGTTGGTTTCGAATTTGATACTGCACCTGCAATCATTTCGTTGAACGGTGGTGACCCGGGAATGGGAAGTATTTGTCTTTTCCTTGATGGAGCACACGATGCAAACGGTCTTGGTCTGAAATACTATCTCTTTAATACTTCTACTAATTGGAAGGGTCAGGATATTCAGGTTACAAATGAGGCGTTTACTCCTAACAGATGGCTCCACATCGTATATTCATATGATGAAAGCGATTCAAAGATCAAGTTCTATGCTGACGGTGAATTTATCGGCGACTCTGTACGCTATGCAGACGGCGACCCAGATGGTCCGGAAGGTCCGGTTGAGCAGCCTCTTCTTGGCAAGTTGAGCCTTGGTCAGGATAGTTCTCACCTCTATTTCGGTGCATGGTGGAACAATCTTGACGGAAGCGGTGACGAGTGGAGACGTTCTTACCCAGGTCTTCTTGATGAAGTTAGAATCTGGAATGTCGCTCTTACAGATGCTGAAGTTGAGAGTCTGTATGAAAAGGAAGTCATCAAGGCTGACGGTCTTACTATGTAATTCGGCAAGGGCCCTCTTTTCAAGGGGGCCTGCCCTTTATAAGATAAATCAATGAGATTAATATTACCAGGAATTCTTATCCTGTTGTCTGTATTCTCCTGCGTGAAACCTTCTGAAGGTGAGGATGTCATCAAAAATGGTTTTGTGAAGGAATTTCGTGTGAATGGACAGAGTGTAAAGGAAGGTGACACTGTCGCAGATATTGATGGCAGGGAGGTTCTTATCGATATAGTCTTTTCTAGTGACGTGAATAGAAGTAAAATCGATATTTCAAGATTCTCCATTACAAGACTGTCTGGAGTATTCGAATTGGTGAATAATCCTGATCCTCGGACCGTGTCAATAAGGATTACTCAGGAACTACCTGGTTATGAATATTATACATTTTCTGTGTTCAAAGGTGAGAACTGCGGTCTTAATCTTATAAATTCCTACAAATTCAAGTTCCTCACCAGACTCGACGAGTCAGACAAATTTGAGCGCATCCCCACAGAGGAACTCCTGACTCTTGTGCAGGAGCGGACTTTCAGATATTTCTGGGATTATGCTCACCCTGTGAGCGGTCTTGCGCGTGAGAGACTTAATTCAGGAAATACGGTGACTTCGGGAGGTTCCGGTTTCGGTGTCATGACCATTCCTGTGGCAATAGAACGCGATTTCATCACAAGAGATGAGGGCGCACAGAGGATGCTCACAATTGCGACCTTCCTTGATGAGAAGGCGGAGACTTTCCATGGAGCCTTCCCGCATTGGCTTGACGGTGAGACAGGAAAGGCCATTGCTTTCAGCGAAAAAGACAACGGAGCGGACCTTGTCGAGACCGCTCTGCTCGTCCAGGGTCTGCTGGCGGTACAGCAGTACTTCGATCTCGACAATCCGACGGAATCGGCCATCCGTCAGAAGATTCAGACAATTTGGGAGGCTGTCGAGTGGGATTGGTTCATCAATTCCGCAAATGCCCTTTTCTGGCATTGGTCTCCAGACTATGGCTGGGATATGAATATGAACATCAGCGGCTGGAATGAGGCCCTGATAACATATGTCCTCGCTGCTTCATCTCCGACCCATCCGATAGACAAGTCAGTCTATGATGCAGGCTGGGCGCGCAACGGCGGGATGAAAAGCGGAAAGAAATTTTACGACATCACTCTCCCTCTGGGACCGGATTATGGCGGACCGATGTTCTTTGCCCACTATTCCTTCATGGGCCTGGATCCGCGCAATCTCAAGGATCAGTATGCTGATTATTGGGAGCAGAATGTCGCTCATGCAAAGATAAATCATGCCTATTGCAAGGCAAATCCGAAAGGTTATTTCGGCTATTCTGAAAGTTGCTGGGGACTCACTGCAAGTGATTACCACGACGGCTACACTGCAAGTTCTCCGACAAACGACAAGGGTACGATCGCTCCTACGGCCGCTCTTGCCTCGATGCCTTACACACCGCAGGAGAGTCTCAAGGCTCTGGAGTATTTCTACTACGTGTTGGGAGACAGGACGTTCAAGGAGTACGGTTTCGTGGATTCCTTCACTCTCGGACAGAGATGGTTCGCATCATCTTATATAGCAATAGATCAGGGACCTATAGTCGTTATGATAGAGAACTATCGTACCGGTCTTCTATGGGATTGTTTCATGAAAAATTCCGATATCTGCTCAGGACTTGACAAATTGGGATTTACATACGGAAAAGATAACTAATTATTAGATATATGAAGAAAAGATTGTTTTTTATCGGTGCGCTCTGCATGGCTCTGGCTTCATGCTCGGGCGGTAAAAGCGAGATGGACAGGTTCATCGATGAACTCATGGGCAAGATGACTGTCGAGGAGAAGATCGGCCAACTAAATCTTCCTGTAGCAGGAGATATCGTTACCGGTCAGGCAAAGAGCAGTAATGTTTCTGAAAGAATCCGTAAGGGTGAGGTCGGAGGACTTTTCAACCTTAAGGGTGCGGAAAAGATCCGCGATGTGCAGAGAATCGCAGTGGAGGAATCGCGTCTTGGTATTCCGATTCTCTTCGGTATGGATGTGATACACGGATATGAGACTATTTTCCCTATTCCTCTCGGACTTTCATGTTCATGGGATATGGCTGCGGTCGAGCAGTCGGCACGTATTGCTGCAGAAGAGGCTTCCGCTGACGGTATCTGCTGGACGTTCAGCCCTATGGTGGACGTGTCGCGTGATGCAAGATGGGGTCGCGTGAGTGAAGGCTCCGGTGAGGATACTTTCCTCGGCTGCCGTATTGCTGAGGCTATGGTCCGCGGATATCAGGGACCGGACAAGGAGACCCAACTTACAGAGGATGACCAGATCCTTGCCTGTGTAAAGCATTTCGCTCTCTATGGTGCTCCTGAGGCTGGACGTGACTATAACACTGTGGATATGAGTCATATCCGTATGTACAATGAATATTTCCCTCCTTACAAGGCTGCTATTGATGCAGGTGCCGCATCGGTGATGGCTTCGTTCAATGAAGTGGACGGTGTTCCTGCAACAGGCAACAGTTGGCTCATGACTGATGTCCTCCGCAAACAGTGGGGATTTGACGGTTTTGTTGTGACTGACTACACAGGTATATATGAGATGATCGCCCACGGTGTAGGTGACTTCGAGTCTGTAAGTGTTCAGGCACTCAAGGCCGGTATCGATATGGATATGGTCAGCGAGGGTTTTGTAGTCAACGTGAAGAATGCTCTTGACAAGGGACTTGTGAGCATGAAGGATATAGATACTGCATGCCGTCGTATTCTCGAGGCAAAATATCGACTCGGTCTGTTCGACGATCCGTACAAGTTCTGCAGGGCCGAGGAGGCAGCGCAGGAAGTGTATTGCCAGGAACATAGGGATATAGCAAGGAAGATCGCTTCCGAGAGTTTCGTGCTCTTGAAGAACGAAAATGTCCTTCCTCTCAAGAAACAGGGTACTATCGGTCTTATAGGTCCTCTTGCAGAAACACGAAGCAATATGCCGGGTACCTGGAGTGTTGCAGCACGTTTCGATGTTCCTAAGACAATCCGTGAGGGTCTGACTGAAGCAGTTGCAGGCAAGGCCAGAGTTCTTTATGCAAAGGGTTCGAATCTTGTTTCCGATTATGACCTTGAGATCCGTTCGACAATGTTCGGACGTGAACTTGGCCGTGACAACCGCACCGATGCCCAACTTCTCAATGAGGCTCTTGCAGTTGCCCGCCAGTCGGATGTGATTGTGGCTGCTCTTGGTGAGGCATCTGAAATGAGCGGTGAAAGTTCATGCAGGACAGATATCGGCATACCTGATGTTCAGCAGAAACTCCTCAAGGCTCTGGTTGCAACAGGAAAGCCGGTTGTGCTCGTGCTATTCAACGGCCGTCCACTTACGCTTAACTGGGAGGCTGAGAATGTTCCTGCAATCCTCGATGTGTGGTTTGGAGGAAGCGAGACTGCAGATGCGGTTGCTGATGTCCTCTTCGGAGATGTAAACCCTTCCGGAAAACTCACGATGTCTTTCCCTAAGAATGTAGGACAGATTCCTCTTTACTATGCTGCAAAGAATACCGGACGTCCTCTTCTCGAGGGCCGTTGGTTCGAGAAGTTCCGCTCAAACTACCTCGATGTGGACAACGATCCTCTCTACCCATTCGGATACGGAATTTCATACACCACATTCGAGTACAGTCCTGTTACAATCAGTGCAACTGAAGTCGGCAAGGGTGGATCGCTTACTGCAGAGGTCACTGTCACCAATACAGGCAAGGTGGCCGGTAAGGAAGTAGTCCAGATGTATCTACAGGACGTTGTCGGTTCGACTACACGTCCTCTCCGCGAACTCAAGGGATTCGAGAAGGTCGCTCTTGAACCAGGTGAGAGCAGGACTGTGACATTCGAGATCACTCCTGAACTCATGAGCCACTACAACTCAAATCTCGAGTTCGTTGCAGAACCTGGTGAGTTCATCGTAAGCGTTGGTCCTGATTCACGCACAAAGAACTCCGCTTCATTCATGCTGAAATAGCATCAGACAACCCGTACCAAATACAGACAGGATGGCCGGAATCTCCAGCCATCCTGTCTTGCGTCGTGGAAAAGGCAGATTCGTATAGATGCTGTCCTTCCGGTTTAGAAGCGGTAGCGTACTGAGAATGTAGGGCAGAAACCGAGAAGACCAGTGTCGTACAGACCTACGTGGGCATCCCTTCTGACTGTTTCTCCGGTGATAGGGTCGGTCATCTTGTACTGGCCTCCGACATGCATGCCGATCAGAGGACGAAGGTCCACTGAAAGTTGCAGAGGGAACCAGAAAGTGTATTCCAGACCTACCTGTCCGCAGATGCCGAGCATGAATCCGGAAGTACTGTACGGATATACCTCTTTGCCGATAGTGACGTGAGCCTCGTCTGCTACATAACCGAGTGATGCGCCGGGACCTGCATACAGTGCCCATGTTCCTCTGTCCGTCCATGCAGGGCGTGCCCAGATGAAGTTGTATATTGCAGTTGCCTCTATTCCGGGTTTTCCGTCTGCCAGAACGCTGTAGTCAAGACCTATATTTCCTTGGATGAACTGATTGCGGTTCATTGTGTGCTGGTAGTCTGCCTCAAGACCTGTAATGCCGAATCGCAGACCCATTGCGCGCGGTTGTGCAAACGCTCCCAATGCTGAGCAGATGATGATGATGGTAAGAATCGTCTTTTTCATATTCACTTAATTTGCTTCAAAGATAACTATTCCTGCATAAAGATGTATCGTTTTGGATATGTTTTGACTCCTGTAGCAGTGTGTATATACAAAAAATCGACCACCGAAGTGGCCGATTTTGATATATCCTGCATGGATATTAGAATCTGTAGCGAACGCCGAGAGCGATGCTTGACGGTCCATAGAATCCGTAACCGAATTCATATCCAAGGTGCTGCCTGAAGTCTATGGAAAGTTGCAGAGGGAACCAGAAAGTGTATTCCAGACCTACCATGCCGGCAGCAGCGAGGTTGAAATGTGCCGGAGAGCCGATGCCGACACCGACATTCGCACCAGGACCTGCATAGAATCCCCACTCACCTCTGTCAGTCCACTGTGGCTGTGCAATCATGAAGTTGTAGATAGCAGTTGCTCCTACAAATAATCCTCCATTATTATACAGGTTGATACCGAGACCTCCGTCGAGTTGAACGAAATCCTTTCCTACTGTGTGCTGGTAACTGACTTCACCTCCATTTCCGAGACGAAGACCGATTGCTCTTGGCTGAGCAGAAGCAGCAACTGCAAAACCGAGTACCATTGCTGCTGCAAGAATGATTTTTTTCATGTCTATAAGATTTTGGTTAATATTATCTTCATATGAAGAACAATACAAAAGTACAAAAAAATCGGAATAATATATAATTATATACTATTCCGACCATTAAATTCTCCCTAAAGGATTATTTTACGCGCTCTCCATATGAACGGTCAGTAGTATTTACGCGGATCTTCTCACCTATGTTGATGAACAGAGGTGCCATGATGATTGCGCCGGTCTCGAGAGTGATTTCCTTCTGTGCGTTGGTAGATGCTGTATCACCCTTTACTGCAGGCTCTGTGTAGGTAACTTCGAGTTCAACATATGTAGGGAGTTCGCAAGTGAGGCAACGCTCCTCGTCTGCGAGGAACATCATCTCCACGTGCTGGCCTTCCTTCATGAGGTCTGCGTTGTCTACGAGTGCTGTGTCAAGGTGGATCTGCTCATAAGTCTCCTCGTGCATGAAGTTGAATCCGTCCTCATCCTTGTAGAGGAACTGATATGGTCTTCTCTCCACGTTGATGGTGTCGATCTTTGCACCTGCTGTGAATGTGTTCTCAAGGATACGGCCGTTCTCAAGGTTTCTGAGTTTTGTCTTTACGAATGCAGGACCCTTGCCCGGCTTGACATGCTGGAACCATACGATCTGGCATGGCTTTCCGTTGAAATCAAGATAAAGTCCGTTTTTAAAATCTGCTGTTGTTGCCATAATTAAATATTTAGTTAATGAATTTCTCTTCCCATGCCGGAACGTATTTGTTCAGTTCGAGCACATGCTTTGCCGCTTCTTCGAGCAGCCATTTCGGAGTGGATGTCGCTCCGCATATACCTACCTTGTCGTCCGCTCTGAACCATTCCCTTTTGATTTCTGATACAAGGTCGATATGGTATGTCCTTATGTTCAGTGATTTGCAGAGGTCACACAGCACTTTCCCGTTTGAACTTGCCTTTCCTGAAACAAAGATTATTATATCATGTTCAATGGCAAATCTTGAAAGTCTTTCATGTCTTTTCGCCACCTGCGAACATATTGTGTCGTGTACTGCAAGAAGCCCTCTTCCCTTGAACCTCTCGACGGACAGTTCGCAGTATTCTGCCATCTGTTCCTCCAGTCTTGCACATAATCCTGCATATTCCGCAGGGCTTTTTGTGGTCTGGCTGAATATTTCTGTCGGAATGCCGAGGCTTATGGTTCCCTCTTCGATGGCTTCTTCAAGCATGAAGATGTTTTCCACTACAATGGCAGTGTCATCTGTCTGTCCCAGAAGACCGAGTACTTCAGCGTGACCTGGCTTTCCGAATATGATGATCTGTCCGTTCCCCGAAGACTTCTGGCGCTCGTATGCCTGCTTGATGTCGTTCTGAAGTTTGAGTACGACCGGGCAGGTGCAGTCTATGATCTTGAATCCGAGGCTCTCTGCGAGGCGGTATGTCGAAGGCGGCTCTCCATGAGCGCGGATCAGAAGTGATTCTCCATGCGCATCCTGCATCTCCTCGAGGTCGTCCTTGTCTATGGTGACAAGACCCTTGTCGACAAGTCTGGTGAGTTCGGCATCGTTATGCACGATGGCTCCAAGAGAGTAGAGTTTGCCTCCCTTGTTCTCGCTGAGAAACTCCTCTGCTTTTCCGATTGCCCTTATCACACCGGCGCAGAAACCTGAATTGCTGTCAATATCTACTGTAAGCATAAATTTCCTTTTAGCAATCGAATTTATCTGCAATAATGCCCTTCAGCCATTCCAACTGCTGCTGCATGTTCATATGCGAGTTGTCCAGAACTATGGCGTCATCCGCTTTTGCCAGAGGGGATACATCCCGATGAGAATCTATATAATCCCTTTCCTGAAGGTTTGCCAGAACATCCTCAACTCTGACTTCGATTCCCTTTGCTCTCATTTCATCAGCCCTTCTTTCCGCTCTGACCAGCGGATCGGCCGTCATGAATATCTTCAGTTCCGCATCAGGAAATACCGTAGTCCCTATATCTCTTCCATCCATCACCACTCGCTTTGCATCTCCGAACTCCCTCAGTTTTCTGTTGACGAAATCCCTGACCTGTGACAATGTGGCAATCGGACTGACTTTTCCCGCTACCTCCATTGACCTGATCTCCTTTTCGATGCTGCGCTCTCCGATATATGTCCCGTCCTCTCCAAAATGAAGGTCCAGCGTGTCCAGAGCCTTGTCGAGGGCTGGAATATCTATCGTTTCACCGTCGATATATCCTCCTTCGATTGCAAAAAGGGTCACCCCTCTGTACAAGGCTCCTGAATCCAGATATAGGAATCCGAATTCGTTTGCTATGATTTTTGCAAAGGAACTTTTCCCTGTTGAGGAATATCCGTCAATGGCTATGATTATATCAGGTATATGCATCAGCGAGTCTTACTGTTCTGTAAAATCGGACAAAATTATAAAATATTGCTTAAACTCCCAAAAATGTCGATATTTGTCTTCCTTTCATACGCCTCGTGCGGCGCACACAGATGGAAAAATATATAGAAAACGCATTAAATATACGAAGTATGAAAATTCTCATTATTGATGATGAAAGAGCCATCAGAAACTCCCTTGGTGAAATTCTGACAGATGAAGGTTATGAAGTTGATGTCGCAGAAAACGGCGCACAGGGACTGTCGATGGTGGACAAGGAAAAGTACGGGGTCATCTTCTGTGATATAAAGATGCCCGGTATGGACGGAGTGGAGGTTCTCGACAAGTTCGTGGAAATGGGCATAGATGCTGCCATTGTGATGATTTCCGGCCATGGCGACATTTCCACTGCTGTGGAGTGCATCAAGAAAGGTGCATTTGACTATATCCCTAAACCATTGGATCTCAACAGAATCCTCATCACCATCAAGAACGCCACCGAAAAGGTGTCCCTTGTCAAGGAAACGAGAATTTTGAAGAAGAAGGTATATGGCCAGCCGATGATCGGAGAGTCTCCTGCAATCCTTCATATCAAGGATATGATCGATAAGGTCGCTCCAACCGATGCCAGAGTGCTTATCATCGGTGCAAACGGTACAGGAAAGGAACTGGTGGCCAGAAATCTTCATCAGAAGAGTAACCGCTCCACCATGCCGTATATCGAGGTGAACTGTGCGGCAATTCCGTCCGAACTCATAGAAAGCGAACTTTTCGGTCATGAAAAGGGATCCTTCACATCTGCAATCAAGCAGCATAAAGGTAAATTCGAGCAGGCAGACGGCGGAACCCTCTTTCTGGATGAGATAGGCGACATGTCACTGGCGGCACAGGCAAAGGTGCTCAGAGTGCTTCAGGAAAAGAAACTCTCCAGAGTCGGCAGTGACAAGGACATAACGGTCGATGTAAGGGTGGTGGCTGCAACAAACAAGAATCTCAAGGAAGAGATTGCCAAAGGAAATTTCCGAGAAGACCTGTATCACCGTCTGAGTGTCATAGTGATCAATGTCCCTGCTCTTGACGAAAGAAAGAGCGATATTCCGCTTCTGGTGGACTTTTTCCAGGAGCAGATATGCTCGGAAACAGGCATGGCGCCTCGCGAGATAGACAAGGACGCCATGCAGATGCTGGTCGACAAGACATGGACCGGAAATATACGTGAACTCAGAAACGTGGTGGAACGTCTGCTCATCCTTTCGGGTAACCGAATAACCGCGTCGGACGTTTCGGCATATGTCATCGCATGATGGACTGAAATGATATGGAATTACAGAGGTGACTGCATCAGTCGCCTCTTTTCATAATGTGAAGTCCATCTGAATCCGAGGGATTTGAGCAGCGCGGCATATTCGGCGAAACCTTCGGCAATTCCGTCGGGAATATGGGAGTCCGAACTCAGACATATGATCTCGCCTCCCAGTTCCCTGTATCTGAGCAGAAGGTCCCGGTCCACTCCGGTTTTTCTGCCGTGACCTCCCGATTTTGTATTCAGTTCAAAACCTTTTCCCTCCTCGATGAGGTATCGGAACAGACTGTCGAATATGTCTCCGAAGTCCCGGTATCTGATGCAGTCCTGAGGATATGGGGCATATCGTGCCACATAGTCGTAATGTCCTATCACATCAAAATCCTTCAAGGCGGTCGCCTCAGTGAAAATGGTCTCGAGATATGAGCCGTAAGCCTGCTTCCAGTCCTTGCCCAGGAAGAATCCTCCGTAGTACGGGTCGCTGTCTTCAAGGTAGTGGACAGACGCTATGATCTGGTCAAAACTATGGTCTGAAAGTAATTCTCTGACCTTGTCCCTGCTGCTTTCATACATCCCTATTTCGATTCCTTTCAGGATGCGCAGAGAGTCTCCGAACAGTTCCTGAACCCTGTCTATCTCCGCCTGCTGGGATGAGATGTCGAAATCCTGCTGCCCGGTACATCCGTTGTCAACGCACTCTCCGGGCACGAAAAGGTCACAATGGTCCGTGAAGACGATACCGCCAAGCCCTTTTTCAAGCGCTGCTTCGGCGCTGCGCCCGACAGTGGTCCTCTTTCCGTCAAATGAAAACTGACTGTGGTTGTGACAATCAAACAGGTCCTTCATCTCTAACTGAGTCCTTCTATTACTCCGTCTACGATATCGATCTTTGTCGCCTGAGGAATCTTAGGGAGTCCCGGCATTCTGATGATGTCTCCTGCAATAGCCACTATCATTTCCGAGCCGGAGTTTATCACGATGTCCTTGATGTCGAAGTCGAAGCCCGAAGGTGCTCCATATGCCTTTGCGTCCTGAGAGAACGAGTACTGTGTCTTGGCTATGCATACAGGGAAATGTGAGAATCCCATCTTTTCTGCAGCGGCAAGTTTCTTCTTTGCGATGGCTGAGAATGTCACATGGGATGCACCATATATGTTCTTTGCCACAGCGCCGATCTTGTCTTTGAGATTCTGCTCGTCGCTGTAGGTGAACTGAAGCGGGCCGGAAGGGTTGTTCTCGATAGTATTCACGACCAGATCCGCAAGTTCGACGGCACCCTCGCCACCTTCAGCCCACGCATTGTTGAGGGCAAAAGGAACGCCCATTTCGGCGCAGTGCTCTTTCACCATGAGTATTTCCTCCTCAGTGTCGGAAGCATATTTGTTGAAGCAGACGATTACGCTCTGACCGAAGCCCTGCAGATTCCTGATATGTCTGTCAAGATTTGCGAATCCCTTTCTGACACCTTCTGCATCAGGTTTCTGTATGTTCTCAAGAGCAGTGCCTCCGTGCATCTTCAGGCCGTTGAGAGTGGCGACCAGAACTGTGAGGTCCGGCTTGAGACCGCTCTTGCGGCATTTGATGTTGAAGAACTTCTCCGCTCCCAGGTCGGCACCGAATCCCGCCTCAGTCACGACGTATTCTCCAAGGCTCATCGCTGTCTTTGTGGCGACTATGGAGTTGCAGCCGTGTGCGATATTGGCAAAAGGGCCTCCGTGGATGAATGCTGCAGTTCCTTCTGTCGTCTGCACGAGGTTGGCCTTGAAGGCTGTCTTGAGAAGGACGAGGATGGCTCCTGTGACTCCCATGTCCTTGACCATGAACGGCTTGTCGTCGAATGTATAACCGAGAAGAATGTTGTCGATACGTCTTCTCATATCATCCATGTCAGTCGAAAGACAGAGGATGGCCATCAGTTCGGATGCTGCGGTGATATCGAATCCTGATTCCGCAGTGAGACCGTTTGTGCGTGGACCAAGACCGGTGACTATGCTTCTGAGAGAACGGTCGTTGACATCAAGAACCCTCTTCCAAAGTACTTCTTTGAGGGCAAAACCTTCTGCCTGATGGTTATATATGTAATTGTCAAGAAGAGCAGATATCATATTGTGGGCTGAAGTCACTGCGTGCATGTCGCCTGTAAAGTGGAGATTGATCTTCTCCATAGGAACGACCTGAGCGTAACCGCCTCCCGCTGCACCGCCTTTCATGCCGAAGCATGGACCGAGGGACGGCTCACGAAGTGCTACAATGGCCTTCTTGCCTATCTTGTTCAGACCGAGTGCAAGACCGACGGATACGGTTGTCTTGCCGATTCCGGCCTTGGTGGCTGTGATAGCCGTCACGAGAATAAGTCTGCTTTTGGCAATCTTCTCCTCATCGATGAGTGAAAGAGGCACCTTCGCCATATAATGCCCGTATTGTGCCACCTTTTCTTCCGGAATACCTATGCTTTCTGCAATTTCGGTGATTCTGTGCATCTTTACGCTTCTTGCAATTTCGATGTCTGTCTTCATTTTATCTCTTAATTGAAAAATCGGGGACGAAATTAGCAAAAAAATCCTACATTTGCACCTTATATGCATGTGTAAATACACAGAAGTCATATCAGGTAAAACTCAAACTACAATTATGATAACATTCGGTTATAAAAACAGATTCAGCGGACTCCTCAGAGCGGTTGCAGCAACTGCGATAGGAGTGGTGATGGTTGTCAGCAAGACAGATGCTATGGTGCTTGCGGTAAGGATAATCGCTGCTTTCCTTCTCGCTTCAGGACTTGTCTCGCTTTTTGTCGGTTACAGGAACAGGGAGAACAATCAGATGCCTCTTATGAGCGTGAACGGCATCGTGGATATCGTCATAGCCCTTCTTGTATTCATATTCCCTAATTTCGTGGCAGGTCTCATCGTCTATCTGATAGGTTTCGTACTCATCGGTTTCGGCATATTCCAACTCATCACACTCGCAAGTGCAAACAAGGTGATGAAGGTGGGCGTGGCGGCATTCGTGATGCCGGTCCTGGTGCTTCTTGCCGGAGCCTTCCTTCTTGCACGTCCGACATTCATCGGTACTGCCGTAGGAACGGTAGCAGGTGCTGCCCTCATCGTTTACGGTGTGTCTGAATTCCTTTCTTCATGGAAGATGAAGAAGGCGATTGACGAATATGAAATAACTCAGACAAAGACCCAGGAGCCTGTGGTGGAGGAAAATCCTCTTGAGCAGGTGAAGGATGTAGATTTTGAAAAGGTGGACGAGCAGTAGGATATGATTCCATATGAAACGGTAGACAAGATCATCGATACGGCCAGGATCGAGGAGGTTGTAGGTGACTTCGTGACTTTGAAGAAGCGCGGAGCCAACCTTACCGCGTGCTGCCCGTTTCATAATGAAAAGACACCTTCATTCTATGTGTCTCCCTCCAAGGGCATATATAAATGCTTCGGTTGCGGCAAGTCAGGCACTGCTGTGGGCTTTGTGATGGAACACGAGAGCCTCAGTTATGTCGAAGCGTTGAAATATCTCGCGAAGAAGTACCATATAGAAGTGGTCGAAAAGGAGGAATCAGCCGAGCAGATAGCGCAGAAACAGCATAACGAGAGCCTTCTTCTGGTTTCGGAATATGCTTCAAGATTCTTCAGGGAGAGTCTTCAGACTCCGGAAGGTCAGGCTGTGGGATATCAGTATTTCCGGAGCAGGGGACTGGAGGACGAGACCATCAGCAAGTATGGTCTGGGCTGGAGTCCGTCTTCAAGGCAGGCATTTGCTCAGAAGGCACGTTCGGAAGGATATAAGGAGGAGTTTCTGACAGAGACAGGACTCTGCATAAGATATGATGACGGACGTCTTGTGGACCGTTTCAGTGAGAGGGTCATATTCCCGATCCATTCGGTCAGCGGAAGGGTTATCGGCTTTGGCGGACGTACTTTGAGGACAGACAAGTCCGTGGCCAAATATCAGAACTCTCCCACATCGGAAATATATGACAAGAAACACACCCTGTACGGAATCTATTTCGCAAAAGGAGAGATAACACGCAAGGACAAGTGCATACTTGTGGAAGGATATCTCGATGTCTTGTCCATGCACCAGTTGGGCATAAGGAATGTGGTGGCTTCAAGCGGAACATCCCTTACTGTGGAACAGATCCGGCTCATAAGAAAGTTTACCGACAACGTCACCATTATCTATGACGGCGATGCCGCAGGAATCAAGGCTGCATTGCGCGGTATAGGAATGGTACTGAAGGAAGGACTTAACGTCAAGATAGTCCTCTTGCCGGAGGGCATGGATCCGGATGATTTTGCGAGGAAACATACTCTCGAACAGGTTGAGGACCATATATCCGCCAATGAACAGGATTTCATCAGTTTCAAGACGGATCTCCTGCTTGCCGAGGCCGGTGACGATCCTCTTAAGAAGGCTGCCCTTATAAATGATATTGCAGATACCATTTCACTGATTCCGGATGCAGTGGTAAGGGCGGTATATGTCCGGTCATGCTCTACCAAATTCGAGGTTGACGAAAGGATACTTTCAGACAGGGTGAACCGTTCCCGTACCGATATGCTCATCTCTGAGCAGGAACAGAAGGCCAGGGAACGTGAGCGTGCGGAAAGGCTTGAACGTCAGGACATGCCTCCCGCTCCTGAAATGCCGGGGGATTATCCTCCTGTGCCGGAATATGATGTGCCTCCTGTCTCTTATGTCCCTGAGGTTCCAGAAAATCCGGGACGGATCATGACCGAGCCGTACCTCGAGCCATGCGAAAAGGAGATACTCGGTTTTATTCTGGAGAACGGGTGTACCGAACTCAAGTTTGACATCGATTCAAGATATTACCAGAAAGGGGAGACGGTCAATGTGGCGGAGTTCATCGATTCCTTTCTTGCGGAAGATGATGCGGTCTTCTTCAATCTGCCATACAGGCAGGTCTATGACGAATATTTCCGTCTCTATGACGAAGGACTCTCCCAGCAGCAGATCCGGACAAGGCTTCTCAACAGCATGGATGAGGTGATATCAGCCGTATCCAGGGACCTTCTGATCGAGAAGCATCAGATTACAGTAAAGAATTACGAGTCCTCCCTTACTGCGGAATCTACCCGTCTGGTGCAGTTCGTTCCCAAGTCTCTTCTTGTCTACCAGGGCCGCAAGGTCGGACTGATTCTCAAGGAACTGACTGCAAGACTGTCGGCGACACAGGACGAAAAGGAACAGGAAGATATTCTGAGGCAGATTTCCGAATATAACAAGGCCCGCACCCGCCTTAACAACGAATTGGGCAGGGTATAGGCCATGAGTGTGAATGATACATTGAGGTCGTGGATGCTTCCCATCGCAATGGTGACGGGAGCATCCATGTATATTATATATCACTTCCTGCCTGAACCTCTGCATGTGATGGGACCGTTTCTGGAAGGAGTCGTGTCGGTTGTCCAGCCACTGCTGATTTTCCTGATGCTTTTCCTGACATTCTGCAGGATAGAACCGCGTGAACTCAAGCCTCACAGGTGGCATTGGGTGCTTCTGCTTATTCAGGGCGGGCTTTTTTCCATATTGGGGCTGTTCCTGATGTGGGTGATCCGCCTTATGCCGGGTGAACATTCAGCCCTGAAGATACTGGTTGAAAGCGCCATGCTCTGTCTGATATGTCCTACCGCAACAGCCGCTGCCGTTGTCACACGTAAACTTGGCGGCGATGTCGCAGGAATCACGACCTACACCATCCTCATCAATATTCTTGCGGCGGTCCTTGTCCCTCTGATAGTGCCTCTTGTACATCCTGTGGCGGGCATGGACTTCTGGACATCGTTCAGTATGATCCTGGCCAAGGTACTTCCGCTTCTGATCATGCCATGCCTTTGTGCCTGGCTTGTGCGTTATCTTCTGCCGCAGTTTCACAGGCGCCTCCTGCAATATCCCGATCTGCCTTTCCATATATGGGCTGTGGCTCTTACCCTTGCGATAGCCGTGTCTGTAAGATATCTGATGGCCAGTTCCCTCGGCGTGTGGCTCATAACCGGCATGGCTGCGGTCTCGCTTATATGCTGCGTACTTCAGTTCGCTGCCGGCCGTATGGTGGGAAGCAGGTACAGGCCGCGCCGCAACGACGTGAGCCAGGCCGTAGGAGAAAGGGGCAGGAAAATCAGGACGGTTACTGCCGGTCAGTCGCTCGGCCAGAAGAATACCGTCTTTGCAATATGGATGGGTTATACCTTCCTGACACCCGAGACCGCCATCATAGGCGGTCTGTACAGCATCTGGCATAATCTGTATAATTCATGGCAGTTGCGCCGCTCGCAGAAACAGTCTGAATTGTCCTAGCAAGAGATGCTCTCCGCGTTGTCAATATGCTAATATTTTACTAACTTTGCGAGATATTTGTTTTATAGGATAATTCAAACAGTTTCTTTAAAATAATCACCCGTTATGAGCAATCAAAGGTATATGCAGCGTGGCGTGTCGGCATCGAAGGAAGACGTGCACAACGCAATCAAGAACATTGACAAGGGAGTGTTTCCAAAGGCATTCTGCAAGATCATTCCTGATATTCTGGGAGGAGATCCCGAATATTGCAACATAATGCATGCAGACGGTGCAGGAACAAAGTCTTCGCTTGCATATCTCTACTGGAAGGAGACAGGAGACCTGAGCGTATGGAAAGGAATAGCACAGGACGCCCTCATCATGAACATCGATGACCTTCTCTGTGTGGGTGCGGTGGACAATATCCTTGTTTCATCTACAATAGGACGTAACAAACTTCTGGTGCCTGGAGAAGTGATCAGTGCCATCATCAACGGTACTGATGAACTTCTGGCCGAACTCCGTGAAATGGGAGTGGGTGTCTATGCCACAGGTGGGGAAACTGCTGATGTCGGAGACCTTGTCCGTACTATAATCGTCGACTCGACCGTGACCTGCCGCATGAAGCGCAGTGATGTGATCGACAATGCCAACATCCGTCCCGGCGACGTGATCGTTGGACTTGCATCTTTCGGTCAGGCTACGTATGAGAAGGAGTATAACGGCGGTATGGGAAGCAACGGCCTTACCAGTGCCCGTCACGACGTGTTCTCGAAATATCTTGCTGAGAAATATCCTGAAAGTTACGACAAGGCCGTGCCCGAGGATCTGGTCTACAGCGGCTCTCTCAGATTGACGGATGCTGTGGAAGGCTCACCTCTGGATGCAGGCAAACTGGTGCTTTCTCCTACACGTACTTATGCTCCTGTCGTGAAGAAACTTCTGGATGCTTTAAGACCTGAAATCCACGGTATGGTGCATTGCTCAGGTGGAGCGCAGACCAAGATCTTGCATTTCGTGGGAGACAATATCCGCGTGATAAAGGACAACCTTTTCCCTGTTCCGCCTCTTTTCAGGACCATCCATGAGCAGAGCGGTACAGACTGGGCCGAGATGTACAAGGTCTTCAATATGGGCCATCGTCTCGAGGTATATCTTTCTCCAGAACATGCGGAGGAGGTGATTGCCATTTCCAAGAGTTTCGGCATCGATGCCCAGGTCGTGGGACGAGTGGAGGAATGTGACCATAAGGAACTTATCATCCGCTCGGAATTCGGAGAATTCATTTATTGACGTCATGCCCGACCTGATCGGGCATCTGATGATACAGAGATTGCCGGTCAAGCCGGCAATGACGATTAGAAAAAATAATACATGACAACAATAAGTCCCTTTCCCGAGGAAAGGGATTTAGGGATAGGGTAACGTAATAAAATGCTCGAATGCATGAGTTGCCCTTCCATTCAGAGATAACATTAGTGAACAGATAACATTAAATAGAGAAATACAATAAGAGCATGAGAGCATTATTTTCAGTATCAGACAAGACAGGTGTCGTGGAGTTCGCAAGCCAACTTGTGGAACTCGGTTGGGAAATCATTGCAACCGGCGGCACAATGAAACTTCTTCAGGATGCAGGCCTTAAAGTGATCAATATCAGTGAGATCACAGGTTTTCCTGAAATCTGCGACGGTCGTGTGAAGACTCTTCACCCTAAGGTTCATGGCGGTCTTCTCGGTCGTCGTGACCTTGACAGCCACATCGCACAACTCAAGGAGAACGGTATCGAGTTCATCGACATGGTCTGTGTGAACCTCTATCCTTTCAAGCAGACCATCGCAAAGCCCGACGTGACAATGGAGGATGCGATCGAGAACATCGACATAGGAGGTCCTTCTATGCTTCGTTCAGCGGCTAAGAACTGGAGTGCGGTGACAGTGGTCTGCAACCCTGACAACTACGCAAAGATCATAAGCGAGATCAAGGAGCATGGCAATACGACAAAAGAAACCCGTCTCCAACTTTCTGCCGAGGCATATACTCATACTGCCGAGTACGATATGATGATCGCTACATATATGCGTAAGGCTGCCGGACTCAACGAGAAACTTTTCCTTGAATATGATCTCAAGCAGAGCCTTCGCTATGGTGAGAACCCTCATCAGAACGCCAAGTTCTATGCGATTCTCGACAAGGTTCCTTTCTCTCTTGCAACAGCAGAGCAACTCAATGGTAAGGAACTGTCATACAATAATATACAGGATGCAAATGCAGCCCTTAACATCGTTCGTGAGTTCGATGCTCCGTTCTGTGTAGGCCTTAAGCATATGAATCCATGTGGAGCAGCGATCGGCAAGGATGTCGTTGATGCATGGACAAAGGCATATGAGGCAGACAAGGTAAGTATCTTCGGTGGCATCGTCGCTGTGAACCGTGAGGTGAACAAGGAAGTTGCAGAACTGATGAAGCCTATATTCCTTGAGATCATCATGGCTCCGTCATTTACAGACGAGGCTCTCGAGGTTCTCTGCACCAAGAAGAACCTTCGTCTTCTCAAGGTTGACATGAGCAAGGAAGAAGGTGGTCACAATATGTATGTGAGCATGAACGGCGGTATCCTCGTTCAGGAGCAGGATATCGACACCAGGACTGTTGTCGCTGATATGTGCGTTACAGAGGCAAAGCCGTCTGAAGAGCAGATCACCGACCTTGATTTTGCCTGGAGAATAGTCAAGCATGTGAAGTCAAATGCCATCGTGGTTGTAAAGGACGGTGCTACTCTCGGAGTAGGAGCAGGTCAGATGAACCGTGTAGGTTCTGCAAAGATCGCTCTCGAGCAGGCTGAAGCGTCACTTGCCGAAAACGGAAAGGACATCAGGAACGAGGCTCTTGTTCTTGGCTCTGACGGATTCTTCCCATTTGACGACACAGTGACACTCGCTGCCGGATATGGCGTGAAGGCAATCGTACAGCCAGGCGGAAGTGTTCGTGATGAGGATTCAGTGAAGAAGGCAAACGAGTGCGGCATCACAATGCTCTGCACAGGAATGCGCCACTTCAAGCATTAATAACCACCTCCGAGGGCATGATAGAGATTGATCACGCTCTGGAACTCATCGAAACGGTCTGAGACCTCCCCCAGTTCAACCTGGAGGAGGTTTTTCTGTGCTGTAAGCACTTCAAGATAGTTCGCGTTTCCGTGCTTCATGAGAAGTTGGGTGTTCCAGACGGCTGCCTGAAGATTGATGATCTGCTTCTTGTCGATTTCGACCCTTTTCTTTGCTGTCTCCCAAAGCGATATCGCATTGTTCACTTCCACTCCTGCGTCAAGCAGACTCTGACGGAACTCATACAATGCCTGCTTGTATCTGGATTCCGCTGCGAGTTTATTTGCACGCAGCGCTCCGCGGTTGAATATCGGCTGTGCCAATGATGCTATGAGGTTTGTGATAAGACTTCCCGGATCAAGCACAATGCTTCCGTTTCCGGTTGTCCATCCGAGCGCACCGGAAAGACTCAGGTTCGGATAGAAGGCAGCACGAGCGATGTTTGTGTCATATAGACATTGTGCAAGAGTCATCTCCGCCTGGCGTACATCCGGTCTTCTGCTCAAAAGTTCTGCCGGTACTCCGGCGCACAATTTTTCCGGGAGTTGCTGCTTGTCAAGGGTACTTCTCTCGATAGGCATCGGAACAGTTCCCAGAAGTGCGCAGAATGAGTTCTCCATGGACAGTATCTCCTTTTCAAGAGAAAGGACATCCGCCTCGACACTCAGTTTGTTGGCCTTTGCCTGAAGAACCGCTGCCTCGTTGGTCTTTCCTGCACGCTTGAGCGCTTCCATGGCACGTATGTTCTCTTCCCATGTAGTGAGCGTCCTCCTGCTTATCTTAAGTTGCTCGTCCAGCATCAGGAGCATATAGTAATTGTTCGCTATGGTCGCCACAAGTCCTGTCTGCACGGCATGCCTGTATGCCTGGGTCTGTTCCAGGGCGGCTTCTGCCTTGCGTCTTGAATTGCGCAGTGAACCGAAGATGTCGGTTTCCCATGATGCACCTAACTGAGCGTTGAACGAACCCGGAAAGCCTCCTCCCGATGCACTGAAAGATACGCCCGGAAGCAGGGCACGTCGTGCCGCAAGCAGATATGCCTGCGATTCCTGAACCTTCAGGTGTGCCACGTTCATGTCGGTGTTATGTTCCAGACCGAGTCTTATCCATTCCTGAAGCACAGGGTCCGTGAATATCTCGTCCCATGATACCGACGCAGTCGATACGGTATCCGACGGAGCCATGTCCATCCTCCTGTACAGGCTGTCGACAAAAGGCATTTCCGCCCTTTCGTATTTCTTATATAATCCGCAACTGCTCAAGGCCATCACGGCTACACATATCAATATAATCCTTTTCATACTTTATTCTCTCTTACGTTTAGGCATGACCTTCTCCTCTATATATTGGAATACAATGAACAGGGCAGGCACGACGATCACAAGTGCCAATGTACCTATGAACATACCTCCGACCGTGCCCACACCGATGGATATGTTTCCGTTCGCGCCCACTCCGCTTGCGAACATGAGTGGGAGCATTCCGAATATCATGGTCAGTGAGGTCATCAGGATAGGGCGCAGACGCACCTTTGCAGCGGACATCGCCGCCATCGTTATGGACATGCCTTCCGCTCTCTTCTGTGATGCATATTCAGTCAGGAGGATTGCGGTCTTGGCAAGCAGTCCGATGAGCATGAGCAGACCGATCTGCAGATAGATGTTGTTCTCCAGTCCGAACCATCTGGCAAAGAGGAAACTTCCTGCAAGACCGAAAGGTACCGAAAGTATGATCACCACCGGGATGAACAGGCTTTCGTACAATGCGCAGAGAATCAGGAAGATGAATACCACGCATATTGCGAATATGACGGCAACCGAACTGCCTGATCCTGCCTCCTCTCGTGACATTCCGCCGAACTCATATCCATAACCGGCAGGAAGGACCTTTGATGCCACTTCGCGTACGGCCTGAATAGCCTGACCGGAACTGTAGCCGTCTGCTGCCTGTCCGTTTACCGAGATTGCGGTGAAAAGATTGAATCTGGAAATGGACTGCGGTCCATATATCCTGGTAAGACGGAGATACTGGTTGATAGGAGACATTTCTCCGCTCGAGGTCCTGACGAACATGTTCTGGAGGGATTCCGTGTCGAGACGGTACTCAGGTGCAGCCTGAAGCATGACGCGGTAGAGTTTCGAGAATCTGTTCATGTTGGATGCATAACTTCCTCCGACATATCCTGCAAGGACGCTCAGAACGTCTCCGGGCGAGGTGCCGTTCCTCTTGCACTGGGCTGCGTCCACCTCCACAAGATACATCGGGAACTTGGTGTCGAACGCAGTCTTTGCCCTCGATATTTCAGGACGTTTGTTCAGTTCGATTATGAAGTCGTTGGCTATCTTCTCGAGATCCTCCAGTCTGCCGCCCTTCTGGTCCTGGACATATACTTCAAAGCCGCTGCTGGCTCCATATCCCGGAATCATACCTCTGGTATATACCATTATGTCGGCCGATGTTATGTCGGCTGTCCTTCGGTATATCTCCGCTGTGACTGCATCTATATGGTCTTCCTTTCCGGTACGTTCGTCCCAGTCCTTGAGCCTTATGACAAAGTTACCGGTGGACGAACCCTGACCGAACATCATTCCCCATCCTGTGGTTCTGGAATATGCCTCTATCTGAGGTATGTCCTTGATTCTTCTGTCGATTTCCGTCAGTACCTTGTCCGTTTCGGCAATATTGGTTCCCGGAGGAGTGCGGATGTCCATGTTGATCGTACCCATATCCTCCTTCGGAACCAGACCGGTCTTGGTTGTGCTCATCATGTAGTAAAGCCCTCCGCATGCGATGACAAGCAGTATGACGGTAAGCCATTTACGTTTGAACATGAACAGGACGATATGCTTGTATTTATCCACCAGTCTGCCGAAT
Organism: Bacteroidales bacterium; assembly: GCA_015060205.1. GTDB lineage: Bacteria > Bacteroidota > Bacteroidia > Bacteroidales > UBA932 > Cryptobacteroides. Next base: position 22,507 of record SUYY01000007.1, read on the forward strand.
CCGGCATCAAATGCCTTGTGGAACCTGCTTGAGAAACTTGCCTTCTCGCCGGACTTCACATCTTCGTGCGGAGTCATTATCAGTGCGCAGAGGGCAGGGGATAGGGTAAGTGAATTGATGAGTGAAATACCCACCGCGACAGCCATTGTCAGACCGAACTGTGTGTAGAACGTACCTGTGGTTCCGCCCATGAAACTTACAGGAATGAACACGGCCATGAACACGAATGTAGTGGCTACCAGGGCTGTGGAAATACCTCCCATGGCATCTACGGTAGCCTTGTAGGCGGATCTGTATCCTTCGTCGAACTTTGCCTGTACTGCTTCCACCACCACGATGGAGTCATCCACCACGGTACCGATCACAAGAACCAGAGCAAAGAGGGTTATCATGTTCAGCGAGAACCCTGCCACGAAGAGGAATGCAAAAGTACCTACAAGAGATACGATGATGGAAATGGTAGGGATGATGGTCGAGCGCAGACTCTGAAGGAATACGAACACTACCAGGATCACCAGGAGGATGGCCTCGAACAGGGTCTTGATCACATTCTTGATGGACGCGTCAAGGAAGTCCTTCGTACTCATCAGGTCTACGATTTCCAGACCTTTCGGAAGGTCTTTGCGTATTTCCTCCACAGTCTTGTCGATCTGCTTGATGATCTCGTTCGCGTTGGATCCTGATGTCTGTGATATGCTGATCGTCGTTCCGGGATGACCGTTCACAAGACCTACGTAATCGTATGAACGCTCTCCGAGTTCGATGCTTGCAACATCCTTGAGCCTCAGGACTGTACCGTCGCTTTCTGCGCGGATGACCATGTTTTCATAGTCGGTGACATTCTCATATCTTCCGCGATATTTCAGTACATATCTGAATGTGTTTTCAGATTCTGCTCCCAAGGTTCCTGTCGGTGCCTCGAGATTCTGTTCGGAAAGCACTTTCGATATGTCAGACGGCATCAGACCATATTTCGCCATTTTTCCGGGATCCAGCCATATTCGGAGAGAATAATCACCGCCTCGGACGTCGACCTCACCGACTCCTGCAACACGTGAAAGACGTGGTTCGATATTGATTTTCAGATAGTTGGTGATGAATTTCCTGTCGAAGGAATTGTCTGGACTATATACGGCGAGGGTCTTGATTCGGCTCGTCTGCCTCTTTCGTACGGTGACACCGCTCTTTGTAACCTCTCCCGGGAGAAGACTCTGGGCAGAGGCGATGCGGTTCTGGACATTGACCATGGCCATGTCTCCGTCCGTACCCTGACGGAAATATATCTGGATGTTCGCAGAACCGGAATTGGTGGCTGAAGACACCATGTACATCATGTCCTCCACACCGTTGATGGCCTCTTCGAGAGGCACAAGCACACTTTTCTGGACTGTCTCGGCATTTGCTCCGGCATATGCCGCAGATACGCTTACTGTAGGTGGCGCAATTTCAGGAAACTGTTCGACAGGCAGTTGCAGAAGTCCTATAATTCCCACGAGGAGTATCATCACCGAGATGACTCCTGCAAAGATAGGACGGTCGATAAATGTCTTTACGTTCATTATTCAGCACCCTCCTCTGTTTTCAAACTGTCCTTTTCTGCAGGCCTGCTCTTTATCGGCGTACCTTCTTTTATGAGTCCCGCACCTTCCGCTACGATGACATCGCCCACTTGAAGGCCTGAGGTGACGATATATTCCTTTCCATTGTTCTGAGGTGCGATCTGGATCTCTGTCGCAGATGCCTTTCCGTCCACCACCTTGTATACGAACACTCTGTCCTGAAGTTCATATGTGGCAGCCTGAGGAATGACCATGCAGTCATTTATCGTCATAGGAATGATGATGGTTCCGCTTCCGCCGTTGCGGAGAAGGTGGTTCCTGTTGTTGAAGACGGCCCTGATGCTTACTGCTCCGGTGCTCTCGCTTATGGTTCCGCTTATGGCGTTTATCTTTCCGGTATGCTCGTACTTCTGACCGTTGCTCATTATCAGTTCCACTTCAGGCATATGTCTGATGGCATTGTTCATGGAACCGTACTGCTGGATCATGTCAAGCATCTGGTTTTCTGCCATGGAGAAATATGCATATACGCGGCTATCGTCCGAAACGGTGACAAGAGGCTGTGATATGCTGCTGCTCACCAGGGCACCGACACGGTATGGAATCATACTTGCAACTCCGTTCACCGGGGAGCGGACCTCGGTGTAGGAGAGGTTGTTGCTTGCGTTCACCTCTTCAGCCTTGCAGAGAGCAAGTCTTGCCTGAGCGTCTGTGAGTTCGTTCTGGGCAGTCATCAGGTCGAATTCGGAGACAACATCCTGCTCGAACAGGTCCTTGTTGCTCTGATATATGAGTTCTGCTGTGGAAAGAGCCGCTTCTGCACTCTTGACATTTGCCGCCGCTATCTCATATGCAGCCTTATATGGAGTCTGGTCTATGATGAAGAGTACCTGTCCCTTCCTTACGCTCTCTCCCTCTTCAATCATGATTTCTGTTATCATTCCGCTGACCTGAGGACGTATTTCCACGGTCTGGACTCCGCTGATCGCTGCAGAATATCCTGTGGACAGGGTCCTGTCGCTCAGCGAAACTTCAAGTGTCTCATAGTAGGATTCTCCTTTAGGAGTAGTCTTGGTTCCTTGCTGACATCCTGTCATCATGACGATTACCAGGGATGCAAGCAGTGCAGATGCAGTTTTTCTTGTCATATTCGTTTTCTTTTTGTTTCTATTGAAAATCCTACAAATTTACTCAAAAATTGCTGTACGGCATCATCTCCATTGCGAAAAATGGCGTGGTTTTTCCAATGAAATATCTAAATTTGTGGGAATTAAATTCAGATTGTATGGCAAGAAAGAAAAAGTACTATGGAAAGGGACGTGGCAGAAGGGAAAAGAAGGTTTTGCCGCAGATGACGGGAAAGGTGCAGATGACCCGCGATGGTTATATCTTCGTGATGGCGGAAGGAGAAGAAGACGATGTGTTCGTAAAGGCGACAAGGACAAACGGTGCCTTGCACGGTGATATCGTCAGGGTGGCGGTCACGCGTGAGAAGACAGCGACACAGCGTCGCGAGGGAGAGGTCAAGGAGATAATCGAGAGGTCGGCAAAGCCGTTCATCGGTATACTCCATGTGGTAAGAGGACAGGCATGGGTGCTTATGCAGAGCCGTTTCATGCCGTATGACATATCTGTTCCTTATTCATTCGACCTGGAACAGTGCAGCGGTATGAAGGTCGCTGCCGTGGTCGATTTCTGGAAAAAGGGAGAACCGACCCCGCGCGGACATATAGTCGATATACTCGGTGAACCGGGAGAGAACGATACCGAGATGCATGCCATACTCGCGGAATATGCTCTTCCGTACAAGTTCGAGGAGGATGTGGAAAATGCCGCAGACCATATATCCGAAGAGATCACTCCGGAAGATATTAAGGGAAGGCGTGATTTCAGGGATGTCCTTACATTCACCATCGACCCTGCTGACGCGAAGGATTTTGATGACGCACTGTCCTTCCGACTTCTCGATAACGGTAATATGGAGGTCGGTGTGCATATCGCGGATGTGACACATTATGTGAAACCGGGGGATATCGTGGACGAGGAGGCGCGCAGACGAGGAACTTCCGTCTATCTTGTGGACAGGACCGTGCCTATGCTTCCTGAAAAACTCTGCAACAAACTCTGTTCTCTCCGTCCTCATGAGGAAAAACTTACCTTTTCTGCCGTGTTTGAACTGACTCCTCTCGGAAGAATCGTCGACAGGTGGTATGGAAAGACCGTCATATATTCGGACATGAGGTTCTCTTACGAGGAGGCTCAGAAGATCATAGAATCAGGTCCTAAGGCGTCTCATGAAGGAGTTTCTGAACAGATCAGGGATGCTGTCCTCACACTCCACTCGCTTGCTTCAAAACTCAGAAAGAAGAGGTTCGCAGCGGGAGCCATCAGTTTCGAACGTCCGGAGATGAAGGTGGAGGTGGATGAAAAGGGACATCCTGTAAATGTATATCAGAAGGTATCGAAGGAAGCGAACTGGCTCATAGAGGAGTTCATGCTTCTTGCGAACAGGAGCGTGGCGGAATTTGTCGCGACCGGTTGCAAGGGACTGGAAGGTACTCCTGCCAAGGGACGCAGACCGGCAAAGACCTTTGTATATCGTGTCCATGACGAACCTAACCAGGAGAAGATTGACAATCTTCGCAACTTCATCGGCAATTTCGGCTACAAGATGGGACCTACCGGCAGCGGAAAGGAGATATCGAGAGAACTCAATTCGCTGTTTGCTGCTGCGAAGGATACTCCTGAATACAATGCAATCGAACTGTTGTCCCTCAGGACAATGGCCAAGGCAAGGTATGACATAGAGAATCTGGGTCACTACGGACTTGCGTTCAAATACTACACTCACTTCACATCTCCGATCAGAAGATATCCCGACATGCTCGTCCACCGTCTTCTTGAACGCTATCTTGAGGGTGGGGAGTCAGCCAAGGCTGAAACTTACAGCAAACTCTGCAAATATGCTTCAGAAAGGGAGATCGTCGCGGCGGAGGCAGAGCGTGCGAGCATAAAATATAAACTTGTCGAGTTCATGCAGGACAAGGTGGGTTATACCTTCGGTGGAAATGTGTCCGGCCTGACGGAATGGGGAATGTATGTGGAGATCGAGCCTACAAAGATTGAAGGCATGGTACCTCTCAGGGACATCAGAAGTGATTTCTTTGAATTTGATGCAGATCATTACAGGCTTGTAGGTAGACGCTCAGGTATAGTATACAATCTCGGAGATCCTGTGCGCATCCGTGTCAAGAAGACCAATCTGGAACAGAAACTTCTGGATTACGAACTCATCGAGACCGGTCTTGAAGAAAGGATATATGACCGTATCGACTATGAGCAGGGCAGGGGAACATCCTTCATCAAGGGGGAGGACGGCTCCTTCGACAATGTGACCGTCGGCATCAACAAGGCGGCCAGAAAAGAGAAGGTCCGCAAGGCAATCCAGGACTCCAAGAGGCAGAAAGCAAGGAGAAACAAGCAGTCAAAACCCTCTAAAAGGAAATAGAAAAACTCTACATCATAAATATATCTGTACTCAAACAAGAACCACTTGCAAACGAGTAATATCATGGCACAGGAAATCGAAAGAAAATTCTTGGTTGCAGGCGACTTCAAGCCGTTTGCGAAGAAGGCTACCCGTATCACACAGGGTTATCTGAGTTCTGTTCCTGAGCGTACTGTACGCGTACGTGTGAAGGGAGAGAAGGGATTCATCACCATCAAGGGCATCGGTTCCGAGAGCGGTGCAAGCCGTTTCGAGTGGGAGAATGAGATTCCTGTAGCGGAAGTGCAGGAACTTCTGAAGATATGTGAGCCTGGCGTGATCGACAAGACACGCTACCTCGTTGAGGCAGGTGAGCATACATATGAGGTGGACGAGTTCTACGGTGATAACGAAGGCCTTACAGTGGCTGAGGTTGAACTTTCTTCTGAGGACGAGGCTTTTGCAAAGCCTGAGTGGCTCGGAGAGGAGGTTACCGGAGATGTGAAGTACTATAACTCCATGCTTATGAAGAACCCATATAAGAATTGGGAAAAGTAATTTGAGATTGCCGATCAAGCCGGCAATGACGCAACAGTCATCCCGGCAATGACGCAACAGTCATCCCCGGCTTGACCGGGGATCTTTAAACAAACAAAACCATGACCGACAAGAATACAGACCAGGAACAGGTCTTCGATCCGCTGGATATGAATAATTACAAAGTCGAGAAACTCCCGAAGATGGAGAAATCCGGCTTTGAGAAATGGATGGCGCGCCAGGTCGGTAGGCGTCCGCAAGACCTATTACATCAATATAGTTTTCCAACTTCAGCACGACGCCCGGACCGAGTATCATCATTTCAGAATAGTCATGTCGCGCGACGGGGTTATTCAAGTCAATGAAATTTAGTCTGTTTTGATTGTCTTTCAGATAAAATTAGTAAATTTGGAAGATAAATCATAACAGACTGAACTATGGCTATTATTGGTAACGACCTTAAGTACAAGTGGGACTTCGAAAGTGTAGGAGGAACCACTCGTGTCAAGATCTCCAAAGGAGAGGATATCGCTCATCTTTCCGAACTCGACCCTAAGATGTGGACAGTGCTTTCGTGTCCTGTAAAGGGACTCGAAATCGAAGAGAAGAGCCTGACGTACATGGATTGTGACGGTGACGGAAAACTCAGAATCAACGATGTGGTATGCACATCCAAGTGGATTACAGGACTCTTGAAGAACTCCGATCTCCTTCTGGAGGGCAAGGATTCCATCAGACTTGAGGATATAGACCAGGATAATGACTGCGGAAAGAAACTTCATGCTGCAGCAAAGCAGATTCTGGAGAATCTCGGAAAGGAGGCGGATTCAGTTTCATTGGCTGACACTGCCGACATATCAGCAATTTTCGCCAAGACAAGGTTCAACGGTGACGGGGTCATAACCGAGGCTTCTTCGGATGATGCCGACCTTAAGGCTGCAATTGCCGCTGCCGTGGCATCTACAGGCGGAACATTGGACAGAAGCGGAGTACAGGGCGTCAACGCGGATCAGATCGAGGCATTCTATGCTTCCCTTGCTGAATATGCCGCATGGAACGATGCTGCAGTCGAGGCTCCGTACGGCGACAAGACAGATGCCGCAATCGCTGCCTATCATGCTTTGGATGCGAAGGTTAAGGACTATTTCATGCGTTCAAGACTTGCATCCTTCTCGCCTGAAAGCCTTGCCGCTCTTGATGTGCAGTCATCCCGTATCGAGGCGATCAGCGCGGAAAACCTCGCCGGCAAGACTGATGAGATCGCCGCTTATCCGATAGTACGTATCACCGGCAAGAGTGAAATCGACCTTTCTGCACCTGTCAATCCTGCTTGGGCTGCCCAGTTCAATACTCTGGTGCAGGCTGCCTGTCCGAAGAAGAAAGTTCTGAAGGAAGAGGACTGGGCTGCAATAGGTGCTGAATTCGCCGCATACGAGGCATGGAAGAATTCTAAGGCCGGTGCTTCCGTGGAATCTCTTGGACTGGATGCAGTCAAGACTTTCATTGCAAAGGACAACAAGGCTGCACTTCTGGACCTCGTGGCTCAGGACTCCGCCCTTTCGGAAGAGGCAGGAAACATAGAGATGGTCGACAAGTTCCTCCATATATTCCGTGATTTCTACCGACTCCTTCGTAACTTCGTTACACTTAATGATTTCTATTCAAAGGACGAGGGCGTGAAGGCCGTGTTCCAGGCAGGAACCCTGCTTGTGGACCAGAGAGAGTGCCGTTTCTGTATGAATGTAGCCGACATGGGCAAGCATAGTGCTGCTTCTGCATCAAGCGGAATGTACCTGATATATTGCGACTGCACGACAAAGACAAAGCCGGGAAAGATCACAATCGTCGCTGCAATGACGGTAGGTGATATCGGAGGCCTGACAGTCGGCAAGAACGCTGTCTACTATGACAATACAGGTCTTGAGTGGGATGCGGTGATTACCAAGATCGTCGAGAATCCGATCAGCATCGCTCAGGCATTCTGGTCTCCATATCGCAGAATGGCCACAGCGGTGGAAAATCTCATCAGCAAGAATGCCGCTGACAAGGATGCGAAGATGATGAAGGATGCAACTGCCAAGATCAATGCCGCTCCTGCTGCTGTTCCAGCCGGTGCAGCACCTGCAAAACCTGCAGAGGCCGCTCCTTTCGACATAGGAAAATTCGCCGGAATATTTGCTGCCTTAGGTATGGCTGTCGGCATGATCGGTTCTGCACTTGCCGCTTTGGCAAAGGGAATATTCGCTCTTAAATGGTGGCAGGTGATCCTTGCCTTCGTGGGTGTGATGCTTGTGATATCAGGTCCTGCAATGGTGATGGCATGGCTCAAACTCCGCCGCCGCAACATAGCACCGCTCCTGAATGCAAACGGCTGGGCGATCAATGCTTCGTCCAAGATCAGCATTCCTTTTGGCGAGACACTCACGGACATAGCGAAATATCCTACCGTCAAACTCAAGGACCCATATGCAAAGAAGGGCCTTGCACCTTGGAAGAAATGGCTTATTTCCCTTTCGTCCCTGGTGGTTGCAGTCGCTGTCCTCTGGGTGTTCAACCTCTTTGCATGGGCAGGTTTCAAGTCACCACTCCCACGTTACAATACTCCGGAACCTGTTGAGGAACCGGTAGCGGAAGAGGTTGTCACAGAAGTGACTGACTCGACAGTAGTAATGCAGTAATTATCTCAGATATCTGCTGAAGAATTTCCAGATTTCCTCGCAAGTATCCATGTCCTCATGTGCCCATGAATGCTTGCCTCCGACGACCTCATAAAGTCTTACTTCTATATCAGGTCCTCCTTCCCATGCCGGACTTCCTCCGAGATGACGGTGAAGGAGGACCTTGTTGTTTCTTACAGGCAGTTCAGTTGTCTCTGTATGGGTGCATTTGGCCTCTGCAGCCCAGACGCCTACTGCGAGAGGTACGGAAATATATTCTCCCCATCCGCAGTTGTTGTCAGGGTCTCCTTCCCAGAGTGAAGTCTTGTCTGCAGTTCCGTGTATCTCCATAAGCGGAACCGCTTTCTTGGGACTCATGCTCCTGTATGCCCATTCCATGGTGAGACCGGCAACCGAAGCATATGCCGCGAACGCCTCAGGATGCTTCATGGCCATGATATAACACATCTCGCCGCCGTTCGACATACCTGAAAAGAAGGTGTTCTCCCTGCTTAGACCGAATTTTTTCTGGACATGTCTCGCGAGGTCACATATGAAGTCGATATCATCGGTCTTCATCCCTTCCTGCTTGGGATAGCCCACATTCCATCCTGTCTTGCCCTTCGGAGCCTTTTCGCCCTGAGGATAACAGACGGCAAATCCATGTCTTTGTGCAGTTTCCATCATCTGCGGGCAATAGCCTTCAGCCTTTCCGCCATATCCATGCAGTACAAATACGAGCGGAGATTGCTGCGGGAGATTTTCCGGAATATACATCCAGTATTCCCTGTCCAGTCCCTGATGTCTGAAATGGTGCTTTTCCTGTGCTGATGCAGTAAGTGCAACTGTCAATATGAGGCAGAATGCTGTAAGAAATCTTGTTTTCATCGCGATAATATGACTTGTTCTATTATAGGTGTCTGATGGCTGTAAGGAATGAATGCCAGTGACGGAATCGGTTTTGTGATGATGAGGTTCGCTTTCTTGCCTCTGGTGATGGAACCGAGGAAATCGCTCACTCCCATGGCGTAGGCTGAATTTATGGTGCAGGCGTTGAAGGACTGCTCAGGAGTAAGGCGCATCCTGATGCAACCCAAAGCCATCACGAACCTCATGTTTCCGCTCGGACTCGATCCCGGATTATAGTCGGATGCCAGGGCGACAGGAAGTCCGGCCTGAATATATCCTTTTGCATTACCGTATGGCAGACCGAGGAAGAAAGAGCATCCCGGAAGCATTGTAGGCATGGTCCTGCTTCCCCGCAGTGCCTCTATCTCGGCATCTGTAGTCTTCTCCAGATGGTCCACAGAGAGGGCATTATGCTTCACTCCGACCTGGACTCCACCGGAGACTTCGAGTTCGTTTGCATGGATCTTGGGAACAAGTCCGTATTCTGCCGCCTTGCTCAGAATCCTGTCGGTTTCCTCCACCGTGAAGAATCCCTCGTCGCAGAACACGTCCACGAAATCCGCAAGTCCTTCCCGGGCCACTGCCGGCAGCATCTCGTCGCACACAAGGTCGACATATTCGCTTTGACGCCCTCTGTAGGCTCTTCCCACAGCATGTGCTCCCAGGAAATTTGCCTTGACTGTCAGTCGTGTCGTTTCCTTGATGCGTCTGATGACTCTGAGTATCTTAAGTTCGTCTTCGGTGTTGAGTCCATATCCGCTTTTGATTTCTACCGCACCTGTTCCCATGGACATTATCTCGCGGACCCTTTCCATGGACTGCTCGTAGAGTTCGTCTTCGGAGGTCTCATGCAGGAGGTCTGCAGAGTTGAGGATTCCGCCTCCTCTTGCCGCGATTTCTTCATATGAGAGTCCTGCGATCTTGTCTCTGAACTCTCCGTCCCTGCATCCTGCATATACGATATGGGTATGGGAGTCACAGAATGCCGGCATGACCCAGCCTCCTTTGGCATCTATATATTCTGTCTGTGCATCGGCATCGTGGAGGGAAAGGGTGTGGGGAACCGTGCTACCCCCCTGGCCGCAGGGGTCGTGAGCAATAAGCAAATAGCCCAGTGGGCTTTTGCGGCGAGCAGCCACGTAGTGGGAGGGGTCGTTCCCCACACCCTTTCCCTCCACGATGCGACCAAAGTCGGAAATGATGCCGTTTTCGATTACCAGATATGCATTTTCAATGCACTCCACATGGTCCATCCCGGACCCCTCAAGACGAAGAACCCCTTCCGGCAGAATACCGGCAAGGGTTCCTATGTTGTAGATTACTGTCTTCATTATCTTCATGTATCCTGTTGAAGAACAAAGATACATAAATTTATTCTCCAAACACGTTGATTACGATGGATTCGTCGTGCAGGGCGGCATTATTGTCAGCCGTATTGCTGAATGAGAACAGACGCTCCTCCTCGGTTGAGGTGGATTTGATTTCACGGGTGTATGAGCGTGTCTGAGGAGTGTAAGCCCAACTCCAGTCAGTTTCCTTCACTACCCAGATGCCGGTGTTGACCGCAACAGTTCTGCTCACCGGGGTCCCTTCTGCATTTCCTGTCAGGATCACTGTCCGGAACGGGGTGTCCTGGGATTCGCTTCTACCTTATGAACTCCACAGATTTTTCGATGAAAGGATGCATGTAGCAGTCGTCGTCGATGAACGGAACCACCTTTCTGTAGCCGGCATATATCTTCTCTATTGTCCATGACGAGCGGAGCGGACGGCGGAACTCAAGAGCCTGTGCGGCGTTGAACAGTTCGATGGCAAGGACCCTCTCGGTGTTTTCCACCACGCGTACCAGTTTTGTGGCGGCGTTGGCACCCATGCTCACGTGGTCCTCCTGTCCCTGAGATGATGGGATGGAGTCGGCGGATGCCGGCATGCAGAGACCCTTGCTCTGGCTTACGATCGAAGCAGCCGTATATTGCGGAATCATGAATCCGCTGTTGAGTCCCGGTTTTGCCACCAGGAAGTTAGGAAGTCCTCTCTGACCTGAAATCAGTTTGTATATACGTCTTTCAGAGATGTTTGCAAGTTCCGACAGGGCAAGTGCAAGCATGTCCATAGGCAGTGCGATAGGCTGACCGTGGAAGTTTCCTGCAGATATTATCAGGTCTTCGTCAGGGAAGACTGTAGGGTTGTCTGTCGCGCTGTTTATCTCTGTCTCAATGATTCCCTTGACATATCTTATGGCGTCCTTGGATGCTCCGTGGACCTGAGGCATGCACCTGAACGAATACGGGTCCTGTACATGTACCTTGCGCTGCCTGATGATTTCACTTCCTTCCAGAATCTCGCGGATGCGTGCTGCTGTCTCGATCTGTCCCTGATGTGCGCGGACCTCGTGTACCTGAGGATAGAACGGCTCTATTCTTCCGTCATATGCCTCGAGAGACATTGCTCCGATCTTGTCCGCCCAGTCGGAAAGTCTTTGAGCCTGAACCAGTGACCAGACAGCATGGGCACTCATGAACTGAGTTCCGTTCAGAAGAGCGAGACCCTCCTTTGACTTGAGTTTTATAGGTTCCCATCCCATCTCCTTCCATACCTGTGCCGCATCGGTCACCTTTCCATTATAGATCACCTCTCCCATTCCTATCAGAGGAAGGCTCATATGTGCCAGAGGCGCAAGGTCGCCGGAAGCACCGAGTGAACCCTGCTGGTAGACAACCGGCAGGATGTCATTGTTGAACATGTCGATAAGCCTTTGTACTGTAATGAGTTGTACTCCGGAATATCCGTACGAGAGCGACTGGATCTTGAGAAGCAGCATCAGTTTCACTATCTCAGGTCGGACGGTCTCACCTGTTCCGCAGGCATGGGACATGACCAGATTGTGCTGGAGTTGCGAGAGGTCTTCCGCCGCGATGGTGATATTGCAGAGTGAACCGAAGCCGGTGGTGACACCGTATATAGGGCGTCTGATGTCTTCCATCTTGCTGTCAAGATACTTGCGACATTTCAGTATCGCTTCCTCAGCATCCCTGCCAAGTGACAGAGTTGATCCTTTTGCCAGAAGGGCATATGCAGTCTCGATCGTAAGCCTGCCGTGAGATATTGTGTGATTCATCTTTTTTATATTAAATCGTACAAATATAATTATATTTGCCGCAATATGAAGAAACTTCTTCCATTGATTTTCCTTTTTCTTCCGCTCTGCCTTTCGGGTGCTGATGCTGGAGAGCGTCCCTCATCGTGGCAGTTACAGTGGTCATCTTCTGCCCGAATTGGTGGCTCTTCCGGGAAATATATGCCGTATTTTGCCCGTACGGGAGAGGACGGAATCCTTCCGGTAAGGTCTTCGGGACTTCTTACGGCAGGAGCCAAGGTTTCCTATTCGGACATGAAAGGTTTCTTCTTTGACACCGAGGCTGCTCTTGCAGGCGCACTTGCGTTGAAAAGCCCTCTTTACGGAACCCCGGTATACGGTCTTGTGGACCGTCTGTATGTAAGCGGCGGCTGGAGGATGCTCCGGATGGATGTCGGGATGATTCCGAGGAGGGGAGAACTGGGGGACCTTTCCATTACAGGAGGAGACATGTTGATGTCCGGCAATGCCCGCAATCTTCCCGGAGTGAATCTGAGTTCAGACTGGATATATTTTGAAAAAGGTCATTGGGTGGGTATCAGAGGCAACCTTGCCCATTATCATCTTCTGGACAACAGAGTGGTGAAAGGTGCCATGCTCCACAACAAGGCGGTGGCGGTCAAATTCGCTCTCGGCAGAAAGGTGGAACTCATCGCCGGATTCGACCACTATGCCCATTGGGGAGGAGAAGGTCAGGCGGTATCTTTCAAAGACTATGTGAAGGTGTTTTTCGCAAAAAGAGGTGATTCATCAGACTCATGGTCGGACCAGAACAATGTCTTCGGAAACCATCTCGGCCGCGAATGGGCACGTCTTGTCTGGCGGGCACGTCCATTCACGATGACATTCCAGTACGACAAGCCGTTCGAGGACAATTCGGGAATGAAATTTCAGAACTTCCCTGACGGAGTGTGGACTCTTCAGTTCGCCCTGAACGACAGGAAGGCATTCGTCACCGACATCACTTACGAATTCATAAACACCACATGGCAGTCAGGCGACAGACATGACCGTCCTGCCACCGAGGAAGAAAAGGCAAAGCAGGACCCTTCAGATCCGTATTATGGGAGAATCGTACTCGGCGGTTGTGACAATTACTTCAATAACAGTCCATATGGCTCAGGTTGGACACATCATGGTAGGACAATGGGACTTCCGCTTCTTGTCCCATTTGCTCCGGATGCGGACGGTGTTGTCCGTGGTATCATGAGCAACAGGACCAGAGGACATAATCTTGGAATAGCCGGAGTGGCGTCAGGCAAGGTTCCATACAGGTTTAAGGCGGTCTTTACGGAAAACTTTGGAACCTACAGCGGACCTCTGCCCTCCGTGCCCTGGCAACTCTCCCTTGCCCTCGAGGCTGATATCAAAGGAAGCCTTACCGGTCTTCCGGTTTCATTTTCTGCAGGTATTTACGGTGATATAGGAAAGTTATATCAGAACAGCGCCGGACTTACCTTCAGGATAACATATGCCGGCTCCCGACGTTTCTAGATGAATCCTGTCCTCTCAAGCCTCGTCTTTCTGGAAAAGAAAAGACGGAAAGTGAATATGAAGCGTATGCGGAATACTGTCAGATTGCGGTCTGCAAGGTATCTGAACCTGTATCTCCAGTCATATGTTCCAATGCTAAAATAAAGCACGTATATGATGAGGTCGAGGTATCTTCTGTCTTCTCCACTTATCCTGTCGTATTCTCTGGAACATTTCTCGAGCATCTTATGCAGGTCGGAGGTGTCTTCCTGGCATATGATGCCCCTGTCGAGAAGCCACCCGGTGATGAACCGGCGGTGTATATCCTTGAACAGTTCCTTCTGCTTCCTTCTTCCGGCAGAGGATATCTGTGAGTCGCTTTTCCTGTAGAGCAGCAGAGGCTCTTCCAGCGTGTGGATCCTGTGTCCCTTGAGAGTCAGATACTGCCACAGTTCGTAGTCCTGGGAATATATGTACGACTCATTGTAGAGAGGGTCCCTGAGTCCGAGAAGACTTCTTCGCATCATCACCGAAGGATGCGCTATCACATTGGATATCACCAGAAGTGCCTGGTCCCTGTTTCTTCTGTATCTGTTTCTTCGGATTATATTTCCGTCCCTGTCGATTATATGTGCGTCAGTGGCGCATACACTTATATGTGGATGGGTGTCGAGATATGCCACCTGCCTCTCAAGCCTCTCCGGCAGGCATATGTCGTCGGCATCCATCCTCGCTATATACATGCCTTCCGATAGGGCTATGGCCTTGTTGAACGACCGGGTGGGACCGATGTTCCGATCGTTGACATACAGCGTGATGCGGCTGTCCTTCTGCGAGGCGGCATTGACATATGCGATGCCCTCCTCATATTCCGGATTGTCGCATATAAGAATCAGTTCGAAGTCTCGGAATGTCTGATCCAGAATGGATTCCACAGAAAGCCGTATCCATTGCAACGGCTCTTTGCAGAAGCACATCACAATGGATACCTTAGGCTTGTATGCGGTTCGTGTCATGAAGGATGTCCGTGTGTCCGGGGTTATTTGAGGATGTCTCTGATCATGTCCTCGTCTGCAAAATTCGGCAGTGTGACCTTGAGTCCAGGAGTCCTTTCCATCTCTCTCCTGATGGCATTTACCGCGCCCTCGTTACGTGCCCAACTGCGTCTTGCAATACCGTTGTTCACGTCCCAGAGAAGCATTTCCCTTATATGACGGTCAGAATCTCCGCTTCCGTCTATCACCATTCCGAATCCTCCGTTCATCACTTCTCCCCAGCCTACGCCGCCTCCGTTGTGGATGGAAACCCATGTCGCTCCACGGAAACCGTCGCCTATGACATTGTGCACCGCCATATCTGCACAGAACTGCGATCCGTCATATATGTTGGATGTCTCGCGGAAAGGAGAGTCTGTGCCGGACACGTCATGGTGGTCCCTTCCGAGGACTATAGGTGCGGAAATCTCGCCGTTACGGATAGCCTCGTTGAATGCAAGGGCAATCTTCGTACGTCCTTCGCAGTCTGCATAAAGGATACGTGCCTGCGAGCCGACCACAAGATTGTTCGCTCCCGCTTCCTCTATCCATCTGATGTTGTCCATCATCTGGCCCCGTATTTCCTCAGGAGCCTGTTCCATGATCTCACGCAGAACCCTTGCTGCAATCTCGTCCGACTTGGCAAGGTCTTCGGCATTCTGGGACATGCACACCCATCTGAACGGTCCGAATCCGTAGTCGAAGAAGAGTGGTCCCATGATGTCCTGTACATAAGACGGATAGCGGAACCTGCCGTCTTCTCCCATCACATCAGCACCGGCGCGCGATGCCTCCAGAAGGAATGCATTGCCATAGTCGAAGAAGTACATTCCTTTGTCTGACAGTGCGTTGATCGCTTTGGCATGCCTGCGGAGAGATTCCCTTACACATTCCTTGAATCGTTCAGGTTCCTCTGCCATCATCGTCTTGGATTCTTCATATGAATATCCCACAGGGTAATATCCTCCTGCCCATGGGTTGTGGAGAGATGTCTGGTCGGAACCGAGGTCCACATGGATATCCTCTTCTGCAAGCCTCTCCCAAAGGTCCACCACATTGCCCTCATATGCAAGTGACACCACCTCTTTGTTCTCGACAGCCTTTCTTATCCTGCCTATCAGGTCGTCAAGGTCGGAATGAATCTCGTCCACCCATCCCTGCTCATATCTCTTGCGTGCAGCCAGAGGGTTGATTTCCGCCACCACGCTCACCACACCTGAGATCACTCCTGCCTTAGGCTGTGCTCCCGACATTCCGCCTAGACCTGCAGTTACGAAGAGCATTCCCTTCATATTCTCCTGAGTGCCTTCAAGTCCGCGTGCCTGAAGTTTCTTGCGTGCAGCGTTCATTACGGTGATGGTGGTGCCGTGAACGATACCCTGAGGGCCTATGTACATATATGAGCCTGCAGTCATCTGACCGTACTGCGACACTCCCAGTGCGTTGAATTTCTCCCAGTGGTCCTGCTTCGAATAATTCGGAATCACCATTCCGTTGGTCACTATCACCCTCGGAGCATCCTTATGACTCGGGAAAAGACCCAGAGGATGACCTGAGTACATCACAAGTGTCTGCTCGTCAGTCATCTGTGCCAGATATTGCATGACGAGACGATATTGTGCCCAGTTCTGGAAAACCGCTCCGTTACCTCCGTAGGTGATCAGTTCGTGAGGATGCTGAGCCACCCTGTAGTCCAGATTGTTCTGGATCATGGCCATTATCGCCGCAGCCTGCCTTGACTTTGCAGGATATTCATCCAGAGGACGGGCATACATAGGATAATCAGGACGGAAACGGTACATATAAATTCGTCCATATTCCTTGAGTTCCCTTGCAAACTCTTCTGCAAGTGTCTTGTGGTGTTCCTCAGGAAAATATCTCAATGCATTCTTTATGGCGAGGACCTTTTCCTCTGCGCTCAGGATGTCCTTGCGTTTCGGAGCATGGTTGATGTCCGGGTCATAGGGTTTCGGTTCCGGAAGAATGGTCGGAATACCTTCCAGGATGTCTTTTTGAAATGCGTTCATTATGTATCTGGTAATCAGTTGTTTATCGAAATAAAGGTGCGTAAAATGGCGCACCTTTAAGTGGCTAATTGTTTGAAAGTCAGTATTTTAGGATTTCAGGCGATTTTGCTGTTCACGATTTCGAGAACCTGCGCTTCCGCCTGTACTGCCTTCTCCGCGATTTCAGAGGCCTCGGCACAGAGACGATCAGCAGCCTGACGGTCAGAAAGTCCTGCAGCATTGATCCGTACGTTGAGTTGGGCGCCAAGGACTGCGCTTCTGGCTGCAAGTGCTCCCACTCCGGCATCGCTTACGGAATTAGGATTGCCATGCGAAGCCATCGCACCTGCCAGTTCAAAAACTTCATATGCAGCCTTCATTGTCTTGAGAGGAACCTCTGTGGCATATAGGGTAGCCTCTTCAAGTGCTTCGGCGCGAGCCTTCTTTTCTTCATCGGAACCTTTAGGCATTCCGAGTGCGGCCATTATCCTGTCAAAGGCAGCGGTGTCCTCGTCTACAAGCGAGAGAAGTCTGCTCATGATAGCCTGGCCCTTGTCTGCCCAGTCCGAGAACTCTTTCCACCTGTCGTCCCAGCCAGCCTTATGTGAAGACAGGTTCGCCACCATGGTACCGAGTGCCGCACCGAGCGCACCCATATATGCCGATATAGAGCCACCTCCCGGTGCAGGAGATTCGGATGCAGTTTCCAGGGCGAATCCCTTGCAGGTCATTCTCACCAGGCGTTCACGTGATGCGGCCTCGGCTTCATCTTCGACGAGATATTCGATTACCTTCTCCTTCGGATTGAACGGTTTCAGGTCATCCAGTCCCATCGACTTGATGGCGATCTTCATAATCTCATCCTCTGAAATACCTGTCGACCTGTGCTGCTTTTCGAGGAAATATCTTCCGGCCTCGATTAGTGTGCGCTTAGGAACGAGACCAACTATTTCGGTTCCCGTCACCCTCAGACCTCTTGCCTGTGCTGCACGGCATACTTCGTCGAATGCGACATGGAGTGGGGTGGTGTTGATGTCAGTGATGTTCATCGATACCTGGGCGATGCCGTATTCGTCTATGAACCAGCCGATTGCCTTACATCCCTTGAGTGTACCCGGAATCATCACCGTGTTGCCGTCTGCATCCTTCACTATCTTTCCGGTGATAGGATTGCCTTCTCTTTTCGGACGACCTTTTTCCCTGACATCGAATGCAACCGCATTGGCGCGACGTGTGGATGTGGTGTTGAGATTATAATTCACCGCAATCAGGAAATCCCTTGCTCCCACGTTTGTGGCTCCGCTGAATGCCGCCTTTTCTGTGAATGTATCCGGTCCGAAGTCAGGCTTGCGCTCAGGGTTTCCTATCTTTTCAGGAAGTGCCTCATATTCGCCGGCGCGGCAAACTGCAAGATTCTTTCTTTCAGGTTTATATGCTGCAGATTCATAGCAGTAGCATGGTATCTCAAGTTCGTCATATATCCTCTTGGCCAGCGAGCGTGCAAGTTCTCCGCATTCTTCAAGGGTGATACCGGATATAGGAATGAGAGGAAGCACATCAGTGGCTCCTGAACGGGGATGTGCGCCGTGGTGCTGCCTCATGTCTATCAGTTCTCCTGCCTTTTTCACTCCCTGGAATGCAGCCTCCAGAACAGCCTCGGGACTTCCGACGAAAGTCACGACGGTACGGTTTGTAGCCTCGCCCGGGTCCACATCCAGGACCTTCACTCCGGGTCTGTCGCAGACCGCATCCCTTCCTCCTTTTTCAATAGCAGCCACAATGGCGCCGATCACTTCCATATTGCGTCCTTCACTGAAGTTAGGTACGCACTCGATGATTCTTTCCATATATCGAAAAATTAATAAGCCCATAAAGATAGTGATTATTTTCTATCTTCATGGACTTATTCTTTCAAAAGGATGTATCATTCTCCCAGAAGGCTCCAGTCGACCACATTGTGCGCCCTTGCCCATTCATCCCATAAGGCGGCAAGTTCCTTCACGGTTTCAGGATGTTCCGATGCCAGATTTTCAGTTTCAGTACAGTCTTCTTCAAGGTTGTACAGTTCCCAACCTCCGTTTTCAGGATATGGTCTCATCGAACTCCAGGTTCCTGGAAATTCGGAAACCAGTTTCCAGTGTCCTTTCCTGACAGCGCGGTTCCCTTCATGCTCCCAGAAAAGGGTGCGCTCGGGGTCAAAGTCATCACTGTCAATGGATTTCAGGAAACTTTGCCCTTCATATGGCATTGTCTTCATTCCTCTGATTTCTTCCGGATATGTGCCAGAGGAAATCTCCATCAGAGTCGGCATGAAGTCGAGGATGCTGTATATCCCGTGTCTGAATCCGCCTTTGTCTTTGATCCTGTCTCCCCAGGACAATATCATCGGGGTATGTATGCCTCCTTCATGTACCCAACTCTTGAACCTCTTGTACGGGGTGACTGACAGATGTGCCCATTGGGGACCATAACTGCCGTATGTGTCGTCCGGTCCCGGTGCGATTTCCGGAAAATCTCCGGCCCTCACAGGTCTTCCGTCCTTGGTGTGGGACGGAATCATCGGGTCTGACCAAGGTGTGCCGAGACGCTCTACGGTATTGTCCAGATGGCCTTCTGCCGAGGCGCCGTTGTCGGACAGGAAGATGACTATGGTGTTGTTAACTTCTCCCGTTTTCCTGAGAGTACCGACAATCTTTCCGATGCCCTCGTCCATCTGCTCGACCATTGCGGCGAATGTCTCCATGCGTCTCTGCTGCCAGTCCTTTTCCGGATCGTCCTTCCAGTCGTGGCACATAGGGTCCTTGGCGGGCAGTACAGCGTTCTGCGGAAGTACACCCAAGGTCTTCATTCTCTCGAAACGCCTCACCCTCAAGGAATCCCAGCCTTCGGAGTATGTCCCGTCATATCTTTCGATATATTCCTCTCTGGCATGAAGAGGGTAGTGGGGTGCAGTGAATGCCACATACAGGAAGAAAGGGCGGTCCCGGTCCATCTCCTCTATATAACTGCTTGCCATACCTGCTATCTGCTCGGTATAATAGTAGTCTCCTTCCGCAGGAGCGGGATCGTTTCCCTCATACAGACATTTGGGATTCCAGAAACTGCCATGTCCGGTGAGGGTCCCGTAGAATCTTTTGAATCCTCTCTGAAGAGGCCAGTCCTTCTTTGTCCCCTCGGGGTCGATATCATGGCTCACATGCCATTTACCTGTCATCGCTGTCTGATAACCGGCGTCTTGCAGCATTTCCGCTATTGTGACTGCGTTGTCCGCTATTCTGCCTCTATATGCCGGAAGACCTCTGTCCTTGACCATATGGCCGACTCCTGCCGAATGAGGATACAGACCGGTCATAAGGCATGAACGGGAAGGACAACTTCTGGCGGAATTGTAGAAGTTGAGGTATCTCAGACCGTTGTCTGCCAGAGAGTCGATGTTAGGGGTGTTTATCTCACCACCATAGCAGCCGGCGTCACTGTAGCCAAGGTCATCAGCAAGAATGAGGACTACATTGGGCCTTTCGTCTTCAGGCGCCTGAGCGCAGGAGGCAACTGCCGCAGCAGTTGCCCCCGCAAGATATAGTCCGGACAGATTACCTGTCTTCATAACGGTTCAGTGAATATTATTTCTTTACGCATCTGATGGAGAAGGCCTGGTTACGGTAGCCGTATGCTTCGGTGGCTGTGTATACGTCAGCAGTACCGATTGCAGGGGCCGTCATGACCATAAATTTGCCTGCAGGTCTGAAGTAAAGCAGACCGGAAGCATAGGATTCGGTGGTCTTGTTTCCTTTATACATCGAGCCGGACCAGTAGAATGCAGAAGTGCCGCTTTCGGTTATTGCACCGGTTGCGTCTCTGCGACCCGGACAAGGGAAGTATATGTCCTGTTCCGGAGTATGTGTGCTCCAGAATTCGTCAGCATCTGCAATCTTAGGGTAGTCAGATGATGAATCACCGTCAATATAACTGATTCTGAGAACATTTTTTCCTCCTGCGATATAGTTGAGATTACCGTTGTTCGCGTCACTGAGCATTGTTCCGCCTTCATTATTGTATAGCCATTTGAGGTGGTATGCATTATCAGTACCTTGATTCATGATGCCTCGGATTTCACCGCCGACCGACCTGTACTCAGTTATGTTTCCTATTCCGAAACCTACATACTGGTATTTGCTTCCGTCTGCCTTTGCTATGGATTTGTTCTGACGTCCTTTTGCATACATCAGTGCTACCACGCGATATGGCAGGATGGTCTCCAGTTCAGGATATGTAGGAAGACGGAAACCTTCAGGACATGGGTCCGGATTCACACTGTCCCATTTGTCGAGATATGTTCCTTCGATACCCTGTGAGTTCCAGTCTTGTGTTCCTTCTGCATAGACGATGAACTTGTTGGTCTGCATCGCCTCCTGAGGTGTCATCTGTCCGGAAACGGTCTCCACTGCGCCTTCGACAGGGAATGGAATGTTACGACCCCACTGGTAGAGATATCCGTATGATTTTATATCTGAACTTCCAGCCATGTTTGCCCTTGCTGTGGCACCGAGATTACGGTCCATCCACTCGATTCCTGCGAATGTCACGGTAGAGATGTCCTTGACACCCTGCTGCTTCACATCGATCTTGAGGACATTGCCGCCTGAGGCTATGTTGAATGAAGACTTTCTTTCAGTCTCTGCGTTCTCTTTCAGAGCGCGTACCCTTACCTTGTTGTCGGAAATCTCCACATCATACCAGTCGGCATCTTCGTTCTTTGATACGGTGGCAGCAGGAGAACCTTCTTCCAGAGTCACATCGAATGTGAAACCGTAGATGGTCTCGGCGATGAATGGAAGAGTGATTTCTGTAGTTCCGCTGAGCCAGTCACCCGACACGGTGATAGGCGGTACCTTTTCCACGTCAAATTCAGGATAGAACGAACTCTTTACCTTCGCTGCTGCGATGCCGTATTCGAGTCTGCATCCGTAATCTGCATAGACGTCTGTCTGGATGAGGGTCTCTGCAGTAAATGCTGTACCATTCAGAGTTCCTTCCGCAGTGACTGTCATCTTTTCTGCCTCGGTTGGAAGAATGTAGAATACCGCGCAATCCGTACCTGCGTTCACGTCGACATCAAAGTCTATTGTCTCTGTTGTTTTCAGTTCTGCAGACTCAGCCAGGGGCAGTGCCGATGCTGATGCCCCTGCCACGGAGATGCTGTTGATCTTGAGTGACTCAGGCTCCTTGTTCACCACCTTTATCTTGGCAACAGTCCTGGACAGGGTCACAGGAACAGTCGTTCCGTTGGATGTGGCTGTCCTGGTCTCGCCAACCATCACTAGAGGGAGAGCCGGTGCCTCGGTAAGTATCTGGGCAACACCCTCGCGCAATTCCTTCAGGAGTGTACCGCTTCCTTCCTCGTCAGAACTTGTCACCAGTTCCGGCATTTCAAGCGAACTTCCGGCATTCGCTATCACGATAACCCTTTTCTGACCAGTGTTTGGAAGGTCTATTTCCTTGACGTCCAGCAGATAGTCGGAAGTCCCTGCTATGGCTTCCTTTTTTGAAGGAGTGATGTCGGACTCAAGATACTGAAGTTGTCCTGTGGCATCATCGAAGACCAGCAGGTCATAGCCGTTCACCGTATATTCGGACTCTTGAGCGGCGGTGTCATCCGAAGCGAATGTGCCGCTTACGCACACATTTACTGTGAGATGTCCTGTTGCAGATGCATCATCCTTGGCAGGATTGATCTCGTCTTTATAATCTATTGTACAGCCTGCAAGAAGCGCGATGCTGAGCAATATTGATAATCTGGATTTCATAATCGGTCTATGTTAGATTTTCTGTAAAATGTTCCAAAAGGAATCTTAAAAATGAGGAGCGATCTCAGAAGCGGGCTTCAATTGGAATGAAACCCTGTCGTCATAGGCTCCGAAACCGTTTTCATACAGCATTGCAAGGCTTCCGTCGGAAAGTACCACCATGTCGGAGTAACCTGCGAGTGTCTTGCATATGACTTCAGATCTTTTCCATGTGAAGCCGTCGTCGTTGCTCCATCTGAGCGTGAGGTTCTGACGTTTTACCGGATCCGCAGGATTCATGAAGAGGATGTTCTTTGACGGTACTCCATCTGTGTTGTAGTTCTCGATGACCCCCTGACATCCCTTTGTCCCTCCGCTTGCAGGTGTAGGCTCCGGTCTGGATTCGTCGTATATGTAGCCTCCCCAGGTCGCTCCTCCATCGTTGCTTATGCTGTAGGCCCTGCATGCCTTGCCGTCGGCGTAGTATGAACTGTTGGAGTTCCTCATGTCGAGGTGGAGCCTTCCGTCAGAGAGTTCCACGACCGTGCTTTCATTTCCGTAAGGGATGATAGCGGATTTATGGAATGTCTGTCCGTTGTCATCAGAGTATATTACATAGGAGTATAGGTTTCCCCTTTCTCCTCCGGCAGCGGTCTTAAGGTCGCAAGGCCATACTATCCTGTCCTTGTACTTTCCTGTCTTCAACTGTATGGCATGAACGGGTCCCACAGCATTCCAGGTCCAGTTTTTCTCCATGACTGTCTCCGTAATGTCGAGTGGCTTGGCCCATGTGACACCTTCGTCATCGGAATAGGTGTAGAACACTCTCCTTGAGTGAGCCTTTCTCTGGGCGTCAGTCACTCCAAGTTCGGAAGGATAAGTTCCGGAGGCAGCACTTCTCATGACATGCCAGTTGAAAAGCATGCAGATTCTGCCTGACGAAGTGTAGACTGCGCATGCATTGCCCACAGTGTGGTCACCATCGGAATAGAGAAGCACGGATTCGCTCCATGTCTTGCCGTTGTCCTCGGATACCTTGTACACAATGTCGATGTCGCCTCTGTCGGTGTTCTCCGTTCTTGCCTCGATGAATGCAAACAGTTTGTTCGGAGTTCTCAGAAGGGTGGGAATCCTGAAACTTATATAAGTTTTCCCATTGACCTTGTCGTTGTTCTTCCAAAGGACAACTGCATCTGTGGTTGTGTCGCTTCCGCCGCCGGTTTCCGTATTGCCGCTGTCATTGTCGTTCTTTGTCGGATCGGAAAAAGGATTTTCCTTCTGGCATGAGACGCCGGACAGAAGCAATACGGACATTACCAATGATGTGAAGATCTTTCTCATAACCATCTGCTAATAGTAACCTACGGTCTGTCTGATATTAGGGTTTTCCTCCATACATGCGGCAGCAATCGGCCAGAGGAGGATGTTGGTCTCGTTCTGACGGCCGCGAAGGGTCTCGACCTTTGTGAATATGTATCCCAGACGGTTATATACCCACCATGTCTTTCCCTCTGCTGCAAACTCCTTCACATACTCGTCGCAGAGAACTGATTTGAACTCGTTGTAGTCGGTTGTAGTGTAGACATCGTCCACTCCGTATGCACGTTTTGCGACTTCGTTCAGGTATGTCAGCGCACCAGGTGTGTTTCCCTTTTCATTCTCGATTTCGGCCTTGAACAGCAATGCTTCTGCATATCTGTAGATCGGCTCGTCCGCAATGAAGTACCTCACATTATCCTGCCACAGTCCGGAGAACTTGTTGATCCATGTATATGTCACACCTTCCACATCGTCGGTCCAGGAACCGTAGTTTACCGGAAGACGGGTGTCGCGGTAGTCGCTGTGGAGAAGTTCGAGCATCGATTCAGAGAAATTGTAACGCTGGTCGTCTGAAATCATCAGTTTCACATCCTTCTCGATATGCTCGTCTGCCGAATACCATCTTGAGGTAGGTATAAGCCAGTTGCTGCTGTATCCGCCTTCGTATTCACCTTTTTCGAAGTGAAGGGTGAAGATGATCTCCTTGTTGTTCTTGTTGTTGATGTCGAAAACCGATGCATATGAAGGCAGAAGTTCATTAGAGCCTTCAAGTACCTCATCTACGGCGTCTGAGGCAGTTGTAAGGTCATCCTCGGAACCGTTTCGTACCTGATATTTCCACAGATAGAAGTCAGCCTTGAGCATGTAGATTGCTGCGCGTGTTCCGATTGTTGGGTCTCCTGCACCTTCCGGCATCAGTTCCAATGCCTTTTCAATATCAGCCGCGACCTGGTCATATATCTTGTTCACATCGGTTCTGGATGGACGGAGGTCTGCCTTGTCAGACTCGAAACCGCTTGTAAGAAGAGGTGCGTCTCCCCATACCCTTGCGATTGTGTAGTAGCAGTATGCACGTACGAAATATGCCTGTGCTATGACCATGTTCTTGGTGTCAGCACTCTTGAACTCGATGTCAGGGACATGCTTCATGATCAGGTTGGCATTGTTGATGGTAGTGTACAGGGATCCCCAGTTTGTACCCTTGGTTTCGGTTCCGTCAAGATTGTTCTTGAACATCTTTGATGCAGTTCCTGCTCCGAGTCCGTCAGTAAAGGTTCCGGCGCGGAAATCTCCCCAGTAGATGATGGCGGTGTTGAAGGCTGCGCGGAACTGATGGAACATTCCGTACATGGCTCCTGTGGCATCAGATTCTGATTTCCACATGTTGGATGATGTGATCTTGCTCTTCTGCTCTATGTCGAGGTCTTTGACGCATGACATGACTGATACGGCAGCCAAGCAGGACAAGAATATGTTTTTTATGATTCTTTTCATAAGACAGACATGTTAGAATGTTAATTTGACTCCAAATGAGATTCTTCTGATAGGAGGATAGTTGTTGTATCCTTCCTTATAAGTTGAATTTGTTCCGACTTCAGGAGAAATACCCTTGACAGCCGTGAAATAGTGGAGGTTGTTTCCGGCAATGTTCACGGACACTCCCTTGAACGGAGTCTTTCTGAGGACCTTTTCCGGAATTGTATACTGAAGAGACACTTCCCTGATGCAGAGATAGTCACCCTTGTATGTGAAGATCTGGTTTGCAGATCTGTTGTAGTTGTCATTTCCCCATGCAGAGTCGTTCGCTGTGAATTTTGCAAGATGGGTCTTGTCGCCCGGCTTTTTCCAGCAGTTCTTGACTTCTTCTGCAAGGGCATAGTTCATTGTATATGTCGAGAAGAAGTAACGGTTGTATGATTCATCGTAGATGGAGTGACCCAGTGCCCAGTCCATATAGATGGAGAGTGTGAAGTCCTTGATACGGAAGTCGTTTCCGAAACCTCCTGTATAAGGTGCTACAGAAACTCCGAGGCAGAACTGGTCGGCTTTTGTGATCTGCTTGTCACCGTTTCTGTCTGCCCATTCGTAGTCTCCGACTCTCTTCTGTCCTTTCACAGGAACGCGTGAGAGAGCGTCATAGTGCGCGTTTGCAACCTGCTCTTCTGTCTCGAGGATGCCTGTTGCCCAGTATCCGTAGAATCTGTAGAGAGGTTCACCTTCAGCGATACCTCCGAAATATGTTCCGTCACCGAGGGCTATACCGTCAGTCCTTCCCTTATCGATTCCGTTGTCAGGGAGTTCAACCACCTCATTCGCAGTGTAACTGAAAGTAAGTCTTGAATCCCAAGAGAAGTTCTTCTTCTGGATGTTGTGAGTGGTCAGTTCGATGTCATATCCCCAGAAACGTACCTTACCGATGTTTGTCCAGATGGTCGAGAAGCCTGTGGTGTTAGGAAGGTTCTGCTCGTAGAGAAGGTCGTTTGTGTTCTTGTTGTACCAGTCTGCTGTAAGGAATATCCTGTTGTTCAGGAGACTGAGGTCGATACCGAGGTCAAGTTGGGTGGTTGTTTCCCATTTGAGAGTCTCGTTAGGCATGTCACTTGGCTTGATACCGGCATTTCCGTTGTAGATGTGGTTTGCGGCAAATGAGCCGTATGCGTCATAGATGCCTACTCCGTCACTGTTACCTGTAGAACCGTAACTTGCTCTGAGTTTGAGAAGGTTGAGCCACTTGACGTTCTTCATCCAGTTTTCCTCTGTGATGATCCATCCGGCAGATACTCCGGGGAAGAATCCCCAACGGTTTCCAGGAGCGAACTTGGATGATGCATCTTCACGGAATGTCGCTGTGATGAGGTATCTTCCTGCATAGTCATAATTGATACGACCGAAGAAACCTATCTGCGATTCCATCTGTACGGATGATGTCATGTCGGCTGGTTCGAATGTGGACGAACCGTTGATTGTGGTAATCTTGTCTGATGTCGAACCTGTACCGGCGAGGCTTACTGTCTCGTAGTTGCGGTATTGGTATGAATAACCTGCCATTACGGAAAGATTATGCTTTCCGAATTTGTTCTGATACTGCAGATAAGCATCTGCCTTGCGCCTTTCGGTAGAGGTCTGTCCCCATGATGACTTTCGTGTTGCATCATAGACATTCTCCTTGATGAACTGGGTGGTCTTGGAAGTGTTCTTGAAGAAGGAACCTGACACGTTTGCTGTGAGTCCTTTTACAATATTCCATTTCAGACCTCCGTGGATGGAGAGGTAATCCTTCTGGTTTGTCCTGTCGTAATACTCGTTGTAGAAAAGAGGAGTCTGTGAAGTGGCATTGTAGCCTTCCACAGGGGTTCCGTCTTCATAATATGCATTCATTGTAGGAGGATTTGCCAGTGCTCTTGAGATGGTGTTCCTCTGGTTTGCATAGGCTTCTGTATTGGTCCTTGCGAAGTCTGCTCCGATGGAAGCGGTAAGGTTGTCTGTGATCTTGCCGTCCATGTTGACCTTGAAGTTGAACCTGTCATAACCGGTGGAGATTGCGACTCCTTCGTCGGTGTTGTAGTTGAGGCTCGCCTTGTATCTGATGCGGTCTCCACCACCGTCGATGCCGACATAGTAGTTCTGCCAGAGAGCAGGACGGTACATCAGGCTCTGCCAGTCTGTCTCCTTGAACATGATCTGCTTCGTAGGGTCGAGCGGGTCTTCCATGAGTTGATAACCCTTTGGCAGTTTGTCGGTCTCAGGATTGAAATATCTTGTGGAGAACATTCCGTTAGGCTTGTTGCCGATACCAGCGGAAGTCGCACCGTTCAGATAATTCTTTGCTGCAGCAGCACGTTCCGGAACTTCCAGATATTCCGCTACCGCGAGACGTGTGATGCGGATATAGTCTTCAGCACCCATGAAGTCAATCTCTGTCTCTGTGTCCTGATATGCGAGGTTCGCTTCGAATGTGATTCTCAACTTATTGTTGTACGAGCCTTTCTTTGTGGTCACGAGGATGATACCGTTGGAAGCGCGGGCACCGTAGATTGCGCATGATGCAGCATCCTTGAGGACCTCGATGGAAGAAATGTCATTAGGGTTGATTGTGGAGAAATCCCTTTCCACACCGTCCACGAGAATGAGCGGAGAATTGTTTCCGTTGATGGATGAACCGCCACGGATACGATATGTGAATGCACCACCTGGAGAGTTGTCGCTCTGGGTTACCCGAAGACCGGATATCTTTCCTTTAAGACCTTCACCCAGGGTTGTGATAGGGACATCCTGAACATTGTCGCCGCTGAGTCTGGATACGGAAGCGGTAATGCTCTTTCTTGTCTGTTCTCCATAACCCACCACGACAATTTCATCCAGTTCCGTTACATTAGGGTCGAGAATGACATTAAGTATACCTTGCTTGTCAGACACACTAACAGACTGACTCACATAGCCTAGGCAGGAAACTGTGACAGTCACATCTCCTCCGGGGAGACCCAACTGATAATTTCCGTCGATGTCGGTTATAGCGGCAATGTCGGTTCCTTCCACGAGGACGACTGCTCCTACTACCGGCTGATCATTCTGTTCAACAACCTTTCCTTTCAAAAGATTGTCCTGGGCACTCAGTGATACCGAAATCAGCATCAGCATGCAGCCCAACAGAGTTTTTGCTGAGGGTTTTAATGAATTAAACATAGTTTAGTTATTATTAATAGTGTCAAAACTTATTGCTTCCAATTCTGCCTTCACTTCCTCTATTTCAGCATCTGTGAAAGGTTCAAAAGGTCTGCGGCAGTTTCCGCAGTCAAATCCGAGAGCCTTCATGACCGCCTTTCCTCCTCTGACGCCTCCTCCATGGCGGATGATGACGTCGACAAGGTCAATGGAACGCTGCTGCCATTGTCTTGCCTTCAGCACGTCTCCTTTCTCCCATGCGTCCATTATGTTGCGGTAGATGGCAAATGCATAGTTGTATGTACTTCCCACACCTCCCTGTGCTCCGGATGCGAGACCGTCAAGAAGCATCTCGTCAAATCCGTTCAGGATGTTGAACCTGCCGTCCTGATGATTCACGCATTTGGTCATGGCCATGAAATCCGTATCGGTAAACTTGATTCCGGCGAGATCAGGCATCGCTTCTGCTCCCTTGTCAAGGAAACTGACGGTGCATGGATTCACACCGGTCACACATGGAATGTGGTAATAGTAGAACGGAATGCCGGATGCGGCAGCAGATACGGGACGGAAGAACTCTACCAGACCTTCTGCCGAACCTGGCTTGAAGTAATATGGAGGGACAGAAGCGATTGCCGCTGCACCGGACTCTTTTGCATGCGAGGCCAGTTCTATGCAATCCTTCTGACATGTTCCTCCTACATGGGCGATTACCGGAATCCTTCCATTGACGACTTTTATCCACTCCTCGAGAACCTTCTTGCGCTCAAGGATCGTCATGGATGGACTTTCACCGGTTGTCCCACATACAAAGACGCCATCCGCTCCTTCTGAAATAAGTCTTTCAGCGTATGGAGTGATGACAGAGAAATCGACTTCACCATCCTTGTCGAAAGGGGTGAAGACTGCGGGTACGAGACCTTTGATGAATTTCTTATCCATACCTTCTGGGTTATTGGTTTGTTATTGTAATCTGTTGGTTTCTACGATCTTTGACGGTAGTCTTGTAAATACTATCTTTTCATATGGTCCTTTGTCTCCGCACTCATACAGGATTCCTACATCGCCGTCATCGAAGACCATAAGATCGGAATATGCGGCCTTCTTTCCATCAAGCCTGTATACCGGAGTCCAGGACTGACCGTTGTCATTGCTCTGTTTCAAGGTCATGTCGACTCTTTTGCTCCTGTGGTCAGGATTCGAGAAGAGCAGGGTGGAGGTAGGCTCTCCGTTCCTGTACCAGTTTATGATGCTTGCATTGCAGCGTGGCTCTATCAGACCGGACTCTACGGATTCTCTGCAGAATGTTTCACCGCCGTCTGTGCTCCATGCCACGTCCCTGTCGAAGTCGGTCCTCTTCTTCGCCTTGTTGTTCCATACGCGCATGTTGAGCATCAATGTACCGTCTTCCAGTTCAGCCACGGTGGACTCGTTTCCGGTCTTTGCGATTGCTCCTATATTCCATGTCTTTCCTGCATCGTCAGAATATATGATATGCGATACGGTACCTGCTGCCTGACCGTCTTCAAACACGCCGTGGTTGCATGGAACCACCATTCTGCCCTTGTACTGTCCTTTGCTTATCTGCAGTCCGTGGCAAGGTCCTGTCGCGTACCAGGTCCATTCCGGGTCCTTTGTCTGTGAGGTTATCTCCTTGGCGGCTGACCATGTCCTGCCGTCGTCTTCGGAGAACATGACGAATACTTTCCTTGTGTCTTCAGATGTCCTGGCGTGGATGTCAGCCTCGTGGTCTGTACCCTTGTTCCATGTTGTCACAAGGACGATCTTTCCGCTTTCCCTGTCCAGTATAGGTGCAGGGTTGCCGCATACATTATCAGCGTCGTCCCATACCATCTCCATATCTCCCCATGTCTTACCTCCGTCGTCAGACCTGCGAAGTACGAGGTCAATGTCACCAGTGTCGCTCTTGCTGTATCTTCGTGCCTCTGCGAATGCCAGTATGCTTCCGCCTGCAGTCTTGAGCAGTGCAGGAATCCTGAATGTATCATATCCGTTGTCACCCTTGCTGAATATCACGCTCGAGGAGACAGGTTCGCTCTGGCGGTACACATCCTGATATCTGTTGCCGAATCGGTCGGTAACTTCCACTGTGATTGTCGAGGTTGAGGATGATGTCTTTGCTCTGAATAGATGTATTGTATTGTCCGGCAGGAATGCAGTAGGTCTGTGCAGAAGCAGTTTCGTGGTGCTTCTGACCTGGGTGTATAGCGGGTCGGTTCCGCGGTATTGCTCCAGTTCCAGTTCCTTCCCGTCTTCCCATGCGCGCACTTCCCACTTGTCATCCCACTTGAAGACATTGATCATGATCATGTTCTCTCCGGGAAGACCGCCGTATTCAGGGTCCACCTCATTAAGGTCATAGAAGCGGAACTGACTCTTCTCTATCGACTCTCCGTTGGACTTGAACTGCCAACTGATATCCTTTCCTTTCACTGTCATCGCCAGATATCCTGCAGGCGAGCCGTCTCCGCAGATCAGAGTGCTGTCCACGTCATTCAGTTTCCATGACACTGCAGATGCAGAAACAAGGTTATGGAGAGTGAGGTTCTCCTTCATGTTGATGGTGCAGTTGTTGTGGACATGACCTGCGACCAGATGCACGTTTTCAAAGCGGTCCAGAATGTCTGTAATCACTTCCGGATCCTGGAATTTCGAACTTCCCTTCTTGTAGATTATCTTTCCGTCCTCCAGTCCCTTTATGCGATACAGAGGAACGTGCATGCTTACGATGACAGGAGTCTTCGAGTCTACGTGGGAGAGGTCCTTTTTCAGCCACTCGACCTGAGTGGAGTCCACTATATAGCGGAATCCGTATTTGGGATACCAGTCGAAATCCTCACTTCCGTACCCTTCAGGCGTCTTTCCGAATGTGACTATATTGTCGAGATATACATAATGGATCTGACCTATGTTTACAGAATAGTAGTTAGGTCCTATTATTCTCTTGTATGCGCTTTCGCCGATTTCATCCCACTGCTCTATCGTGCCTTCTCCGCGTCTTTCATTGTCGTGGTTGCCCATCACATGATAAATAGGAGTAGGGTAGGAGACAGCCATCTGCTCCAGATATTCAGGAAGCGCGAAACTGTTGGAATACCATTTTCCGTCGGTACTCATGTCACCGAGTATCGAAGAATACACCTTTCCGTCGAGTTCGTTTATGAACTTTGTAATGCTTGGAAGATAGGTGCTATGGAATTGAGGAAGGTCCTTGTCCACGTCATCACCTGTAAGATGGATGTCTGTGGAGAACACCATTGTATGATTCTCATTGTCACATTTGACGAGATGGAAATCCGCAGTATCTACAGCATTCCTCTTTATTCTGGTGAAATGTCTCGGAATCAGTCCGTCTGCCTCCACATCATATCCTGATGGTATGGAAATGAACACATAATCATTTTCCTTGGCGGATTCCATATAATATCTTCCTCTTCGGTCGGTGGTCACGACTTCCACTCCATCAGAGATCACCGCGCCCTTCACAGGCTTGCCTTCGCAGGTGACTTTTCCTGTTATATTGAACTGACTTTCAGAGCATGAGGAGGCAACGCCGAGAATGCATATGCCAAAAATGAAGGATGCGAGTTTTTTCATTTTGTGATACATAATGTGGTTAGTCAGTACAAAAATATTAAAAAATCGTAATATGCAATACATAATAACCGAAAATATGATGATTTTTTGCAAAAGGTGATGTTTTTTAGGATTATATGTATTACTTTTGCGATGTGGTTGATTTGTTCAGTTACATTGGTTAAATTTGTGGTTTACAAATCATAAGGAGGCAGTATATGAATAAAAACGACCTTTCGCTTGTGGAGTATACCCAGAGCGAAATACTTAAGTACATTTCCAACAATAACTGCAAACTCCTGCCTAAGGAGCAGGAACTCACCGAATTGCTCGGTGTGAGCAGGGTAGTGGTAAGGGAAGCCTTGAGCCGTCTGAGGGTTCTGGGCTTTATCGAGACCAAGCGTAAGCAGGGAACAAAGGTCGTGACGCCGAATGTCTTCGGGGTGCTCAAGACTATAGTAGCCTCCGGATTGATTGACTACAATTCATTGAAGGACCTGTATCAACTCAGGCTCATGCTTGAGATAGGAATGTCCGACTTTGTCTATGCCAACAAGACTGACGAGCAGATGGCTAAACTCGAGAAGATCGTCGCAGAGGAAGTCATGTATGAGAACGAGATGTCCCATGCCGAAACCGACGAGCAGAAATATGAGATAGCCAAGAAGATGACAGATGTCGACATCCGTTTTCATGGTACTTTGTACGAGATGACAGGCAACAGCAGCCTTATGGATTTCCAGTATCTCCTGAGGCACCTTTTCACGCTGTATGTGCCCAGGATCAAGGATGATTTCCATAACAGGACCCTTGTCTCTCATGTGAGTCTTTTCAATATGCTCAGAAACAGTACGCCGGATGCTTTCAGGATGGGAATGAGACTGCATCTCAAGACCCAGTTCGACAATATGGAGAGGATATTGGAAAACTCTAGATAATAAAGTAATGAAACGCAGACTGACCGGATTACTCCTTTTTCTGCTGTTCCTGCCTTTTGCAGCGGCAGCATCTGAATGTAAAATCAAAAAAGTCGGGGAGTTACCCGTTCCTGACGGATATGGTACCGCTAGTGCCTATATCGGAGTCATAAATGACGCGATCCTGGTCGCGGGAGGCTCGGATTTCCCGTCGGGATTCCCATGGGAGGGCGGTCAGAAGCAATGGTCGGACAGAATATATCTGGTAAAGAAGTCTGCCTCCGGTTATCATGCGTCTCTTCTTGACGAAAAATTCCCGGTGGCATCAGGAAGCGGCTGCACTGCATATGACGGAACCCATATCTGGTGTTTCGGAGGTACTGACGGCAAGAGTACTGTCAGGGCTGTCTATCGGATGGGAATGAGTGGTGGCAAGGTCAGGATTGACTCTGTCTCCGTCCTTCCTGAAGGTTTTGTACCCGTTGCTGCAATATATCACAAGGGGGTAGCGTATGTCCATGGTACGGACGGTTCCGGGAATGCCCTGTACAGATATTCCCTTTCTTCAGGAACCTGGACCCGGATGGCGGGAATGCCGGGAGTCTCGATAAGCGAAGTTGCCTCATTCGCATCACAGCACAATGGTAAGGAAGATGCCCTGTATCTTATAGGCGGAAGGGGATTTGAAGACGGAAAATATCATTTCAGCACGAATGTGATGGAATATCTTCCGGGTCAGGACAGATGGAATGTCAAGGCTCCCTACACTGCAGCGGACGGTACCCCTGCCTCACTGGGAGCAGCGAGCGTCATAGGTTATGGTTCCGGTCACGTGCTTGTCTTCGGAGGCGACAACTGCAAGGAGTTCCTCCGTCGTGCGGACCTTGAGAAGAGGATAAGGGAATCATCAGATGAAGCGCAGCGTGCGGTTCTGCAGAATGAACTCACTTCTGCCTTCACATCACATACAGGCTTCGACAGCAGTATTTATGCATATCACCCTATCACGGACACATGGATCGTGATGGACAACAGCGACTTTCCGCTTCCGGTGGTGACATCTGCCGTAAGACTCGGGGATAAGGTGGTTATAGTTTCAGGCGAGGAAAAGCCCGGCAAAAGGACTCCGGATATCCTGGAGGCTACCATTGTCGACAAGATATCCTTCGGATGGCTTAACTACACAGTGATCATCCTGTATCTTGTGGGAATGCTTGCTCTTGGCTTCTATTTCTCGAGGAAGGAGAAAAGCACCGACCAGTTCTTCAAGGGTGGCGGCAAGATCCCTTGGTGGGCTGCGGGTATAAGCATCTTCGCTACCGCTCTCTCTGCCATAACCTTCCTGTCCATTCCGGCCAAGGCTTTTGCAGCGAACTGGAACATGTTCATGTTCAATATGACGATAATAATGACAGTGCCTGTCGTCATATGCTTCTATCTGCCTTTCTTCCGCAAACTCAATGTCGCTTCGGCATATCAGTATCTCGAGGACAGATTCGGCACTGCGGCAAGAATGCTCGCATCCATATTCTTCTGCGTGTTCATGTTCGCGAGGGTTGCCATCGTCCTTTTCCTCCCTTCACTTGCGCTGTATGCTGTCACGGGAATGAATATATATCTATGCATAATATTGATGGGAGTTGTCACCATAATATATTGCACGATGGGTGGAATCGAAGCAGTCGTGTGGGGAGATGTGGTACAGGGAATCATACTTATGGGTGGTGCTCTTCTGGCACTTGTGTGGATCATCTTAGGCGTGGACGGCGGTTTCGGCACAGTGATGCAGGTAGCAATCGAGGAAGAGAAATTCAGGATCCTAGACTTCTCGCTCGACTGGAGCCAGTCGGTGTTCTGGGTTGCTATAGTAGGAGGCTTTGCCAACCAGATCCTTACATATACCAGCGACCAGTCTGTCATTCAGAGATATATAACCGTAAAGGATACTGCAGATACGAAGAAGAGTCTCTGGCTCAACGGTATCCTGAGTATTCCTGTGGCAATAATATTCTTCGGCATCGGAACAGCCTTGTTCGTATTCTTCAAGACTCATCCGGACCTTCTTAATGTGGGAATGAGCAACACCGATTCCATCTTTCCTCATTATATAATGTGCGAAATCCCTAAGGGGATCGCCGGATTGCTCATAGCGGCCATTTTTGCCGCGGCGATGTCGACTCTCTCGTCCAATATCAATTCCGCTTCCACTGTGATGACCGAGGACTTCTATGCAAAATATGCAAGGAATGTTTCAGACTCGGACAAGATGAAGTTTGCAAGAATCTCCGGAATTGTAGTAGGCGGACTTGGAATAGTCATGGCGATAGTGCTTGCAACATATGACATTGCCTCATTGTGGGATCAGTTCAATTTCTTCCTGGGACTGTTCACGAGTGGAGTCGGTGGTCTGTTCATGATGGGTATATTCATGAAGAGAGTCGGGCTCAAGGCTGCCCTTACGGGTTTTGCCGGCAGTGTCATCATTCTGCTTGCCGCAAATGCATATACTGACGTTTCCGCAACACTGTACGGTTTCATAGGACTTGCCTCCAGTTGCATCATAGGCTGGCTCTCAAGTTTCGTATTCGGATATGGAAAATAAACAAATCAGTCATGAACCAGAAGACCTTTTCAACAACTTTCGGCATCACTGCCGCTATGGTCTCCGTCTGTTCTGTCGACGGATATGCCAAAAACAAAGTGGAGCGTCCGAATATCCTGTTCATAGTATCTGAAGATAACGGTAAGGACATAGGATGTTATGATGCACCGGTACATACGCCGAACCTTGACGCTCTTGCAGCCTCCGGCACTCTCTTCTCACAGGCATATGTCCCTCAGGCGGGAAGTTCTCCTTCGCGTGCATGCTTCCTTACAGGGACCTATCCTCATGAGAACGGTCAGGTCGGTCTTGCCACATGGCTGTATTCGATGTATGACGAGAATATGCCGAACATAGTCAACTCCTTGAAGGATAACGGCTACAGGACAGGAATGCTCGGCAAACTTCATATACTGCCGGAAGAGAGCATTCATCTTGATATGTGGAAGAAGAAAAGTGCAAACTTCAAAAGGAAGAAGATGGATGATTATGCGGAATTTGCAGAGGATTTCATCAACGCGTCCGATACTCCTTTCTACCTTCAGGTGAATTATCCGGATGCCCATGACAAGTGGCTTCCTCAGGTGGATGGTGTTCCTGCCGATCCTCTGACCGCTGACGAGGTGGATCCAATACCGTTCTGCGGGCTTGATTCTCCTGAACT
>SUYY01000008.1 GCA_015060205.1 Bacteroidales bacterium
TGCAGCAGAATCAGAGAACTTCAGACACAAGGAATTCATTTTCACGGTGAGTCCCATACGCCATTTCAAGGATGGAGCCCACGGCAATCAGATAAGCAAAGCAGGACTGCTGCTTGGAATCGCAGATATCCTTGAAGACAATCCGGCAGACTACTTTCCGGCATACGAGATCATGATGGACGAACTCCGCGACTATCGTTTCTATGCAGAAGATATGTGTCACCCGTCACAGCAGGCAGTCGATTATATCAGGGAGAGATTCCTTGGATGGGCGCTACCGGCTCAGGAAGTGACGCAACTTGAAGAAAACATCAATGCATACAGACACCGGAATCATATAGAAAAGTTTTAGTTTACTCGATAAAATACCTGTACAGGCACTCAGCCGACTCACACAAAATATCGGCAAAGACTTCCCGGGTTGTGGAATTACATCCGTTTGTCATGACAATAAAACCAAATTTCTTCTTAGGATGCCAGAACATGGCTGTATGAGCCCCATATGCCAGGCCATCATGCCCCACAAGCCTGAATCCCTTCAGAAAATCGTCTGTACGCAACATTGCCATACCATAAAATTCACCTTCATAATTGGTGGGTACGATTTCCGACTGCATTAACTTGCAACTTGACCTTTCAAGAATTCTTACTCCATCCGACTTTCCTCCGTTCATATGCATCATCATCACAGCAGCCAGATCTTTCACTGAAATTTTAAGTCCTCCCGTAGGAGAGAAAACAGGAGTGGAATAGCCAAGGGTATATTGTTCCAACTGCTTATCTATTGACTTATAGGCATTTGACACCTTATACGAACTGTCGGATCTTTCATACCTGTAAATTTTAACAAATTTATCAGGATCAAGTTCATGTACATTATGATGAGCATATACACCCAATGGTTTTAGTATGTGATCCGCAATATATCTGTCAAATCTCTCACCACTGACTTTCTCAATAATGGCACCCAGAGTATTGTATCCCAGATTACAATATTGGTAATCTGTTCCCGGTTCGTAGTTTCCCCATGACTTGTCGGAAAGCGAATCCATAGAGAAATATCCGTTTGAATCATTCATACTTGAAGTATGAGAGAGTAGCATTCTTACGGTCACTGCCTTATCCGGATACTTTGGATTCCGAACCCGGTAGCCGAGAATATCGGAAATATCTGCATCAAGGCTCATCTTACCTTGTTCTACCAACTGCAGAACACCGGTTGCCGTGAATGATTTGGAGATAGATGCTATACGCAACAAGTCATCAGTTTCCCATGGAATTCCGGCATCCAAATCCTTATAGCCATACGAATCGACGAAAAGTATCTTTGATCTGTCCACAACGGCGACAGCCAGTCCGACCGCATTATGACGAGCCATGATAGCCTTGAACTCTTCTTCAGGGCAGGACTTCCCGGGTGTAACGGTAACTGACTTTTCCTGACCTGAAGACACAAATGGCATCAGTAAGACTGCAATGGAGATAAAGACTGACTTGGGATTGATCATGATAATATTTCCGAAATACCTGACAGATTATCTTCTGCGACGCATTGCATTCTTCATCATATTGCCCATATTGGCACCCATCACAGTCTTCATCATCTTTCGGGTACCCTCGAACTGCTTGATCAGTTTGTTGACCTCCGGAAGAGAGGTACCGGAACCGTCTGCGATTCTCTTGCGGCGGCTTCCGTTAAGACATTCAGGATGTTCCCTCTCATATGGAGTCATCGAAAGTATGATTGCTTCGATACCCTTGAACGAGTCATTGTCCATGTCCACATCCTTGAGAACCTTGCCCATTCCAGGAATCATGGAAGCGAGATCCTTGATGTTACCCATCTTCTTCACCTGCTGGATCTGATTGTAGAAGTCCCAGAGCGTGAACTGGTCCTTTGCGAGTTTCTTCTTGAGTTCACGTGCCTGAGCCTCATCAAACTGCTCCTGAGCCTTTTCAACGAGAGAGACCACGTCGCCCATACCGAGAATACGGTCTGCGATACGGCTTGGGTGGAAAACATCCAGAGCCTCCATCTTCTCACCGGTGCTGACAAACTTGATCGGTTTTCCGACCACAGCCTTGATGGAAAGTGCTGCACCACCACGTGTATCACCATCCATCTTTGTGAGGACCACTCCATCAAAATCAAGACGGTCGTTGAATGCCTTTGCTGTCTCCACTGCATCCTGACCTGTCATGGCATCTACAACAAAAAGGGTCTCTGTCGGATTCAGTGCATCCTTCAGTGCAGAAATCTCATCCATGAGTTCCTGATCCACTGCAAGACGACCAGCGGTGTCGACTATAACCACAGAATATCCCTCAGACTTAGCCTTCCTGACTGCGTTCTGAGCAATCTGGATAGGGTCTTTGACACCCGGTTCCGAATATACCTCGACTCCGATCTGTTCTCCAAGGACCTTCAACTGGTCGATTGCGGCAGGACGAAAATAGTCGCACGCTGCGAGGAGAACCCTCATTCCTCTCTTGCTCTTGATGTTAAGTGCAAGTTTTCCGGAGAATGTAGTCTTACCCGAACCGTTAAGACCGGCCACGAGCACAACAGCAGGGCTTCCCTTCACATTTATATCACTTGACTCGCTTCCCATAAGGGCTGCAAGTTCATCATGCACGATCTTCACGATCATCTGCTGAGGCTTGACTGCTGTCAGGACGTTCTGACCTATCGCCTTCTTCTTCACCTCATCGCAGAACTGCTTTGCGATCTTGTAACTCACGTCGGCATCAAGCAATGCACGACGGATATCCTTCATCGCCTCGGAGATGTTGATCTCCGTGATCTTTCCTTCTCCCTTGAGGATCTTGAACGACCTCTCAAGTCTCTCGCTTAAATTTTCAAACATATATATAAATTTATCTATTTTTCAGATTCTCACGTCGCTTCGCTCCTCAGAATGACAGTGGAGGATGATTCTCACGTCGCTTCGCTCCTCAGAATGACAGTGGGGACCTTGCTTCTTTCCTCCTGTGGCGGCGAGGAGTTGCTCGTGCCTCGGGGAGGGTAAGGCTTCAGGCGAAGTAGTCCTTCAGGGTTGGAGCCTTGTCAAGTGCATCACTGAACACAGCAGGAGCCAGATTCTTCATATTGTACCTGCTCGCCATCACCTGACCATATGCACCAGCGCTCCTTATCGCCATCAGATCACCACGGACACTCAAAGGCAGGAGGCGTCCCGCACCCCAGACATCACTCGACTCACACACCGGTCCCACAATATCATAAGCCTGATGGGTCGGGAAGAAGGTTCTCTGTTCCGCAGAAAGATTCTCAATCTTATGGTATGCACCATACAGAGCGGGTCTGATAAGGTCATTCATGCCGGCATCGAGGATGAGGAAGTTCTTCGTCTCTCCGCTCTTGACGAAAAGCACACGTGAAATCAGAGAGGCACATTGAGCCACAAGCGAACGGCCCGGCTCCACATGGATACTCTGACCGGGGCGTCTTTCGATATTCTCGCTTATGGTTCTGAACCATGTATCGAAATCCGCGATAGCGTTTCCGTCAGGATCGTCATAATCCACTCCGAGTCCACCTCCAAGATTGATGTTCTTCACAATAAGTCCCTGACGCTCAAAGTATTTCACAATATCATTGACTCTTTTGCACTCAAGAGCAT
The DNA here is from genome assembly GCA_015060205.1 of Bacteroidales bacterium. GTDB lineage: Bacteria > Bacteroidota > Bacteroidia > Bacteroidales > UBA932 > Cryptobacteroides. The sequence continues at coordinate 3,645 of SUYY01000008.1, forward strand.
AGACCTCCTGCACCCGTGTGATCTGAGATCCGATATGGAAATGCAGACCGAAGAAATTCAGATACTCGCTCTTCTGGATTATCTCGATGAGTTTCTCGAACTCATGCTGTGATATTCCGAACTTGTTCTCGTAAAGTCCTGTCGTGACATATTTGTGCGTATGGGCATCGATGTCAGGATTGATTCTTACTGACACATTCGCCTTGATGCCATAACGATGAGCCATCTCGTTGATCACATATATCTCCTGAAGCGACTCGCAGTTGAACGCCTCAATTCCCAGAGTGAGTGCATCATAAATCTCCTTGTCGGTCTTTCCGACTCCGGCATATACGATCCTGTCAGCAGGGAATCCGCAGGAATGGGCATGGAGCACCTCGTTTCCGCTCACACAGTCCGCGCCAAAACCCTTGGAACTGATGTATTCCAGAAGGCGCCTTTCCACATTGGCCTTCACAGCATAATGCACCTTGATATCGTGCTCCTGTGCAAGCGCAGCAACATGGTCGACTGTCTTGCGCAACAGATCCATGTCATAAAAATAGAACGGCGTCCCGATATTCTCCAACTGTTCTATGATGTTGTTATCAAGCATTTCGGTTCGATTTTATTGTCAAGTTCGTTTTATTTCCGCATTTGACGGAAAACGGTTGCAAAAATAGCGAAAAATTCCGTAATTTCGCGGTCAGATTTAACGAATAATATTCTTACCACCAATGACAGGATTCCAAGACCTGGTCTTCGACGTCGAACTTTCACTTGGAATAGATGTAATCACAGCATTTGTGCTGGGAGTGCTTCTGTTTCTGATCAAGGTTCCGACTACTGAATACTCCAGAAAGATTGCAAAAGCAAAGAACACAATTGCAGTCTGTTTTACCGTATGTGCGATACTTTTCTTCACATGTCTGAAGTACTCAGGCATGGAGGATTATGACGTATTCGCATCGATGATGATGTTCGTCATAACCAGCATGTCATCAGTAGTGCTGTCCTTCTCACTGACAAACCTTCTTGACGAAAAGTTCATCGAGAGCGACAAATTCTACCTGAACATAGGACTTGTCATAGTTCTGAGTATGGTGTTCATGAGATCCTTCTGGCTTGAGAAAGGATGGATAAGGACTCTGATACATGCCGTGTACATAATCATATTCCTGATCCAGTGCATAAGCCATATCACTGCATTCCGCAAACGCTATAAGGAAGGCATCCGGAAATTGGAGCAATACTACGACGAAGACGAAGACAAGATGATAAGGTGGATACATTTCTGCTATGTGATCATGATGCTCACCCAGATGTTCATCCTCGTCTACCGTCTCTTCCCTACCGGTTTCATGAAAGTATACAATGTGTGGTATGCCATCTTCATGCTCTACTTCACCGCCAACTTCATCTCTTTCCTTGGAAGCCATAAACTTACCCTTGACGCATTTGCCTACAAGGCCCTTTCAGGTCAGGAACTCGGAATGTTATTCAAGGGAAGAAACAAGAAGAAGGAAGACGAAAGCGGCAAGGAGAATATCCCGGAAGCGGCCAATGCCGAATTCAAGAAACTGGAGCACGCTCTTGCCAAGTGGGTGAAGCAGAAGAAGTTCAGCGAATATGACAAGAGCCGTGAAGAGGTTGCTAAGGAACTTGGCACTACCAGGGAGATCCTGCACATATATTTCACGACAAAAAAAGGCATAGACTTCAAGATATGGCGTACGGCACTCCGTATCGAAGAAGCGAAGAGACTTCTGCTGGAAAACAAGGAACTTTCCGCAAATGTGATTGGCGAGATCGCCGGATTCAGCGACAGGTCCAACTTCTACCGCCAGTTCGTGAAGATCGTAGGATGTTCTCCAAGACAATGGAGGGAATCAGGAGGAAAGATATAGTTCAACCATAAACATATTGATCATGAAAAGAATTTATGCAATCCTGGCAATGACCGTCGCACTGATGGTATCTGCCTCGAATTCAATGGCTCAGGTGAGCGTAGGTGCTGGTTATGGTCTTGCAAACCACACAAGCAAGATGATAACAGGAAATGAAGTCAAAGGTCAGGTTCCTTTGAACATGAGCGGACTCTATGTGGGAGGTTACTACAAATGGAATTTCCTTTCAAAGAGTTGGGGAAGCCTTGCGCTTCAGCCAGGTCTGGAATACTCATTCTACAGCAAGAAGACTGAAGATGTAACGGAAGAGTTCATGGGAACTGAGATAACAGGAAAAGCATATCGCAAAGACCATTACCTTGATGTTCCAGTCAATGTGAGATACTCATACAACATTCTCCCAGGCACTCTGGAACTTTCCGCATATGCAGGCCCTGTATTGTCATTCGGACTTGCATGCAACTCTGTGGCAAAGTTCGAAAACGAAAACTTCTGGGCCACCATGCGTGTTAATGGATATAACGGAAAGGGCACTGTCAAAGGCGAGATATTAGGAGAGGAGATCGACGAGACCCTTGACGAAGGAGACACAGGCTACAGCATGTTCGACCTCAAGTTGGGAATAGGCATCGTCGCCACAGTAATTGAAAAGATCGACGTGAAGGTCGGCTTCAACATCGGACTTCTCAACAGGACGTCAAAGATGAAAGACGACAGCGGAGACAAGTTCGTTTCCCGCACGAACGTCTTCCAGATCGGAGTCGGATACAACTTCTAAACGCAAATCCCGCCGGCAGTTCTGCTAGCGGGATTTTGCTTCTTCTTCGAGGCGCTTGCGATAGGCATCCATACGCTTCTTCCATGCTCTTTGACGGGCACGCTGTTCCTTGGCGGCACGAGCCTCACTACGCGCACGCATATCTTCAAATTTCTTTTCGAGATAATTGTCTGCCATATCCTGAGGTCATTTGACGAAATCCTTGATTCTCTGTTCTTCGCTCAGGCGGCAGATCAGAAGCCTGCCGTTCCTTTCCACGACTATACAGTCCTGAAGTCCCTGAAGGACCACGCTTGAGGCCCCCGGAGCATGCACGATGCAACCCTTGCACTCATTCAGATGGATATTCTCACCTACCACGGCATTTCCGTCTGCGTCGTGAGGAAGCAATGTCCAGAGCGAACCCCAGGTCCCGACATCGCTCCAGCCGAAATCACCGGGGATGGTATGGATATAATCCGCCTTTTCCATCACAGCATAGTCAATGGATATCTTCTCGCAAGTCGGGAAAATTTCCGACACAACCGTTTCTTCCTCAGGAGTATAGAAAGCCTCTGACATCCTGTCCATCTTCTCGGCCAGATCAGGAGTGAAAGCCTTGAGAGAGTCGATGATGGTATCTATGTTCCAGACGAATATTCCTGCATTCCAGAGATATGTTCCGGCAGCGAGATATTGTCGAGCCACGTCCAGTGCAGGCTTTTCACGGAACGACTCCACATTATGTATCCCACCTTCAGCAGGAGCACCTGTCGCAATATATCCGTAACCGGTTTCAGGACGGGTAGGCTTTATGCCGACTGTCACAATCCTTCGACCTGAAACAGTGAAATCCAGGGCACGTCCTATCACCTTCCGGAACTCGTTCACATCCAGAACCAAGGCATCGGCCGGCGTGACCACCACATTTGCATAAGGATCCCTCATGCGGATCTTCCAGCATGCATAGGCGATACATGGAGCGGTATTCCTCATTGCCGGTTCGGGAAGAATATTCCCTAATGGCAGATCCGGAAGTTGTTCCCGCACCAGAGGGACATATTCCCTGCTTGTAACCACCCACATATTCTCGATCGGGCAGAGAGGGGCGAACCTTTCCACCGTCATCTGTATCATCGTCTTTCCGGTTCCGAGCACGTCCACGAACTGCTTCGGATACTCAGGCGTACTCATCGGCCAGAACCTGCTGCCGATACCGCCGGCCATGATCACAATATGATTCATAATATCAACCTCTTACGTATTCTTTATACCAATGTGCAAAAGCCCTCAAGCCTTCTCTCAAGGAAGTCGACGGGCTGAATCCGAAATCTCTCTCCAGAGACGAAGTGTCAGCATATGTGGTCTGCATGTCACCCTGCTGCATCGGAATCATATTCATATGAGCCTCACAGTCATGCCCTTCAGGCAGAACACCTTCCCTGAGCAGTTCCTCATGCAAAATCCGCACAAAACCGACCAGGGTCACAGGATCTCCGTTTCCCACATTATACACCGCATATGGAGGCTTGAGCGGATCGCTTTTTTCAGGTGGAGCCATCATCACACGGACAACAGCCTCGACCACATCGTCAATATATGTGAAATCCCGCAGGCATTTTCCGTAATTATATATATCGATTTTCTCACCCCTTACGAGGGAATCCGTAAATTTGAAATATGCCATATCGGGACGTCCTGCCGGGCCATAGACAGTGAAGAAACGCAGTCCTGTGCAGGGAATATCATATAATCCGCTATATGCATGGGCCATGAGTTCGTTGCTTTTCTTGGTGGCGGCATATAGGGAGACAGGAGCATCTGTGCGGTCTGCCACCGAATACGGAACGTGGTCCGATGCACCATATACCGACGAAGACGAAGCAAAGACCAGATGCCTTACGGGATATTTCCTGCAGGATTCCAGAATATTGAAGAAGCCGTTTATATTCGCCGTAATATAGTCCTCGGGGTGAAGCACACTGTGGCGGACTCCCACTTTCGCGGCAAAATTCAGGACATATTGGGGACGAAATTCTTCAAAGACGGTTTCAAGAAAGTCCCTGTCCGCTATATCACCTCTGCGGAATTCAAAGCGGGGACTTTCAAGAAGGGCGGCAAGACGATGGTTCTTGAGCGAAATGTCATAATACGCATCCATATTGTCAACGCCGACAACGGACAGAAAGTCATATCTGTCCAGAAGAGCCTTCGCCACACCGCTTCCTATGAATCCCGCTACGCCTGTTATCAATACCCTCATCTAGTCCCTCTTGAATATATCACGTGTATATACCTTGTCCGACACATCGTCAAGACACGAGTCATATCTGTTTGCGACAATCACATCGGATAGTCTCTTGAACTCATCAAGATCGTTGACCACCCTGCTTCCGAAGAATGTACCACCCTCGCCCATAGCAGGCTCATATACAATGACTTCCGCGCCTTTTGCCTTCACCCTCTTCATGATGCCCTGGATGGAACTCTGACGGAAATTGTCGGAATTCGCCTTCATTGTCAGACGATATATTCCTATTGTACAAGGTCTCTCGTGGGCGGCATCATATTCCGGACCTTCCGTGTAGGAATAGTAGCCGGCAACCTGAAGAACTCGGTCGGCAATGTAATCCTTGCGTGTCCTGTTGCTCTCCACTATGGCCTGGATCAGATTCTGAGGCACGTGCTCGTAATTGGCGAGAAGTTGCTTGGAATCCTTTGGGAGACAATATCCTCCGTAACCGAATGAGGGGTTGTTGTAGTGGTCCCCCACTCGCGGATCCAGACTCACGCCTCTAATTATCGCCTGAGTATCAAGACCTTTCATCTCAGCATAAGTATCAAGTTCGTTGAAATACGAAACTCTCAGAGCAAGATAGGTGTTTGCAAAAAGTTTGACTGCCTCCGCTTCCGTAAATCCCATATAGAGCACCTCAACGTCATCTTTGAGCGATGCTTCCAGCAATATTCCGGCAAAAGTCTCCGCCGCCAGCAGAAGAGTGCTGTCGGAAGAGTCTGTTCCGACAATTATCCTGGACGGGTAAAGATTGTCGTACAATGCCTTGGATTCACGCAGGAACTCCGGAGAGAAAAGGATATTGGATGTCTTGAACCTCTCCCTTACAGACACGGTATAACCAACAGGTACTGTGGACTTTATCACCATGACTGCCTCGGGATTGACCTTCAGCACGGTCTCGATGACCTTCTCCACGGAAGATGTATCGAAGAAGTTCTTCTTGGGATCATAATTGGTAGGAGTGGCTATGATTACGAAAGAGGCATCACGATAGGCATTTTCTGCATCGAGAGTGGCCACAAGATCCAGTTCCCTTTCAGCAAAATATCTCTCTATATACTCATCCTGTACGGGAGACTGCCTGCGGTTGACCGCATCAACCTTTTCAGGGACCACATCCACCGCCACCACACTATGTCTCTGGGAAATCAGAGTGGCAAGGGACATGCCGACATAACCAATACCTGCTACTGCAATCTTCATATCTTACTCTTTAAATACCTCCATTATTCCTCCTGACGCCACCATCATACCCGACTTTCCCGGGTATCACTTCACCGTCATGCCCGACATTCTCGGGTATCACTTCACCGTCATGCCCGACATTCTCAGGTATCATTTCACCGTCATGCCCGACGTGTTCGGGCATCATTTCACCGTCATGCCCGACGTGTTCGGGCATCTCATCAACATAATTCGTCAAAGATAAGAAATTTAATGGCATTAAAGCGAAGTCGAGAAATCTTTTCGCTATATTTGCAGACTGAAACGGACAATAACATGCTGAATATTTCTCAACGTGGGCTGGACATGCCCTCTTCACCTATACGAAAACTCACCCCTCTTGCCAATGCAGCAAAGGCAAGAGGCGTCAAGGTATATCACCTGAACATCGGACAGCCTGACCTCCCCACCCCGAAAAAGGCACTCGAAGCACTGAAGAATGTGGACAGGGAAGTGCTGGAATACAGTCCGAGCCAGGGATTCCTCTCGCTCAGGGAGAAACTTGTGAAATATTACGGCAAGTTCAACATCAACCTCACTCCGGACGACATCATTGTCACAAGCGGCGGCTCCGAGGCAGTGCTTTTCGCATTCCTCGCATGCCTGAATCCAGGTGACGAGATCATCGTTCCGGAACCTGCCTACGCAAACTACATGGCCTTTGCAGTGTCCGCAGGTGCTGTAATCAAGACCGTTACCTCAACCATCGACACCGGCTTCGCACTTCCACCTGTGGAGAAATTCGAGGAACTCATCACCGAGCGCACCAAGGCCATCCTCATCTGCAACCCAAACAACCCTACAGGATATCTCTACTCCCGCAGCGAGATGAATCAACTCCGTGACATAGTGAAGAAGCACGGACTCTATCTTTTCTCCGACGAGGTGTACAGAGAGTTCATATATACCGGTTCTCCTTATATTTCCGCATGCCATCTCTCCGGAATCGAGCAGAATGTCGTGCTTATCGACTCCGTGTCCAAAAGATATTCGGAGTGCGGAATCCGAATCGGAGCACTCGTTACAAAGAATGCTGCACTCCGCGAGGCGGTGATGAAATTCTGTCAGGCGAGGCTCAGCCCTCCGCTTGTAGGCCAGATCGTGGCGGAAGCGTCAATCGAGGGAAGCGAAGAATACGAAGCAGAGGTATATGAGGAATATGTGGAAAGAAGAAAATGCCTTGTGGACGGACTTAACAAGATTCAGGGAGTCTATTCTCCTATCCCGATGGGAGCGTTCTACACAGTGGCTAGTCTTCCGGTGGAGGATGCCGACGATTTCTGCGCTTGGTGCCTTTCAGATTTCGAATACGAGGGAGAGACCATCATGATGGCTCCGGCAAGCGGATTCTACTCCACTCCGGGTCAGGGACGCAATGAAGTGCGTATAGCATATGTGCTTTGCAAGGAAGATCTTCAGAGGGCGTTGTTTATTTTGGAAAAGGCGTTGGATGCGTATAATGCAAGATAGAACAGAAAAAAGTCTCAAAACTGCATCGTTTTGAGACTTTTTTCTTATTTTTGCGACTCGATTTACTGGAAAGATGCTCGAGTGGCTGAAGAGGCACGCCTGGAAAGCGTGTAGTCGCCTAAAGCGGCTCACGGGTTCGAATCCCGTTCTTTCCGCAATCAGTATTTCTTTACAAGGTGATTACCAGTCATCCGATCTGAAAGGACTGGCAGGAATTCCATAGCAATTGAACAGAGTCGCTTCAGACCAGTTCCTGATACCGTAACGCACAGCCACCGGCTTCTCCACCTGCGGACAATCATGTACCCAGACCTGGTTGCAGTTATTCCACAGAACAATTCCCTTTGCAGGGTAGAAGACCTTGTCCTCACCGGCAAGTTCAAATCCGTCCAGTTCCACACTGATAGGACTGAGTCCCATCCTGCCTGCATCGAAAGTAAGAAGAGCACCACCGTCCCTGTATTCTATAGCCACCGGAACCGGAGTCTTTGCATCAATATTATCGAATCCGTAATCGTTCATCAGAGCAAGAAAAGCCAGTCTGTCACCCACCACCTTCTTGTTGGCAGGATGGATGCATGCCAACTCACCGGCATCATGTATACAAGCCATTCCGCTATGTGGAATAAGGTCCACCGTCTGAGCCTGTGCCCACATCATATAGCCCGAAATAGGGCTGTCCGGATTTTCATAAGCATACGGCGCTATCTGAGTGAAATAGAACGGCATATCCTCATTTCCCCACTCGCTGCGGAGCATCTTGACAAATGCCGTCTGAAGTCTCTTGTACTGCTCGAAACGGTCGCGGTTATTGCATCCCTGATACCATATGAAGCCCTTTGCAGTATAAGGTATCACACTGTGGAGCATACCGTTATACAACACTCCAGGAGCCTGCCAGTCATACTTAGGCCATATTCCGGTATCAAAATGGCTCAGGTCCAGTTCACCCCCGAACTCCTTCTTGAGAAGTTCCGGATTCATCCAGCCCTCTATCGGAGTTCCGCCCCATGAAACATTGATGATGCCCACAGGAATATCCAGCGTCTCATAGAGCCTCTTTGCAAAGAAATATGCGGTCGCACTCGCCTCAGCGACGCCCTCCGGAGTATGCTCATACCATGTGGCAGGACACTCGTCCTGAACAGTAAGAGATTTCTCCCTCTTGAGATTGCATGAGCGAATCTGCGTTGATTTCTTTGCACCGAGAATAAGGTCGGTCGAGCCATCCACCGGCTGTCCCCAGAATCCCTTCATCGGCATCTCCATATTGGACTGGCCGGAGCATATCCACACCTCTCCGACAAGCACATTCTTCAATGTAAGTTTCTCGCCATCACTGATGGTGATTTCATACGGTCCGCCAGCAACAGGCGTAGAGACCCGCGCAAACCATTTTCCGTCCTCCCCTGCCTTTGTCACGGTCTTTGTCTTCGTCCATGAAGGGGTGATGACCACCTTAGAACCAGGATCGGCACTTCCCCAAAGAGCGGCATCAGACTGCTGCTGCAGAACCATATTGTCAGCAAATATCGGTGCCATAGTCACCTTCGCCTGCATAGTGCAGACACTTGCAAGCAGGATGCATAGAATTGAAAATCTTTTCATGATATTGATGATTTTAGTATATCCGAGAAATGTTCCTGTCTATCAGAATGTATAGGACTCCGTAAGATTACCACTTGTGTCATATGCCTTGACCTCAATGGTCTCGCCATCGGAAGTAACAATAAAGCGTTCCTTGTTGGAACTGCAGAGGATCGGGAAGGTATTGCCGTTTTGTCCAGCCGGCACATATACATGATCGTGGATATGTCCGCTCAGCATCAGATTCACCCCTGCGTCGTTAAGCACCGGAACGAAATTATCCGCAACCCAGTTCTGACTGTACCATGTGGTATTGTCCTTATATGCAGGTATATGCATCAGACATATCTTCACCGGAGCAGAAGCGACCTCCGGTCTTTTCACCGCAGCCTTGAGCCATTCCAACTGGGTCTGTCTGTAAGTGTCGAAATCTGCAAGCGAGCCATATTCCACATCCTCATCCGGCTTGTCTTCACCGGCATCAAGGACAATGAAGGCCACAGGGCCCTGACGGAATGTATAATACCATGCGTCGCGCTCCCTCATAGGGAATATCCGATTCAGGAGATGATGGGCATGGCCACGCGACTCGTGATTGCCCCTCACGTACATATACGGAAGATTGGAAACAAGAGGCTGGACCGGATCGACAGCATGACGGACAGTCTTGTCAATATCATACATAGTCGACACCAGATCGCCGTTCACCGCAAAGAAATCCAGACTGTCCGGTGAGAGTCCGTTGACAAGAGACCTGAAATGATCATCACGCCCATGGACATCACTGACTATGGCAAAACTGCACTTCGGGGCATTGTGGTCCAACGTCCTGACCTTGAACACCTTCCTGGCGCTCCTGGTCGAGCCGTACTTCATCTTGTAGGCACTGCTTTCATCCACGATACGCTGCCCGCAGATCCTGTAGAGATATCGTGTGCCAGGCTCAAGGCCACTGACTGTCACGCAATGCCAGCACCCGGTCATCCTTTTGCCGGCTACGGTCTGATAATAGCGCTGCCTTTTTTCCGCATAAAAGTTTCTGCCGTCATCCTCTCCGGACTCTATCCAAGAGAAGGTATTACCCTCGGTAATCCAACTCACAGAAAAGGAAGTTTCTGTCACATCCGAAATCCAAGGACCGCACACAACATCAGTCGGTTCTGCATGCAAAGCCATCACTGTCAGGCCCAGCAGAATGATCATCAGTATCTTTTTCATAACGGGCATAAATATAACAAAAAAAATTTAAGTATATTTGCATCGAGATTTAAACCGCAGCAAGGATGAGGTATATCGTTAAGTGCGAAGTCCCCGCCCCGAGCCTCACCCATGGTAAACATCCTCTGCGTCTTCTTGGGGCAAAGTATAAGGATGTCTTCGCGACATCCTTTTTTCATATGTCAGGTAATGCAATATTGTACCTTCGTCCCATCACTACCTTTCTGTCCAACAGTAAGTCGCACCGGACCTATACCCGGACAATGGTACTCCCAGAACATCTGCTGCACGGGCAATAATCTCAAGATTGTTAGTCTTAAAGAGCGCATTAACATTCTGGCGTTGTATTCCCATCCTGCGGGCAAACTCTGCTTTTGAGACTCCGAGACTCCTGATGAGATCAAATCTTTCAGACTTGAAGGTTCAACTCACTGAAATCCTTACATGTACGTCTATATCCATTTTTATATAAATAGAACAACAAAAGGCGCAAATATGAAGACGGGTGATATTCGTTCCGATTCTTATTATAATTCATCAGGATTTCCGGGATGCTACTCAGTGACAATTCCGTCATATCAGATATTTCCTTATGATCAATCGTCGCATTGACTACACTCTTGAAATACTCGCAATCATGCTTCATCTTGATTGTAGTGACCAATGCGAAATTATATATATCCTGTTCCATATCAAGCGCCAGCACCCGTATCGAAGACTCTGTAAATTCATCATCATACTGCGATTCCGACAAACCGAACTCCTCACAAATACTCCGTCGAACCCATTCATTGACAAAGTTCTTTCTAAAATCATTTACATCGATAAAATCAGCCAGATCCAACTGTTCCCCAATGCTAACGGCTTTTGTTGACGGATAATCATTTGACTTATCCTTACTTATAGACGTAATAATAACATTTCCATCTACCGTTTCGATTACCAGATGAAGGCATAGACTATTAGGGTATCTCGCGACCCTTAATCCACTATCCAGATGTTCCTGAACTATGTTCCCGCACCACTCTTTCTGTTTTACCTGCCTGGCTTCCTTATCATCACATCCGACAAATCTATTCCAAACAAACTGGCAGGCACCCCATGATGTTTTCTTTAATTGCAATGTCAAAATCGGTCTTACCTTATCCACATTTGCTCCGTATTTTGACAGCATGTACCTTGGAAGGTCATTACCTAAACTTCTGATATTCGTGAGATACTCTGATTGTTCATAATCTGCAAACTCCTGAGCCAGATCTGATGGGAAGACATAAGGGGTATCGTCATAGTCTGCGATAACGACATTCTGAGATTCCAAACCCATTATAAGGTTCGGAGCAGTCCATAATGTGCGATTCTGTCCCCAGGACACACCCCCACAAATCCTATTCTGATTTATCCCCTCTGAATGTGCACGCATAATACGAGTGAACTCCGCAGAAAAATTCTGACGCAAAGAATAATACCTCAACAAGAAGTACAATATGTAGAAAACAACAACTACAAGAGTCAAGATAATCAGAATCACGACAGCAGAATTACCTAAATCCGTAAGCATTTCAATATATGAACGTCTGCCGGACAACACACTCTCATCGCCAACACAATTCATAACAACTGATACGACATACACTGCCCAATACTCCAGCACCTTGAATTTCACACTGTGCATCTTCTTATAAATCACCTCCAGCGCCATAATTCTTTTTTCTTTCTGACAAAAATAACATTTTTTCGTTAACTTTGTTAAATCCTAATCATTGTAGCGCAACTATATAATATGACTCATACGCAACAACAATTCCTTGCACTCCTTCGTTCCGGACTTTGGGGCACACCACCTGATACTGAACTATTCAAAGGTAACGTGGATTGGAAATCAATTCTCCGCATTGCTGTTGATCAGACTGTTCAAATCATTGTGGCAGATGGAATTGAAACATTGCCAAAAGACTTATGGCCTCCCAAAGAGACCATACTGAAACTCATGATGATCCGTGTCAAGACTGAGCAGATGCATAAACTATTAAACTCTACGCTCAATCAGATAACAGAGGCGCTTAATGAAAGGAATATACCATCTGTGATTCTAAAAGGACAAGGGGTCGCTCAGAACTACCCAAGACCAACAAGCAGAATGTGCGGAGATATTGACCTATACGTCGGCGAGGTTAATTATGACCAGGCGTGCAAGATTATCGCCAATCTGGACACAAGACAAAGAGCAGGTACAGAGTGTGACCATCATATGCATCTTCAGGTAAATGGTGTAGAGGTTGAAGTTCACAGATATGCTGACTTCATGCCTGGAAAACGCATGAACAAGAGCATACAGGATTGGACGACAGAGAGCATCGGCAAACAATCTGTCTGGAATGAATTACCGATATGGAATAATGAGGACACACGCATCACTCTTGCACCCAGAACCTTCGACGCGTTCTTTATACTGCACCACACCGTAAGACACATGATTACAGGAGGTGTAGGATTCCGACAGATATGCGACTGGACCATGTTTCTTCATAAGCACCATGCACAGATTGACACCATCATGCTACATGAAAAACTCGAACTCTTCCATATGAGATCCGTATGGCAGGAATTCGGTCTTCTGGCCACAAACATCCTTGGTCTTCCAGCCGAAGAACTCCCACTCGCACCCTCTTCCATGAACTCCAGGAAAACCGAAAAGATCCTTCGCCATATCTTCATATCCGGAAACTTCGGACATGCTGACGGGAATAGAAAGGACAACAGCAAGGGCACATACATTAAAAGAAAATGGCGCAGTTTCCGTTTCCAGAGCCTGCGCCTTATAAAGTTACTGGGATTATTCCCTAAATTTATATTGTCTTTCTGTATCGGATGGCTTTCTGAAGCATCAATCCGACTGATAAGACTCAAATAACTATAACTGAAGAATATACTCCAACATTTTCGCTGCCAATACTTTTCTGTCGAAATCTTCTGACAATTTACGCCCACCTTCCTGACAAGAGGCGTAGACATCATTATCAGATAACAACTTATTAAGTTTATCGTTAAAGTCTTCTTCGTTTTCAGGCTCAAAACATAAGCCTGCGCCATAACTTTCTATAATCTCTTGAGCCTCACCTTCCACCCCCATTATTATGGGAATCTGCATACAGGCATTCTCAAATATCTTAGATGGAATCACAGTCTTGAAGAGATCCGATTTGCGAAGATTAATCAGTGCCAGATCCAGAATCGATATATATCTGTTGACCTGATCCTTCGGTATCGAGTCTAAAAGAGTTACATTTTCAATTTTCTCAGATTTCTGCTTTGTCAGAAGCGCATCACGCTCTGCTCCTGAACCAATAAAAAGAAAATGATAATCATTTTTACCAGACATATGCTTGGCGCAATCCATTATGAAGTCCAGTTTATGAGCCATGCCATGTGTACCGATATAGCCAATTATCTTTTTCCCATTCAATCCCATCTCTTTAATAAGGGTAAAATCCTTCGGTTGTGGCGAAAACTTTAGCCTATCCACACCGTTCTTTACGACATCTATCTTCTCTGCTGGAACACCTCTACTGACCAAAGTCCTTTTAAAGGAATCAGTCACAACAATAATCTTCTTTGCGGATCTATAACATCGCATTTCTTGCCATTCAAAAAACCGTATGAACATATTGTCTTTCATTGCTCCTACGGTCTTTATTGATTCAGGCCATAAGTCCCTCACTTCCATTATCCACGGCTTACGCTTAAAGAAAGCAAGTGTTCTACCGCTCAACGCTGTAAAGAATTGTGGAGATGTTGCAACAATCACATCTGAATTAACAAATAAGCCGGCAAAAAATGAAGTTATCGAATAACTTATAAAATCAAGAGTTCGCTTAAAGAATCCTTTATTAGCCGTAATATATGACCACACTCGGATTACCTCGATTCCATCCATCTGCTCTCGCTGGTAGAGTTTATTCTTATATCCGTCATATACCTTTCCCTTTGGAAAATTCGGAAAACATGTAATGACCGTAACCGAATGTCCGGCCTTGACCCATTCCTTCGCATGGTCGTATGTTCTCGAAGCCGGAGCATTTACCTCCGGAGGAAAATTATCTGTCAAAAATAGAATTCTCATGACTTTTTTGTTTTAATACAATAGTTCATTTTACCAACAAAATGTACAACAAGCGTTGTAGATGGTTTCAGCGCATTATACTCTTCTGATATAAACTCATCAAGGAGTTCTATTCTTGTCGCTTCATTGAAATATATGTCAGCCAAATCCGTTAAAATGGCATTAGGCAAAACTCCGTTAATCTTTAAATCGTGGGCAAGATGTATATAGTTGACTGCAGGAATCATTGGTTTCAATTCATCTGTTATAGTCAAACTATCGCTGCCTATTGTAAAAGTTCTTGTATGCGTCCTTGATCTACCATAACCGAAATGAATCGCCTTCAATTCTGTATCTTCATCCTTGACAATTCTGACCTTCGCCCTACGGCCAACACGGAATCCGCCCCACACCTGGCTTGAATCCGTACCATCTATCTGAACGGTATTATGAGACGATGTACCACGTTCATATTGTCTTCTGGAATTTTTATCATACGTAGAAATCCCTGTATCCACAATGAAAGGTACGCCTTTAACCCTTAACTCATATGAAAATGTATCTGCATGTGTATGACCAGGCTGATAACTTGCAGTTACATTTCCGACATCAGCAAATATCTCCATGTTTGTATTACACCGATATCTGTATCCAACTTCATTCATCGGAATCTTTTCCCATACCAGTCCGAGTCTTTTCGCATATGAGAATATTCGCACAGGTTCTGGTGCAATTCCAGCGGCAGAATCATTAAACAGCGGAAATGTCTTGTCCGAATACAAGATAGCCTCAAGATGTCCAAGCATTTTTACGGCCATATCTTTCAGAAAAACATTCATCTGTTCCTGTCCTTCATGCCTTATGTTATTGAACGAGAAATTACAGCAATCCAGTAATCTGTCAAGCAGAATACAATGATACATCGGGGATTGTTCAAAATGAGCGCCATCAGGAAGCACCTGTTCACAAAGTTGCTTACGAAGTATTTTAGCGGATCTCTTGTATAGTTTCCTGTCTGAGAAATAGATGGAGGCAATAAACAATGAGTACGCATCTTCGAGCAGATGATTTCCCAAAAGATGATATTCCAGATTATTGTTCAGATGAACATACTGTGAATATAACGAGTCATTCCATACCGACAGTCTTTCTTCGCTAATCTTGTCATAATGACAGGTAATGAACTTAATCCAATTTATACCTCTCAGTGCCGTTGGATATGGATCCAGTCCTATCCTATTATCCGGCAGGTCCGCAATGAATCTGTCTATCCATGAGGCACCTTCATCAAAAGTCATATTCTCCTGAAGAAGCCAATCCATATAATTAAGATTATATGCCCAAAGCATTCCTTTGGTGGTGTCATTCCATGAGATGAAATGAGAGGACTTGTTTATGAAAGATATAACATCACTGCCTACGGAAGGCGGCTTAAGCGGATAATCCGTCAGAACCGATGGAGACAAGTCAATATTGACTTTCAACACCCGATAAGGCATCTTGAGCAATCTGTTTCCAACTAATGAAAACAACTGCCCAAACTTCAGATAATATAATGTCGAGAATAACCTTCTTAACTTCATTTTATTTTCTTGGAGTCATAGGCCAATCTTGGTCTCCCCGATACTTAATTATTTCGTAATCATCAAATTCCTCTTTCGAGATTTTATCTCGAATTACCTTGGCAGGTACTCCAGCCACAATACAATTATCTGGTACATCTTTAATTACAACAGCATTTGCTCCTATAATAACATTATTTCCAACTTTTACAGGTCCAAGTATTCTTGCCCCAGCCGAAATATGTACGTTATCTCCTATAATAGGAACCTCATACCAACCTGATTTGCCACCTATAGTTATATTTTGTCCAAGAAGACAATTTTTACCTATTACAGAACGAGCATGCACAACAACACCTACCCCCCCCATATGCTATTTTAGTCCCTTCCCCAATTTTAACAGTAGGTGGTATTGACGAATTAAACAGCAAATAACTTATTTTCCATACCAACTTAGATAAGATTGCCATATGACAGCGATATAGCCAATTCGATACACGATACCAACTTATCAACATTATAGTAATAATTTACTTTCTATATATATTATTTTGATCCCACTATATGCTTATTATCCACTTCATATTTGCGAATCAGTACAAACATAATAATTCTTATCTAGTCTCTACCTGTAATTCAGAAACCACTGCTTTAAACTTTCCTGACTTTGTCCTTTCTATTTCATCAACATACTCAAAATCAACACCGATTGTAGGGCTAATCATCGATTTGATTATCAAACGAATATCTTCTTCTACTCTAGTATTATAATCTTGGCGCCTGACGATTCGTAATAATAATCTGCCATCCTTCTTCTGAACAATTTGGCACTCTTTAATAGTATATGTCCCTTTAAATATATAATCCAAACGCATTATTTTAGTTCCTTCTGGCGTCAATATATAATCTTCTTTTCTACCTTCTATATTTGTTATAACTTGGCTATGCCTTCCACAAGGGCAAACAGAATCTGTAAACGTTGCAACATCACCGTTCTCATATCTGACGAAAGGCATACCTAAATTTTGAAATCCAGTAGCAATCAAATTACCTGTAGTTCCTTTATCTATATCAACCGAGTTGATCAGTTCTAAATGTCCTAATTCAAAATCCTCATGATAATGCCCACACTCACACATCGAAGCCGCTGCTGCATTCTCAGAAAACCCATAATGCTCAACAATTTTCAATCCATGAAATATATTCTCTATAGTGAATCTCTGATATTCATATAGTTTTTCTGCACTTGAAAAAAAGAATCCGGGAAATTTATTCACCTGCAAATGGTTCTCTGATATCAACTCTGCCAAGGAATTTACGATTGAAGGATACCCAGTAATAAATCTGAAATCATTATCATTAATAAAATCAACAATGTATTGAACCTTATCTCTCGATATCTGCTGCATATTAATCAGATACTGATTATGCGCTTTATTATATCTCCAATAGGGAGGATAACATGCATTTATAGGAACAACGTTCTTTCCTGTAAAATTCAAATGCGCATCACCTCTATAAACATTAAATCTAGAACGTCCACGCCATACTGTAGCCCAATAATATTGAAGATTATTTCGTGTCCAATAGAAGTCTAACGCCTTACCTGTTGTTCCACTTGTATGATAGTGAATCAATTCTTTTGTTGAATATTCATCAGAAATCATACCTAGGTAATTATTCCGAACATCCTCTTTTGTAAGAATTGGGAATAATTGCAACGACGATATGCCTGTAAAGGATGATGGTGTCACTCCTGCTTCTATATACTTCTTTTTATAATATGGACAATGCTTATACGCATATTCTATAATACGAAATAAATTTTCTTCCTTATATCCTAATATTTTAGATTTATCACAGATATCATTTGACAATAATTGAGCAAAAATATCCTCATATTTTCTTCCATATCTTTGTGTACCTATATAATAGCCATATAGTGAACACAATATATTCTGTGCTTGATACGGTAATTTTTTATATATTGAATATAACTCCATAACTTTAGCCAACAATTAGACTCATAACTTCAGCGTTGACAATTTCAGCATCAAATTGTCCAAAGGACTCGTATGCTCCAGCCCTCAACTTGTCATACAAAGAAGCGTCTATTAACATTATTGCATCTAATAATGCTTTTGTATTGCCTGGAGGAACTAACAAACCATTTTTTCCATGTGAAACTATTTCTGGAATCCCTCCATTATATGTTGAAATGACTGGAATGCCAACAGAAAATGCTTCAATAATCACACCTGGATATCCTTCGGCTCTCCACTTAGTTGGTAGGACTAACAAATCATATTCCGCTAGAGTTTTAGGGACTTCACTTGCATTAAGAACGCCACGATATTCTACCCCTGATTTGATGAAGAATTCTTCAGAACATCTTTTGTCAACGATTGGACCATATATGTGTATGACATATTCAGAGGGAAGCATCTCTGAGACTTTTATTAATTCATCAATTCCCTTATCCATCATCACTTGAGAAATAAACACCAACCTCTTGTTATATGATTTTTCTGACTGTTGAATATATCTATTGCGCACATTAGGATACCAGAATGACTTAATATTGAATGTCATACCGAATTTAACCAAATTTTTAGTCTCCCAAAATAGTAAAGAAGCACTCTTTAAGCACCATGTCAATATCTGTCTACATACAACGTTCGATTCGTGATATCTAACATCAAAATTTCCAGCAAACTTTCTTAAATAAACCTTCTTGTTAAGAAGTTTGCTTAAAACAGTGATAAATGGTACGATATAGACATAGTCATTCATTGTACCGTGAAGGAAAATTGAATCACACTTGAATATTGCCTTTATTATTTTTCCGTAGATTGCGAGTAAAGCACATATTCTGAAACGGTATGTACCTTTATTAGTATCTATGACCTCAAAATCATATCCATGAGACTCGCAATATCGTATAAACTCTTCAAACAAAACAACAATTCCTCCTGTTCTCACAGGATCTTTATAATCATAACATGGTCCAACTATTAGCATCATAATTTTTCATTTTACTCCGTGGATAGTTTGAAGCATTACTGTTTCATATCTAAGCGCACAAGTATCCATTTCATACTTTTCATAACTTCTTTGTACTTCTAACCTCATTTGCATCTTTTCCTCTTCTGACATATTAATATATGTCAAAATCGCATTTTTAATGTCTAAAACATGAGTATTCTTTGCCAAAATACCATTAACCTTATCCTGAATCATGTTAATAATTCCTCCTACCGGCGTACAAATTGGAATTGTTCCTACAGAAAAACATTCTATCAGAGATATCGGCATTCCCTCGTACAAAGACGACAAGCAGAATGCATCCGCATCTTTAATAAAATCTCTAGGATTAACTTGTTGACCTATAATATGTATAAAAGGATAATTATATCCAACAATACTATCGTATATCTCTTGATCTATAATAGACCCAACAATATACAGTTCAACATCTTCACCTTCTTCACGAACCAGTTGAACAGCCTCTATCAATTGAATCTGATTCTTTTGCTGACTCACCCTGGCCAGATTCACTATAATAGTAGAGGCTTTAGATAATCGTGGAAACTCAGAATAAACATTATCTAATGAGGACGTTCTTTGATAAGGTGGACGTCCATTATAAATTAAGGTACTTTCTATGTTATAATAATCAGCAAATGACCTTTGAGACTCTTCTGATATCGTTATTGGTCTAACATTACAAATGCCGAATAATATTCTACGAATTATAGTACCCACAAACCCTGACGCCTCAGCACGCGCATCATTATGTACCGTATGTAGTTTACACGGCAATTTTTGAAAACATAAAGTCAATGCCATATAAAGGATTGACACCATATGTGTATGAACTACATCTGGCCGCAGATTTTTGATTAGACGATATAGTCTGAACGGTAATCTAAAATCGAAGCCATATGACTTTCCAATTACCAATAGGGAAACACGATGATCTATTTCATTTATATAAAAGTCTTTATTATGAATATTGTGTAATACTATCAATGTAACATCGTGCTTCTTACACAATTCATTACACAAATCAACAACAAAGCGTTCCGCCCCACCAGATGATAATTGAGGTATTATTTCGACTATCTTCATACTAATTTTGCTCTTTTGCTTTTGGGCGCATAATAAGTGGATTACAAATTATACCAAAATAAAACCAAACATATTTTTCATAGAAAGATGCTAATGTCGCACCCATAACTAGAATACACAAAAGACCTAGAACATATTGTATCTGCAAAAAGTCACGAATTGAATTCTTGATAAGACATGTTATAAATGTCAAAAATGGAATAAAGCCAAATAATCCAATTTCAACTAATGATTGTACATAAATACTGTGAGCGGCTCTTGAACTTTCTGCAATATATGAATAATTCTGTGCAATCATGTTTACATAATTTTGAGGTCCTATTCCCACAAAAGGTGACCTCATCCACATCTTAAATCCAGCCATCCATGATATAAATCTTTCACCTGCAGTTGAATTATCCTCAAACCTGCCCAAAACATTCACAATCATCTCCGGATTAATATGCCATAACACGAAAACTATCAAAACAAAAAATACGATATAAGAGATTGTTATATTAACTTTTGATTTAAACGACCGTTTCTTCAACAATAGGATAAAATATATAAATACAAGCAATGCAAGAACCAGCATTGCAGATTTACTGCCTGCCATTAATAACGCAATCAGATATACCATAATAACTGAAATCTGAACAAGTTTTTGTATCGTCGAGGTACCAGAACGAAATCCACCTATCATATAAGCGATTGAAACCAAAAGCATCGTTGAGAACTCATTTGGGTCACCTGTGCCACCAGTCTTTCTAAAAGTATATTCCGAAAGAGTCGTATCTGAATTTATGCATATGAGAGAGGAAAAGAACACAGAGATCAAAAAGAACTTCAATAGGATCTGTGGATTATGATATGTTGAAGATACGACAAATATCATTAACATAGAAAGAATCGACAACAATGGCTGCTGAATATCACTATAATTTTTCAGATTCAACACATATGACAAAATCAACATGAATATAAGAAACAGAAAGTTCTTATTCACCCTCGTCTTATAGTTAAATCTGAATATAGCCATAAAATTGGCTACGAAGAAGATCACAAACACAAATTTCAATGACATCGGTCCGAGTTGTTCAACCAGAAAATTGTCATTAACTATTGAAAATATGTACAGAAAGTTCACTATGTTTCTGAACAGCATAATCAGATTCATACTCCCACCCCTATCGTAGAATTATAGTTCCGAATATGTCGGAGGACAATAAAAGCCAACACTATTTCCATCATCAGAAGAATAGCATTAATGATAATATAAGAAACATATTCATTGAGAGAAACAGACAAATACTTAACAAACAGGTATATTATCAAAAATCCCAATCCATTAAGCAATATCTGTATATTCAATAAATTATAAGTCTTTGTCATCAAAGTTATCAGTCCGACATACGACATCAAGGCACAATGCACTATATTAAGTGAACTTATTGTTGCCGCCTGCATCGTATTGTCAGGATATATTATGGTTACGAATAAAAACATTCCCATTCCCAACAGGAGAACTGACATCAAAAACGGTAAAGAAAACCTCCTTATCTTACTTATATATGCTCCTACCCCATTGGGATCGCGGTGATCCAATTTCCCGATAAACACACTTGAAAAAGTAGTGTTAAATATTGTAATTATGCCGGTCATTCCAGAGGCAAAACTCAAGGCTGCCGCTAATGTAGGATCATACAATTTAGACGATATTATGAACAAACGGCTCGTTGCTGTATATATTATTCCTGCTATTGAAATTTTAAATATAAAACCCAAGAATCCTGGATAGGAATTTAATCTGCAAATCTTAAGTTTAAGTAGAGAAAGAACAAATACCACGAACTCATAGCAGAACGGAACGATACATAAAAAAAATAACACCTTGTATGGATCAGATATATCATAATATCTGATTACAAACAGGAATACTATTCTAACAGAAAGTATGACCAGTACATCCTTTAAAATCTTCTTGTACTCACATAAGGCAGTTTGATATCCTCGATTATAAACAAAAAACAATGAGCAGATCATACTACCATACATAATCAGATTATCCTTGATTGATTCTGTTGTTATATTTAAAGCATGAGACAATCTATTATTGGGAAATAGTCCTAACAGGAATAAAACAATCAATAGAATTACCGCAGTCAGATAATAGTAAAAGGTGTATTTTTGATTATCAATTTTATAATATCTAAGAAGTCCTGGAACAAGTCCTGCTGTGAATATTCCTGTCAGGAATAATACCATTTGAAAAAGATATATAAAATCTGTATATACCTCAGTTCTTAAAAATGAAGGAGACAAAAAAGTAATCAATGCAGTACTCAAAGAGTATAGAGCATTGGCCAGCAAAAACTTAGTCAAGTTGGAAGCAAGCAAACTACTAATCCTTTTTCTTAATTTAAACACGGGGTACTTATTCATTGTAAATATCAGCGTATGTTTGAGAACCACTGCTGATATCAAATAAAGAATTAAACATATTCTTAGCCGCCTGACAACATTTAGAATACGAGACTCTATCACTAATGAGATTTTTGATCTGAGAAGCCAAATCTCCAGAATCACCATTTATGAATAACCTCGATGATACTTCCGGTAATCCTCCGACATTACTTCCAACTACAGGTTTTCCCAAAGAAAGTGCCTCACACGCAGATAATGACAAGGCCTCCGTTCTAGATGGTTGTACATATATATCAGACAAACTTATATATTGCAAAACATTATCTGTTATTCCTATCCATCGTATCTTATCTATCACTTTTATCTCTTCAGCAAGTTTATAAAGGCTGTCAGTATAGGCACTATCGTCCAAACCAACTAAAATCAAGATGCAATTATCAAGATTTGCCATTGCCCTGATCAGAACATCTGGTCCTTTAATATAATTTGAAAATAAAACTGAACTAAGTACTGTATGATTATCATCAATATCCAGTTCATTTTTCGATATGCCTTTATTTTGAGTAATAGGTTTTGCAACTCCTAAATAAACTCGTTGAGATATATCATACCGTCCATATATATCCGAAAATTGTTTCAAGACATAATCAGAAACAAATAATAATCGAGTAAATAATCTATTACCAAATCCCCAGAACGAGAGAAATTTTTGTTTCATAGATAGGCCGGAAAAAGATGTTATCTGATTCCCAAATTTGTCAGTAATACAAGAATGCTGAGTTTTATATACTTTCTTGACACCTTTAAGTCTTGCTACTATAGCACCAAAATACTGTGTAGAAGAAAAATGGAAATGGACTATATCCGGATTATATTTATTTAATATTTTCGTATAATTATAAATATGGCCCATAATTTTCTTAGAATTGAAAGAACAGCATTCCACAACGACATTTCTATCTTTCAATTCTTGGAGATATTGTTCACTTGAAGGAAGGATATCGTATACAAGAACAAATCTATCATTGGACAATTTGTCTATTAACTCCAATATAAACTTCTCCAATCCACCAAATTTAGTGGATGTCATCCCCATAAAATGTATAATGGTTCTCATTCCAACACTACTTCAGTCTATCCACTATTCTTTCACAAGCCAATCCATCACCGTAAGGATTGACGGCCTTGCTCATCTTCTCATACGATTTTTCATCGTCGAGGAGGTGTGAAACTTCGTTTATGATCTTATCGTAGTCTGTTCCGACAAGTTTGACTGTACCGGCATCGAGTGCCTCAGGGCGTTCGGTTGTGTCTCGCATGACGAGAACCGGTTTTCCTAATCCTGGGGCTTCTTCCTGTATTCCACCGGAGTCTGTGAGTACTATTGTGGACTTCTCCATCAGGTATACGAATGACAGATACTCTAGCGGTTCTATGAAGAACATGTTGCTGAGATTCGACAAATCTTCTCCGAACACTTCATGAATAGGCTTACGCACATTAGGATTGAGATGCATCGGATAGACGAAGTCAACATCAGGATACTTTTCAGTCAGATCCTTGATGGCGGTACACATGTTTATGAAACCTTCTCCAAAGTTTTCTCTTCTATGACCAGTGATAAGGACCAGTTTTCTAGGAGATTCTTCGCTACGCTCAGAATGACAAGCCAGGCGGTTAATGTCATAACCGGCCCTCCTGAGAACATCCTCAAGTTCAGAGTTAAGATTCTGGTCGTTCTTAATCTTATCTACGACCCAGTAGAGTGCATCAATAACAGTATTTCCTGTTACCGTTATTGAATCTTCAGCAACTGCCTCACGAAGAAGGTTCTGCTTGCTGAGAGGTGTAGGAGCAAAATTATACGTTGCTATGCGACTGGTAATCTGCCTGTTCATCTCCTCCGGCCATGGACTATAAATGTTGTAGGTACGAAGTCCTGCCTCAACATGTCCCACAGGAATCTGCTGATAGAATGCAGCAAGTGCGGCGGCTGTAGATGTGGTCGTATCGCCGTGAACAAGAACAACATCCGGATGAGTCCCTTTCAAGACATCACGCATCCCAATGAGGACACGAGAGGTCACGTCATATAAATCCTGTCCTTGTTTCATGATATTCAGGTCATAATCAGGAGTTATGTCGAATATCTGCAACACCTGATCAAGCATCTGACGATGCTGGCCAGTCACACATACTATCGTCTCGAAGGATTCAGGATTTTTCTGAAACTCCTTGACAAGAGGTGCCATCTTGATCGCTTCGGGTCTTGTACCGAAAACAAGCATTATTTTCTTCATAGACTACTTTTTAAAGGTACCGCAGAAGTCCAGTACTTTGACATCATTTCTGTAATTCAGTTCTGCAAACTCTCTATGATTTACAAGAAACGCTACAATGTCAGCCTTCTCATATGCATCCTTATAATGTGTCAACTTCAGAACATTATGTTCTTCTATATTCGGCTCCACCAACATGATTTGAGCATTATTGCAACTCTGCATGACCTTTGTCGCAATACTCTTTGCCGGTGATTCCCGGAGATCATCTATGTTTGGTTTGAATGCAAGTCCCATCATTGCAACCCACGGTTTGCGGTGATTTTCAAGTTCAAATTTCAGCATCTCATTCTGAATCTTTTCTGCACACCAGAATGATTTATAATTATTTATCTCACGAGCAGAGGCTATTATCTTTGATTCCATCGGAAAATCTGCGGTAATGAAATATGGGTCAACCGCTATGCAATGACCTCCGACTCCACAACCAGGCTGAAGAATATTCACACGTGGGTGCTTATTTGCAAGGTTTATCAGTTCCCAAACATTGATTCCAGCCTTGTCGCATATAAGAGACAATTCATTTGCGAAGGCAATCTGAACATCGCGAGATGAGTTTTCTGTCAACTTACACATCTCTGCTGTTTTACAGTTGGTTCGATGAAGTGTTCCAGTAACAAAACGACTGTAAAACTCTATTGCCTTATCTGTAGAAGGTTCATCAATACCACCTATTACCCTGTCGTTATGAACCAACTCATATATGACATTACCAGGGAGTACTCTCTCCGGACAATATGCAATGTAAATCTTCCCCTTCAATTCAGGACGTTCAGAAAATATAAGATTTGCCATCTTATCCGTAGTTCCAACTGGAGATGTAGATTCTATCACGTATAAATCTCCATCCTTCAAGAGTGGAAGTACAGCCCTTGTCGCTGCTTCCACATATGATATATCCGGCTCATGATTTCCTTTGAATGGGGTTGGAACAACCATGAAATATGCATCGCTTACTTCCGGTACGGTTGAAGCCTTCAATGCTCCTGAAGCAACAACTTCCTGAAGCATTGTCTCCATTCCGGGTTCTATGATGTGGAGTTTACCCCTATTGGTCATCTCTACGACCTTAGGATTTATATCTACTCCTATAACCTCTATTCCGTGCTTTGCAGCAATTATCGATGTCGGCAGGCCGATGTAGCCTAATCCCATAAAACATGCTTTCATGTATATATTTCGTTTTTATAACATTCTGAATAAAAAATGGAAAACTAATTTAATGCCATTATTAATGCTTTGATCAGTCATCATTATCCAACTCACTTCAACTTCACGAGATTCTTTATTCCGCTGTCGCGTATGATTGCTTTGGGGGCAAACTTCTCACAAAGGGCTTCTACCATGATGCGGTGAGAGTCGGTGGCGGATATTTTGATTTTCATAAGGTGGTTCTCATAAAATGAGAATTTGTATAATCATTCTATTTCCAACCTTGGTTGGAGATTGCCACGTCGCTATGCTCCTCGCAATGACAGTGAGCGTGCTTCTCGTGATGACAGATGGCTGTTATTCGATGAATTTCAATTTGTCTCAAGGGTTGCTGATCATACTTAATATTTGGTCAGCAGCCAGTGTTTGAAGACCGGATCCTGAATGGTAATGCTGTCTGGCAAAATGTCTATCAGTTCTTTCTTTTCAAGAGCATTTTTTATGTTCTTTACATTTGCAGAAGAACCTAACTTATATCTGGTCAACACATCCTGGGAAGTAAAACAGGTTTCTCCGTTTGCCACAGCCTGCAGAAATCCGATCTGAGTGGGCGTAAGGTTGTCTAAAATAAGGGAGAACACTAATGCTAACTGCGCCTCAAGTCCCTCAAATGCAGAATCGACTATATCCTTCGTACACTTTTCTGTGGTTCGGAACCAAGAGAGTTGACTGAGTTGCTGAACATAATAAGGATGATTTTCCACCCTATCTGCAATATAGGAGGCAACATCATCTTCAATGAATTTTCCGGTATCCCTAAACCTGCCCACGATAAACGGAATCCATTCAGACCTTGCAATTTTCTGAAGAAAAATCATGTCTCCGAATTTATAGAAAGGATTTTTTGAATCAGAGAACAAATCAATCATCATGTTTCGTTTGCTACCATACAGACAATATGCTACATCTGTATGTTTTTGCCATCATTCAGAGGTGTGCCAAATTTAATAATTTTGTTTGAAATAGAATTATTTGAAACTATTTTGTTTGATGTGTTCTTGTAAAATAAGAATTAGTGGGATGATTCTATATCATACTTATATTTTGAGATTGCCGGTCAGGCCGGCAATGACGGTTGATATATTCAGAGATTGCCACGTCGCTATGCTCCTCGCAATGACAGTGGGTGTGCTACTCGTGATAACTGTTAGTCGCAATGACAGAGAGGGAGGGGTTAGAGGCGTCCGTCGACTATGGTTCGGTCGAGGGCGCCTTTGACGTCGTATATGACTCCGTTGGCGGTGAGGAGGGATTTCACGTCGAGGGTCTTGAAGTCGTTGTGGGCGACTGCGAGGATGACGGCGTCAAACCTTCCGGCCGGGAGTTCGCTGACGATGTCTATGCCATATTCGTGTCTTACATGGGCTGCATCTGCCCAAGGGTCATATATCGTTATGCTGTCTGTATATTCCTGAAGGGTGTGGTAGATGTCCACTACCTTTGTATTGCGGACGTCGGGGCAGTTTTCCTTGAAGGTGATGCCGAGGATGAGGATTTTCGAGTCCTTGACCATGACGCCTTTCTTGTTCATGCACTTGATGGTCTGTTCGGCGACGTAGGCTCCCATTCCGTCGTTGAGGCGGCGGGCTGAGAACATCACTCTTGGAAGGACGCCGTAGACCTGAGCCTTCTGGATGAGATAGTAAGGGTCGACCGATATGCAGTGACCACCGACCAGTCCCGGACTCATCTTGATGAAGTTCCATTTTGAAGAAGCGGCCTCGATGACGTCGCGGGTGTCTATGCCCATGGCGTTGAATATCTTGGCGAGTTCGTTCATGAAGGCGATGTTGACGTCTCTCTGGGAGTTCTCGATGATCTTGGAGGCTTCTGCCACTTTGATGGACGGAGCCTTGTGGGTACCGTTTACGAGGACTGCGTTGTAGATGGAATCCACGATATCTGCAACCTGAGGGGTGGAACCGGATGTCACCTTGACGATCTTTTCCACAGTGTGTTCCTTGTCGCCGGGGTTGATTCGTTCCGGACTATATCCTGCGAAGAAATCCTCGTTGAATTTCAGTCCTGAGACTTTTTCCACTACCGGGAGGCATTCATCTTCGGTCACTCCGGGATATACTGTGGATTCATAGACCACTATGTCTCCTTTTGAGATGACTTTACCGACTGTCTCGCTGGCTCCCCAAAGAGGTCTCAAGTCCGGACGGTTATTTTCATCGACGGGAGTCGGCACTGCAACTACATAAAAATTGCAGTCTCTGATTTCTTCCAACGATGTTGTACATCTGAAGCCATGTACGTTTATGGCTTCCTGAAGCAGTTCGTCGCTGACTTCGAGTGTGGCGTCATGTCCTGACATCAACGAATCGACTCTCGACTGGTTCATGTCGAAACCGATTGTCCTGAATTTTGTCGAGAACAATCTTGCAAGAGGCAGGCCTACATATCCGAGACCTATGACGCAGACTCTAATTTCATTTGAGAACATATTATATAACGTTATTTCATTCAACTATTTCCACATCCTCCGGCCGGACGAAGGTGGTGGCGACGGCGAGCATGCCGGGGATTTCGACCATGATGCGGCGGGATTTGCGGATGCGGACTATCTTGCCTTCGATGCCGGCGAAGGCGCCGGATTTTACCTTGACGCTCTGGCCTTCACGGAGTTTGGGACTTATTGCGGTCATGTAGATGAGGTCTTCGTCCAGAGTGGTCGAGACCTTGATGAAGTCTTCCATCGCTTTGGACGGTACCACCATCGGGCTTCTGCTGGCGCGTTCCCAGTAGAAATGGACCGGGGCGTTCTCGCCATATGAACGTATGAAGTTCTCGAGGAAGACTCTGTCGGAAAATGCGAAGCAGAGGTTGTTTACCGCGGGAACCAGCAGTTTCTTCACCTTTCCTGCCACTTCCTTCCTTCGCCATATCATAGGAACGAAGGTGCGGACTCCCCTGCTGCAGAGTGCATCCTGAATCTTCAGTTCACGGGAGTAGGAGACGCGGAGCACATGCCACATCTTATTTCCTGCAGCAGAAATATGGCACAAATCAGGGACACCCGAAACATTGCTTTCCGAGCGTCCTTGAATCTTTTCGTCTTTTTCTTCGTCACTAAACGGCCTTGCACTATCCAGCAACAAGTTGTCCTTTAGCATCTATTAAATATATATTTATCGCCCTGAGGCTATAAAATCTTTTCCAGGTTCCTGATATCTTCCTTAGATATCACCTTCCGGGAGTATGGTTCTCCCAGCGACTGCACCCTGTGGCAGTCTGTTCCCACTACACTGTACATTTCCTTGCCCAACAGCCACGAGGCTTTTTTTGCCGCTGTCTCGCCATAATAGCCGGCGAGGGACGGAAGATTGAGTTGGAAACGGACTCCTGCACGCACAAGGTCCTCATAGTCGGACTTGTCCATATATCTGTATCTTTCAGGATGTGCCAGCAACGGGTAATATCCCTTGCTCAGCATCTTCCTGAACGTATCCTTCATGTCCATCGGTGGTGTCCATGTGGATGTCTCCACAAGTACCACATCGTCCTTCATGAGAAGAAGGTCACCGCTCTCGAGCCTTTCTTCAAAAACCGTGTCGAGCATATACTCGGCTGCAAGATTAAGAGAAATATTTCCGGAATATGCCGACCGGAGTTGCTCGAAGCGTTCTTTCAAAGAAGCGGTGGCGTTCGGGACATCCTCCATCACATGAGGCGTGCACCATAGTTCTGATATGCCGAGGGACTCTTCGACAGATATGGCCTGCAGAGATTCCTCCAGGGTCTTTATGCCGTCATCCACACCGAAAAGTATGTGCGAATGACTGTCGCAGGCCCCTTGAAGAACCCCGCTTCCGCTTAGGGAAGCCTTTGAATCGAACAGTCCGAAAAATCCCATATCAATTATTCGCCGTAACCGTATCCGTAACCGAATCTTCCCCTGCTGCCGTAACCATATTTCTTGAACTGCATGTCCACACCGTTGAGTATCAGGGCCATATGGTTATATCTTCCGGACTTGTAAAGGGCCTCAACCTGAGGGAGCACCTTCTTGTCCAGGAGGTCTGCCCTGAGGACAAATATCGAAAGGTCTGCCACTGCCGTGATGATGCTTGCATCAGCCACGATGTCTATAGGAGGACAATCCAGGAATATATAATCATATTCCTTACGGAGTTCCGCTATCATCGAAGCGAACTCAGGTACAAGAAGAAGTTCTGTAGGGTTCGGCGGCATAGAACCGACAGGAAGCACGCTCAGATTTGAAGTAATCTGCAGTATATCCTTGTGATAGTCAGCACATTTACCGTTAAGATATGACGCCACCCCGTTCTTTGAATCTGCAAGACATTTACTGAGGGAGGCCTTGCGCAGGTCGAGGTCAATCATCAGAACCTTCGCTCCCTTCAATGCCATACTTGCGCTGATGTTCATCAGGGTGAATGTCTTTCCTGCATCAGGATTGAACGATGTGAACATTATCACCTGCGAGCCTGAGTCCTTGCCTATCATAAGGTCGATGTTGGTTCTGAACACCCTGAAGGCCTCGTTCATCATGTTTCTCTTTCCATGCTCCACGATGATGCGGCTGCTGTTCTTTGCAGAATGTATATGCTTACCGAAGAGCGTCTTCTTGCTAATATTCTCGTCCTGAGGAATTTCCGCAAGGAAAGGGACAGAGAGTTTGTCGAGGTCGGATTTGGTCTTGATGGTTGTGTCAAGCATCTTGGTAAGGAAGAAGAATGCGAACGGAATACCCATACCGAGAACAATTGCAGCGAAGAGGACCATCAGTTTGTTTGGCGATACCGGCTCTGACGGTCCGTTTGGCTTCATGATCATACGGGTGTTGCCCACATTGATGAGTGAAGCGAGTTCGTTTTCCTCGCGTTTCTCAAGAAGATATACGTACAGGTCCTGAGTGATCTTCTGCTGACGCTGAAGTGACATCAGTTGAAGTTCCTGACCTGAACTTGAAGACATCCGGGACAGGATCTGCTTCTCCTGACTGTCGAGTTTGCCTTTCTGAAGTTCCAGAGAGGTGATGAGATTGTTCACAGACCCGAGAATTGCCGTACGGATGGATGCGAGAGAGGCATTCATGTCGGCGATAAGAGGGTTGTTTGCACCGCTTCCTGTCTTGAGACGGTCTCTCTGGAGGAGTATCTCGTTATATTCCTTGATCTGGAGTTCCACAGAATTGCTGGTGAGTCCGAGATTGGAAGGAATAAGTTCTTCAGCCTTGGCAGGATCGCTCAGGTATTCCTTTATGAATGAGGCGATTGAGAGTTGGTTGTTGACCTCGAACGCCTTTGTAGCATAATATGTAGACTCCTCGATATAAGACTGAGCGGTTGCCTTTATGTCGGTGAGGTTGTTGTCTGCCTTGTATTTCCTGAGGGACTGTTCAACAGTAGAGAGGTCTCTTTCGATGATGATGAGCCTTTCGTTGATGAACTCTGCCGTATTGATGGCCGAACGGTTCTTGTTGGCGATCCACACTTCGTTATATACATCCACAAGCGACGAAAGCACTGCAGATGACCTTGCAGGGAAACGGTCGTTCAGGGATATGACGATCACTGAAGACTCCTTGCCTGAAAGCGAGATGTTGAGCCTCTGGCTATATCCCTTTGCCACAGCCATGCTGTTTGCCCAGGACATGACGATATCATTGGTGAAATCCTCCAGATATTCCTCCTGAGGATATATCACAAGCGCTCCTACAGGTGTGACGAGGGTATCTCCGAAACTTCCGGTCACCGTCTCCTTGATCTTGTCACCGCGAAGCGTGAAGTCGTGGAGGGAGATCCTGCCGTCCTGAAGCCTCGAAACCACGCAGTTGAATCCTGTCTGAGGGTTCGACCCGGCCAGATGCATCTTCACAGGAGAGTTCTGATAGAGTTCCACATCTCTCAGGAACTGCTTCTCCACATATCTTGTCTGAAGGTCGAGCCTTTCCACCACTGTCTGCATCAGGTCAGGTGAAGCGAATGCCTCGATTTCGTTTTCCACACTGTTGAAACTGCGGAGCCTCATGGCGCCTGCAGAGACCACTCCGAGATTTCTCATCGCCGCATCCTGCTCGCTCTCGTCGACCATCACCTTCACTGTACGCACATATGTGTCAGGCGTGCGGTAGAGATAGAACCCCGCCGCAACAAGGCACAGAGCCACACATGCCACATACCACCATTTATGACCCCATATCATATCCCAGAGGTCCAGAAGGTTGAAGGTTGATTCTTCTTCGTTGTTCACGAATGAGTTGTTGTTGATTTCAGTCATATCGGTTACCGGTAGGTAAATATTAATACTATCTTTTTTCAGAATACCCTGACCTTTTGATCATCAAAGTACATTTATAAGAATACTTATGAGCGACAGCAGCACAGAAGCCGATGACACGGCAATGCTTGTGAGTCTGAGTCCCTTGTCGTCAATGGTCGACTGTCTTGCCTTCTCCACATTAGGTTCGACATATATGACATCGTTCTGCTGAAGGTAATACGCAGGAGACTTGAACAGGTCCACATCCATAAGATTGATCTGGTATATAACCCTCTGACCATCCCGTTCCCTGATGACGGAGACATTGTCACGACGTCCGAAGATGGTAAGGTCGCGGGCAAGGGCAAGAGCCTGAAGGACAGTGACCTTGTCACCCTCAATAGTGAATGTGCCCGGAGATGTCACCTCACCGAGGACAGAGACCTTGAAATTGAGGAACTCCACAGTCACCACCGCATCCGAAAGATAACCCTCACTGATAAGACGCTTCTTTACCATTTCCGATAGTTCCCATCTTGTAAGTCCTGCAACCTTGAGTTCACCCAGGACCGGAAAATCTATGGTTCCGTCATTATCCACGATATAGCCCATCAGACGCTGACTATATCCTCCGATCTCTGCCACTTCCGAACCCGCCTGGTAACTTATCACAGGAAGGTTGAACATTGCAGCCAGTTCGGGATTCTTGCTGGAGACCACGATGGAAAGCATATCCTTCGGCTGGATGACGATTCCGCCATGCTTGTCTATCTTTTCAGGCTGGTCCACCACCTTGTTCTGGAAATATGCGATATCCTTGACTGTCGAACAGGACGACGCCACGAGGATAGCGACAAGCACACAAATCAAAGAAAAAGTCTTATTCATATCAATTTACCAAGTTATCAGATCTGTATTTATAGTGACGATTCCGGGTCTTTCATATCGTTTAATGATCATCTTGGACATCACGGCATTATAGACACACCATATGATAAGGTCGATCAGAACGATAAGATTTATATTCAGGCCGAAATGGCACAGTGTCATATTCATTGCGAAGAAAAGCGCTGCAATCAGGAATATCATCCACCTCGCCTGCCTCATCGACAATCCTATGGCAAGGAACTTATGGTGGATATGGGTCTTGTCCGGAAGGAACGGGTTCCTAGTCCTTCTGATCCTTTTCATGAAGACCCTGAGCACGTCGAATACGGGAAGCATAAGCACGGAATATGCGCACACGAGATAAATCTCTGACGCCCCCGCGTCTTCTGACGGCACAATCATGGTTGTCTTTATAGCGAAGAATGCCAGCAGATAACCCATGAAAAGAGAGCCGGTGTCACCGAGGAATATCTTGTTGTTCCTTTCAGCCTTTCCGAACACATTGTAGCAATAGAACGGAATCAGACATCCAAGTGCCGCAAACGCAATGATGGTAAAACGCTGGAAACCGTTTACGAGAAAAACTGCTGTGAACACGGATATGCCGATGATGCACAATCCCGAAGCCAGTCCGTCGATTCCGTCGATAAGGTTTATGCTGTTCACTATGAGCATGACCACAAGAACAGTGAAAGGTATTCCGATCCACATCGGAATCTCATGTATTCCCAGGAATCCGTGGAAATTGCCGATCCATACCCCTGAGACACACATCATTATTGAAGCAAGGGCCTGAGTGATGAACTTATGCCTGTATCTGACCCCGGCAATATCGTCTGCCACACCTGTAACGTACATTATCACCGCACCTATTCCGGCCACGAGGATCTGCCTCATCGGAAGAAAGAATTCCGAATCGACGACACTGTAGGAAATGGAGGAATCAATGGAAAAGACCACAAATACCGCTATCATCATTGCCGGAAGGAAGGCCACACCACCCAGTCTGGGCACCTTTCCGACGTGGATATGTCTCTCGTCCGGAAGGTCGAACAGACCCTTCTTCACCGCAACACGGACAATACTGGGAAGCAGGAAAGAGACAACTCCCCCGCTGATCAGCAGTGTCAATAATATGGTCAAGACAAATTCCAAAGTCATAGTACAGTCATCATTCAAATCTGAACTAGAAACGGCACATTCCGGCACAATTCAGACAAAGTTAGTCATATTTTCCAATAAACCATAACTAAAACCATGCAAGAGCGGAGAAGATACGAAAAAAGGCACTGAAAAGCCGTGCCTTTCAGTGCCATGATATATCGTTGAGCAAAAATTACTCGACTATATTGAGATTTGCTGCATTCTTTGTATAATCTCGTGCATAATACATTGTCGCAGCATGAGAACCGGTGAACTTGCATTTCACATCACCTTCAGATGCTTCGATATCATATTTGATCACTCCGTTCTCCAAAGTGACAGAACCTCCGGTGATAGGAAGTTTCGTTCCTGTATAGCCGTTCTGAACATAGCAATATGATGCGGCTCCCAACTTGACAGGAACAAGAGACTTCTCGCCAGCCTTAGGAGTCTTTGAGAAAGTATAAGTACCTTCCTCAATAGGATTTGCACAGTATCTGTTGTTGAAGTTCTTTTCATATGTATAAGAAGCAGCCTGATTAAGAGTGAGATACAGATTGTAGATACCATTCACACTGTTGAATCCTACCACAAATGTAGCACCGCCTGTCTCCCATCTGTCACCGAAATACAGAGCGACGTATTGAGAAGACATTACGGAACTGAACTCTGTATCCACATCAGGTACAGGCTGAGTTGTATTGGAAACTACCGGAGTCACATACACATCCTTGAACTCTGCAGCATAAGTGAACTCAGGCACCACTGTTACCTGATTATATTCATCATCATACTCCCAAGTCTTAGCCTTCAGGTCAAGTTTGAAATCATAAGTTCCGTCAGCATTCTTGATAACCTCAATCTTAGAACCTTCAAGATATTCAACTGTAGCACCGGTTTCGTCCGATCCATAGAAATAAGTCATATCTCCAGGCTGTGCCATCAGGTTACCGTTCGCGTATTTAGATTCCGGATTGTCCTCTGGCTGGGCATAAGTGTATGTACCTGCAGGAAGACCATCCTCTGCTGTACTTGTAGACGAGGCATACAATGAAACAGAGAAATAGGTCATATAGACATCAGATGCAGGATTCTTCTGATTGATATAGAAAGTCACAGACCATCTGTTTGACTTGGTAGAGAAATATGTCTCATACTGACCGTCCATTGATGCAGTTACATTTGCACCGAATGAATCATCAGCGATCTGAGCAATTGCACCTACATATCTGTAACGATAGATATTGCCGGCATCATCGTACAGACCTGCGATGATGGTATATGTTCCATCCTCTGACTTGGCCACAGACACTGTTCCGTCAATGATAACCTTCTGCTCACCACCGGCTGTAATAGATGTGTAATACTTGACACTTCCGTCAAGTGCAGCGATCGTGAAGGTCTTGCCGGGATGCTTTCCTGATGCATCTACGACATAGTTGCCGGCAGGAACTGCATCCAGTGGAGACTCCGGTGTCTCAGCATTGAGTGACAATGTCATTGCCTCTCCGCTTTCGCTTGTGAAACTCAGATAATACTCGGCGAAATCGGTATATGTCCAAGAATCTGAATCATAGATGAATTGTCTGTTAGCGAGGTACTTTGCAGAAGCCTCAGTCATGTCGATGTAACCGTACTGGTTGATTCTGATGTTCTGAGCATAATCTCCGGCCTTTACTGTCACGAGTCCGCTTCTGTCCTTGCCGGGATTGGCAGCGACTTCAAATGTTACCACCTCAGCAACAGGTGC
This sequence comes from Bacteroidales bacterium, assembly GCA_015060205.1. Classification (GTDB taxonomy): domain Bacteria; phylum Bacteroidota; class Bacteroidia; order Bacteroidales; family UBA932; genus Cryptobacteroides. The sequence continues at coordinate 39,844 of SUYY01000008.1, forward strand.
TGCCTTTGCAGCAGGAACATATTTAATCCATGACTTGGCATCCTCACTGACAGTTACCTCATATTCCATATTGGTATTGACTGCATATGTGACGGTGTGCGCTGCATCATCGAAGTCATAAACCAGTTCTGAACCGAACTCAGTCGCAAATCCCTGTTTCAGGGTGATCTCGGTAAACTTGTCACCGGCACTGATTGTAACGACAGCAGTACGGGTCTCGTAAGTCTCGTTCTTTTGAACTGTCATGGTAACGACTACATCACCTGCAGAACCTGAAGTCTCGTCGAAAGTGACCCAATCCTGGTCAGATTCGATAGTCCACGCTGTATTAGCCTTGAATTCGAGTTCTTTTACAACTCCCTCATAAGGAACCTTGATTTCTGACGAACCCATGGTCAGAACATCCATTTCCTCCTGTGTGCAGGCCAGCGCCATGAGTGCGGCTACTGCTGCAACAAAAAATTTAAATGTTTTCATAAGTATAATTGTTAATATGTATTTTGAGTAATCATATTCCCATTGCCGCCTCTGCGACACTGATTATATAGTCTATCTTCTTCCGGTCGAAATCACTCCTGAACGCAGAGCGGGCCTGCTTGAGGAGTTTGTGGGCGCGACGCATATATATCCATGAGAAGTTCTCAAGGTCTGTGACGCAGTCCACCGGAACACCGCTGACAGAAATCCTGAAATTCTCCGACACATTCAGACTGTTACGGGAATCGTGTCCGGTTATGCCGTCCTTGTAATTCTGCTTCATCAGAGGCGAAAGTTGCAGGAACATCGCCAGATAATTGGTGACAACCGCTTCTCCTCCAGGGGTGAACTTTCCTTTGAGAATATCCCTGAAGATGATCTTCTCCAGGTCATTGAGGTATTCTTCCACAGTATATGTGCTTCCACCCTCGACATTGGACATGGCTACATGCATAAGACGCATATACGCGTCCGACATGTTAAAGAGGTTCATATTGGTGAATCTCGTCATGTCCCTGTTTGCTCCAGGCATTTGAATCAGTTCCTTGTTCTGCTCCATCCACTGAAGGTCTGAGAAGGTATCAAATAACAGATTGAGACATTTCTTCTGTACAGCCTCCGGAACGGGTTCGAATTTCGGCTTACCCTCCGTGATGTCGTTAGCATACATTCCACCGATATACGGAGTCAGACGGAAGGCTGTCGTGTTCACTCCAAGCCAGAGCCAGTCTATGAACAAGTCGGTATATGTCTGAGGAATCGAGTCATCCTTCAGCCATCCGGAGGCATTCGCTGCCACAAATTTCAAATGAGACATAGATGCCTCATAGTTGGCGAACGGATCATTTCCAAGTGCCTCCTTAGCCAGACGAGGGTCGGATACCCTTCCTTTCACACTCGGCGCATAGAAATATGCCGGATCCCCCTTACGGCTTTCCACCAGGGCATCAAGCGCTTCCTTGGAACCGTCGGTACCATAGAGCCACTCGATTGCATACTCATCGTACGGTCCGACTCTGTCAACTATTGTCACAAGCCCTCTTTCCTTGTCTCCAGGTTTGGCAAACACATTGAAGAGGACATCATCTGTGACTGAACCGGTTATACCGTTAGCCTGCGTAAAGGCTGGGTCAGAGAGTTGTCCGGGAGAGAAGGCGGCGCTTCCAGCCATATTGCGGTCGAGACCCAGACAGCGTCCGAAGAGTCCCATCACCTTTGCGGCAAGGACTTCACACACGGCCTCATCACAGATATAATACTCCTGGTAGCGAGGATCCACATCACTGATGGTATAAACTCCTGCCCTACGCACTCCTGTGACGAAATCGCCTGGCACAAGCATCCTTACGCTCATGATCTCACCGGTAGTGGAATCGGTCAAGATATTGGCAGAGAGATTCATTCCAGCCCCTCCTGCATAAGTCACAAGGCTCACAAACGGATTGTCCACTCGGAAAGACTTGTCACCTGACGGATAAGGGAGGACCTTGATTACATCCTTCAGCCCGGCCTTTTCAAAAGCCGGATTCCAAGCCTCAAGACCTTTCCTGACAGCGGCCATCCAGGATTCTCCGAGAAGTGTGTCCACATATATTGTAATTCCCTCTCCATCAGAGAGATCCCATCTTGAAGCCACGCGTTTCCTCTCTATTGCTCCAGTGGATTTATAGACCATTCTGGTAACCTTGCGGACACCTACCCTGTCATTGACTTCCCTTATTGGAAGATCCTTCTCCGGCATGAGCGTCAGGGACGAGAGAATCTGCGTAGTGAGAGTCGGCGTCTCTGTAGAACGGAATCCGAAGCCCGGTATATAAAGAGCCAACTCGAATGTAGCCTGCTTTCTGACGCCAACGGTACTGCCAAAGCAGTCCACTCCTATCATATTGGAAAATTCCTTCTTGAAAGAGCCTTTCTCAATCTTGAGATTGCCATAATCGAGTCCGGCAAAGGACACGACCCCTTTCTTTGACATATCGAAAAGGGCATTGACCTTCACGACATAGGCTGTGGAATCTGCATTCCTGTACTTTATAGGGAACACATGGAGGGTCTGTTGTGCCAGAGAAGACTCCAGGGCCTTTCTGATACCGGCATCCTCCACCAGGAACTTGTCTGCGGGAGTCTGGAAAAGGATCAGGGAGTCAGTCTTTGCTATCTGATAGATGGTATTGTCCGACACCTCCATTCCGGCAGACATTTCCAATGAGGCACTGCTCTCGAGGATGCTGCTCTGGATGAGTTTCCTGCCTATAAGGGAATCAGGAATCTCAAACCACACATCCTCTCCGTTCCTGTATATCTTGAGGAAGCCTTCGGCTGTTTCAGTTCCCTTCTTTGAAATGAATTTCTCATATGGCGTCTTCTTCTTGGCAGGTGCTGGAGCCTCTGTCTCGGCCTTCTTTCCCTTTCTTGCCTTCTTCTTGGCAGACATATCCTGCGGCAGGGTCAGCAATACAACTGCCACGAGAATACATGAAAGTATATTATACATTCTTTTCATATCCTTGACAGTTTATTATTTGACACTGAAATCGATTGTCGAGATGAGAAGTTCGTAGTGTGCCTTGTCCTGGGCATTGGCAGAAGCCTTGCGGGATACAATCATCTCCCTCGCCTTCTTGAGGACTGCGTAAAGGTCTGCCGCGCTGAGATCTCCCTGATTGAACATGTTTCTTGGGAACCACTCATATCCGCTTACCGGACCATACATCAGGTCTCCGAAGAGAGGGCATTCGTCAGAACCACCGAAATATTGGGCAGTAAGTGACTGCGAATCTTCAGCAAAGGCAAATGATTTGTCCGAGCCTGGCAGTTTGAAATTACCCATAGACATATAATAGTTCACGAACTGAGTCTGGAAGGACCGCTGAATCTTGGTGAGAGCCTTGCCTCTTGGGGTGTTGAACACCTTGTCGAGAATGAAGTCGAAGCACTCTTTTGAACTGAACTCCTGAGTGGAAACCCCGTCTGACATACTTGCAAAGCCCGGCGTCATGAGGATAAGTCCCTGAATGGCATTGCATACAGCAAATTCAGGAGAACCGACTATAGGGAGACGGTCAAGCACAGCCTTGTCACCCATCCAACTTACGTCATCATGAAGAGTAAACACATACTCAAGAGCCTCACGCTGCTTTGCCTCAGGAATATTCTCAAACCTCTTCATCTTGTCGGCAGACTTGACCTCATTCTTGTAAAGACCTCCGACATTCATCAGAACGTGCTGAGCATATGCCAGGTACTGGTTGAGCATTCCGTTGAATATTGCCGTACGGAACTCGAAGTCCTCATCACCTTCCTTGATCCAGTCTATATAGTTGGCCATGATGTATTTAAGGTTTGCCACACCATATTTCGTAGCAGCCACAGCATCATCACCAAGGTCTTCGCTCTGAGAACGTGGGTCATAGATCGAAGCATGGAACTGCTGTTTTCCGTATCTGTAGAAAGGAGCCTTCGTCAATGCCTCGGTTATCCAGCCGGAAGTGATTTCAGCCTCTTCCTTGAATGATGCAGCATCGAACACAGGGCTGTAAGTCCACTCTATGAGCCACTGGTCGTATGATCCGAAACGAGGAGGAGTGAGTTTCACGCCACGCTCCTTGTCACCCGGCTGAGCCACATAGTTGAAACGTGCATAGTCCATGATGGAAGTAGTGGTACCGCTTGTCTGAGTGAACTCAGGGTCACGGAGAGACTCTACCGGAATCACTGAAGATCCGCTCATGTTGTGCATGAATCCAAGACAGTGTCCGATTTCATGCGAGATCACATATCTTAGAGCATCACCGAGTACTTCCTGAGGGAACTCGAGTGCCCTTACATCTGTATCTGCCTGTGAAGTCTGGATGAACATCCATCTCTGGATCAGTTTCACGATATCGTGATATACATAGACAGAAGCATTGATGATCTCGCCGCTGCGAGGATCCACCCATGACGGTCCCATAGCGTTCTGGATACCGATAGGAGCATACCTTACGCAACTGTATTTGATATTGTCAGGATCGAAAGAAGGGTCATCTGTCGGATAATCCTTTGCGAGGATGGCATCCTTGAATCCGATCTTCTCAAACATTTCCTGCCATTGCTCCACACCTTCCTTTATATATGGTTTCCACCATTCCGGGAAATTTTCGTCAATATAGAAGACGATAGGCTTTACCGGCTTTACAAGTTCACCTGCACGGTATGCTGCAGTATCAGAAGGTTCAAGCCTCCAGCGGTTTGCGAAATAAACCGGCGCGGAATTGCTCATTCTGTTGCCGAACTCGAGTCTTTCAGTGAAGAATACTCCGATACGGTAGTCAGCCATTCTCGGATGATAGGTTTCTTCAGGAAGAAGGAGTATGGACCTGGTAAGTTCGGCAGTGAAAGGCTCATCCTTGAATATCGTCTTACCCTTAGGGTCCTTCATGGTGTAAGTGTACGACATACTTGAGGTCACAGAGACATTGTCTTCAAACGCCTTTATATCAGTGATATAAGACAGTTCCTTCTTGAATGACTCGTTCCTTTCATATGAAGAGTAAGCCGCAACTTCCGAGAACGGACTCATGCTCTTGTCATGCTCGAGGAAGAAAGGAGTCATATTGAAGACCACTGCGCTGCTGTCAGGGCTCCATGCTGCCACCTTGAGATTCCTGATGATAGAGCCGCTCATGCTTTTTGAAATGGCTTTTCTTATGTCAGGATCACTCGACATATAAGTAGCGTCAATCTCACGCACCTGAACGGTAGAGTCGGCTTTCTCAAAACAGATATGCTTGAGAGTCATTGGCTTGGAACCGATGACACCATTGCCGTTGTCACTGATGGACTTGATGGTCGATCCAACCACCATCTCACGTCCCATCAGAGAAAGAGGCATCTCAAAATATACCTTTCCGTCCTTCAGATGCAGGGTAATCATACCGTCTGCAACCTTATGGGGCTTCTTGAAAAGTTTCTCGTACTTGGTTTCCTTCTTCTTTACAGTATCAGCAGCCTCGGTTGCACCTTTCTTTCCCTTCTTTGCCTTTGCTGTCTTTTTCTTTGAGGCGACCTTTTCTGTCCTTTCCTTGCTCTGTTCCTTCTTGGCAGACATGTCCACCGGCATCGCTGTGAAAGCCATGACGGCAATCAGGACAAGAGAAGCAAGTCTGACGTTTTCAAACATTTTCATATCCTATAGTTTTTAGTCTGAGCATTATCTGAGTGTCGTTGTAATGGCTGTGATTTCATTGAACCCGCCGAAAGTCCCGTTGGACTGCATGGTGAAAAGTCCTGTACTCACGTTGAAAGGACGGAGATAGATCTTTCCTTCGCCAGTGGACTGGTCATAAGTAGTGATGACCATCTGAAGCCTGTGAGTATCGAGTACGTGCGGATAATCCCTTTCAGACAATCCCTGTGTACCATACCAGCCTTGATGATACTGATACAGGCCGGTGATCTTTTCATTCTGATTATCCGGCGTCCATGCTATAGATCTATGTGTGATGCTCCTTCCTGTTACAATGAGGGCATTTATCTGCCTGTCCGTATAATAATAGAAGAAATCAGCATTATCGCAGAACGCAAAACCTTTGGCATCTTCAACATCAGGTACGACTTCCGTAAGATTATAATTTGATGAAATGGCAGGAGTTGCATAGGTTATCATGGTAGCGTAGACGTTTCCATCATCAGCCTTGGAAACGAAACAAGCCTTCTCATCCTTCATGATACCACAGGCAAGAGGTGTCGCACCCTTCACCTGATAAGTCGTGCTTACAGACATTTCATCAAAACTGCCACCTACCATCCATCCTGGCATATAATAGAATGAACCCTGATTGACATCAATCAAATATACATCTCCCTGGGAGTATTTCGCTGCTGTAAGCGTCTTGCTTGAGAAGATATCTGATGGAGTATTGAAATAAGTCACCGGATTATAGAGATAACTCATGTTGCAGATATAGTAATAGTACTTTCCATTGGCTACAAGACCATGGGCATATCCGGCATAGTTTATAAGACAATCAACATCGATCTTCTCATCAGGTGCAAACTGGAAAAGTTCAGCATTTCTGGCATCCACCTTATAATCGAGGTAATTCAGCGCAATCAGTTCACTGTCTGTTCCTATGAACACCCTGGTGAGATTGTAAGTCTTCATATTTGAACTTACGACGGGACAAAGCGACTTGACTCTTCCATCAATCGATTTTCCATTTGTCAAGGAGAACAGATTGTGAGTAATTCGCGGAGATTCCGAATATTCTGCTGTAACAGATGGGGCCTTCAAAAGAGACAGGTCCGATGTCTTGCCGCCATCCGCAGTATGAGCGACAAGGATACCCTCGCCGAGAGGACTGAGGACATATGTATCCCAAGACTTTGATCTCACAAGACCGGTCACCTTATCTGTGACTGTAAGTCTCAGAGCATATGGTTTATTTGAAGGAGTATTTCCGACCATATATGTCAGAGTCTTCTGGGTACCCAGTTCCAGATCGAACGTCTCATCCAAGGGCTTGATGGTCATATCCCATTTGTACTCTATGTCACTCTGTTTCCTGCCCTTGATCCTGACCTCAGGAGTAAATGTGAAGGTTTCACCATAATACACATCGAGGCTCTCATATTCGGAGGTGATCTCTATTTCAGGCAAGGTCATCGTTGCCTCCGTACTCAGATCCTTGTAGCAGGACACAGCAAAAGCACAGATGAGAACAGGCAATGCAAATCTTGTATATACGTGTTTCATACTTTAGTATTGGAGTAAAGTTTCATAAATGGTCGGTATCCTCTCGGGTCTCTTACCAGTACCTACCGGATCCTTATATGTCGTATAGGTTTCATAATCATCACTATGCATCAGGGGCGCATCCGGATGTGCGGCATCGTATTTTCTCACATAATCGACAAGTTTGCTTTGGGCGCCATACCACCAGTCATTGAGTTTCAAAGTCAGCGTTTCATCTTCACGCGCAGAAGCCACACTACGGGTATATGTTTCGATTTCTTCTCCAAACACCTCTACGAGCACCTTGTGGTAATTCCTGCTGTAACCTCTACAGAAGAAGTCAAACCAGTCTTTCCAAACCACCGACTTGGATGGACGGACATATTCCTCGGACCATGAGATATACACTTTAGATGTCTTAGGATACCCTTTTCTGAAATGCTCATTAGGAACGATTTCTATGGTTACATTCTGATTATCAACTCCTTCAGGCATCTTATGGATAAGGAAATCAACTTCCGCAACATATTCTCCTGCCTTCATCACGGCTTCTCCAATCTTGAAATCCACATCCTGTATGGCTGTGTTGGCGGCGTCGGCAATTACCCTCAGGTCGATCTTTCTGTCATAATCCGCAATCCGTCCGACCAGATCCAATGTGAGGGTCTTTTCGGTATACTCCTCGGTAACACCCTTCATGGAAAACTGAACTGCCTCTGTCTGGAAGACTACAGCACTGTTCTCCATGCTGTATGTATCAATATCATCAACCTTGCAGGACACCGCATGCAAAGCAGAAATCGCCAATATTATATATATGTATCTCTTCATATCTTATTAAAGTTCCTGTTTACGTCCGTAATTGATTTCCTCGTCCGGATAAGGATATATAAGGGCTGAAGCATTGAGGTCGAATGCCTCTGAAAGAGATTTCTCCGCCTTGACGTGCTTCAGATAATAGAACAATTTATCCTCTCCGACAAACTCCCTGTAATATTCCTTCATAAGTTCCTCTGAAGGATCCAGGGCATCAACAGAATCCTGCAATCTGGATGTGATGCCTCTACGTGCTCTGACTTGATCTAACTGATACATTGCACCGGCGGTATCGCCCTCATTGATAAGGTGTTCCGCAACAATGTAATACATTTCAGAAATCCTTGACATAGGTATCCTGTTCCTGAACATGGCATTGTAGAATGTTGAACCGTAATATTTATAAAGGACATATCCCAGACCGGTATATTTCAACTGAAGTGCTGTTCCTCTGATGTCCTCCAGGCCGGCTACAGAACCTGTTTTGGGATCTACCGGAGGGAAGAGGAAATTCACAAACGATTCATCGATATAGAGGGAATTTTCATCCGAGGTAAAGAAAGTCTGACGAAGCGACGAGTACAGATCGGTAACATCGAGAGAGAAAAGATGCTCTGTAGAAAAGATCCAATTCTTCTGGTCATCCGATGATTCATTTATTATGGCATATGCATCAACCCACGACACAAGACCGGCATAGAATGCCCCATCAATCACTTCCTGAGCATACTTGGCCGCTGTTTCATAGTCATTTTTCCATTGATGGATCCTCGCGGCAAGAGCGACTGTCGCATAATAATTCATATGCTTGCTCCTGTTGGTCCAATATCCGTCGGCATTAATGGTGGACTCGAAAGAGTCACCAGTATCCGCAACAATCGGATCTGCCTTCTTCAGACACTCTATGGCTTTATTAAGGTCATCCATAAGCAGAATCTCGGTCTGAGCATATGAACGTTGAGGCGTGACTTCTGCTGTATATTCCGTAATATACGGCACTGTCAGTTTTGCAGCATTCTCACCTGACCAGTCATTTACACCGAACATCCTCATAAGGTCGAAATGAATCATCGCCCTCAAGGCATGAAGTTCACCTTTGAAAAGATTGTATTCAACGTCGGCTGTGATCACATTCCTTCTGGCCTCAAGTTCCCTGAGAATGATGTTTATGTTGGCAATCAGGTAATAACCGTTATACCACATCTGTTCCATGACAGACTTGATCTTTGTGGTAGAATACACATGTTTCTGAATCTCACTTACCAATATCTGTGGATTGACCTTGTAAGGATAAGCAACATAGTTGTTGACATTCCACATATAGTGGCCTCCATAAGTGCTGGCGTCTCCCATTGTCATATAGACTCCGGTAAGAGCCTCATAGAAACCGGTCCGCGTTTCATACAGTTTGTCGGCCTGTAGTTCCGAAGATGATGTGACATTGAGCCACTCATCGCAGGAAACTGCCGTCGCTGCCATCAGAACCGGCAGCAGATATTTCGTCAATATTTTTTTCATCTTAGAATGTCGCTGTTACAGAGAATGAGAACGATCTTGCATATGGGTATGAAGTTCCTCTTTCAATCCTGATTGAAGAGAAGGTGTACAGGTCATTTGCATACAAAGACAGACGAAGACGGTTCATCTTCATTTTCTTCATGACGCTGTATGGGAATTCATAATAGATTGAAGCAGAAGACAATGACAGAGTATTGTTCTTCTGGACAAAACGGGATGTCGCTTTGGTCGACGATGTATTCTTCGGATCAAGTATACGACTGTAATAGCCGTTTCGGAACTGAGCGACCTGACCGGTCTGATACCATCTGTCAGTAAATATACGTCTGTCCACATTATATCCTATATATGTATTCTCCACCTTGTTCAAGAGTGTGGTATTGTACATATAACCACCTCCGTACCAACTGCATACGAAGTTGATACCTATACCCTTGATCTCGGCAGACAGTCCGAAGTTGCCATTGAACTTAGGGTCGGAAGAGCCACAGTTCACCAGGTTGTTGGCACTCCATTCCTTTGTCATGTCTCCATTTCTGTCGAGGAATATCTCTTTACCGGATACAGGATCGATACCAAGAGACCTCACAGCCCAGATGGAATGCATAGGCATGCCGTTATAATACTGTACGACAGGTTCGAGTGAACCGGCGTCCACAGCCTGCTGTTTCTGGAGTTTGTTATACGCCTCGAGCGCATCCGAGATCTCAAGAATCCTGTTGTCATTGTAAGCGACCTTTCCGAACAGGCTTATCCATGAAGATCCTCTCTGGAAGACCCTGTAACTGAGACTTAGTTCAAAACCTTTGTTTCTCACAACGCCGAGATTGTCGGAAACTGTCGAGAATCCTGATGATGGAAGAAGAGTTCTGTTGAAGACCAGGTCCTTGGTGTCGGCAAGATAGAAATCTGCAGTGAATGTTATATCTGATGTCCTGAAGTCCAGACCGACGTTATAATCCATCTTCTGCTCCCATCCCAGGTTCGGATTCTCCATGTTACCTAATGCCGCTCCTGTAAAACCGTCATAATATCTGTCGTTATAATATTTATAGACAGCAAGAGACCTGTTGGTCGAGTAGTTCTGATTACCGGACGAACCCAGAGAGCCTCTGAGTTTCAACTGCTGTATCCAGGATACCTGTTCCATCCACTTTTCCTTATGAAGGTTCCATGCAAGACCGGCACTCCAGAATGTTCCCCATCTGTTGTTGGTGCCGAATACGGACGAGGCGGAACCTCTGATTGTGGCATCGAACATATACCTGTCCTGATAACTGTAGCCTGCTGTAAGAAGGAGACCGATATTTCTGTTTATACCGTCATATCCGGTTGGAGAAGACTCCAATGCGTACTGACGTGCATGGATGATGCTGTTCATTCGGCTGTTAGGAAATCCTTCTGCCAGATGCGACACCTCGTCATATTTTGTCTCCATTATGGTGAACTGTCCTGTCGCAAACAGATCATGGGACTTTGCGAACGAGTAATTGAACTGTGCCGAGATATCACCAGAGAATGCTGTCTGGCTACCGTTGGTAATCTCATAACTACCTTTTCTCACCATCAGATCCTCTCTGCTGTCCCAGTCCTCGCTGATGAACTTCGTATGCTCTGCAGGATAGAAATCCTCCATTTCAGTCTTCTTGGAACTGATGCTGAAACGGCCGACCAGTTTCAATGGTTTGAACATCTGGTACTCCACATACATATTGTCTGTAAAGTCGAGGTAAGACTCTGCAAACTTTGTATTGAGCGTCGCATTGTAAAGCGGGTTACCCACCTCAACCCCATCCACCTTATCAAGGATCTTGATAAGAGAACCGAATTCATCATATGGGTTGCAATACGGATTGATGAGGCTGACGTCGCTGAACGAACCGTACGGAGAGTCCTCGTTGTTCATTGATGCGATACTCATTATATTCCTGAAAGTCCACTTGCCGTAACGGTATGCGACATTGATGTCGCCGGAGATGGTCTGTCTGAATGAGCCTTTCATGGCACCCTGAGTATCGGAATACTTGAATGTCGCCATGGCTTTGAGAGCCTTTGTACCAAGTTCGGCGCTGAGTGAATGTTGATGTGACAGTCCCGTACGCAGAGGCTTTGAAAGCCAATATGTGCTTTCTCCCTCCAAAGACTTCTTGAGACGAGAGTAATACAGTTCTGAAATCGCCATATGTTCCTCCGCATCAGGAATTGTTGTCGGGGTATAATATCCTTCGCGTTTCTCCACCTCCAGTTTCTCCAATGCATTACAAAGGTTATAACTGGTGAGGTCCGGTGTCTCGATTCCTATGCTTCCGTTGTATGTGATAAGAGTTTCATCAGAACGGAGGGCCTTCGTCTCGATGACGATGACACCGTTACCGGCCTTCGATCCGTAGATTGCTTTTGCAGAGGCGTCCTTCAGGATGGTGATGCTCTGAACGCGGTTCATATCCATATCCTGGATCTTCTCGACAGAAGTCTCGAAGCCGTCGAGGATGAACAGAGGCATGTTGACGTCATTGACGAAGTTACTCTTGAGATTCGCACCTTCGAGAGCAAATGAAGAAGCACCACGAAGTTGCATGGACACCATGGCGTTAGGATCGGAACCTGCTGCAAGATTGTCCAGAATCATCAACGACGGGTCGATGTTCTTGAGAGATTCGAAGACATTGGAGTTACCGACCCTCTTGAGGTTGTCTGCAGTGATTGACTGAACGGCTCCTGTGAATGAATCCGCCTTTCTGGTGTATATACCTGTCACGACTGTCTCCTCGATTGCCAGAGCATCCGGCTGGAGACGCACAAGAGCGGATTTGCTGATGGAAAGCCTCTGGGTCTTATAACCCATACAGGAGAACTCGATTTCCTTGCAGTTTTTTGAAACGATTATCGAATAACGTCCGTCGTCTGATGTCAGAGTACCTCCACTTGTATCCAATGGATCATAAACTGCAACACCCGGCATCGGTTCGTCGAACTCATCGACAACGACACCCGATATTGTGCTTGTACCCTGAGCAGACAGAGTCAGACTGCTGAAGAGCAGCAGAAGGGCGGTTAGAACTTGCCCCCCCCCTAAATGAATTTTTGATTTGAGTGCTCATGCGTTAAGTTTGGTTCTTTATTATCGAAGATAAATCAGACAAAGTTACGCATTTCGGCACACTTTTTCAAATTTTTATGGATTCCTGCGCTGCAGATTCCAGGCGGAGCGAAGAATTTTACACTCAAGAAGTTCAGACATATCATCATTATTCATCAGGAACTCGTCCACAACACGATAGGCATGAGCGCTATGTCTCTCGTTCAAAATGGCATAGGCCCAGTCTTGAGGAAAGAAGATATCACTTGTGCGCTGTATGTAAGGAAGCGCCTCAAGTGCATCCCATATATATCCCACGGCCTGATCTTCCCGTGAGTGATGACAAAGGTACTCCAAGGTCTCCAGTGCCCATGGCTCTATGCGACGGTTCCCGGCCTGAAGAAGGGAGAGAAAGAGTTTCTTCTGCTCGAGTGTATCCGGAGTCGTTGCCCTGGACACAAACCCGAACTGCCTTTTCCGGTCGGGATTGTCTATCCTTGACATCTGCTCTGCTATCATATATTCCTGCTTGTCAGGGAATCTGATTGCAAGGGAGTAGGCCAGAGACATATAGTCATCCTCATTCAGAAGAGGGTGAGAGGCCTTCTTCCAGATATCATAGAGTTCACTGCAGACCACACTGTCGGAAGCGGAACTTATCAGTTTGCGGAGAAGTTGCTGGCGACAGGACGCAAGAGAGTGGGTACGCGACAGAGACAGAATTTTCTTCTGGATGGTCATATCTGAGGTTTCCTTCATGGCAGTGCCGATATATCCGCACAATGTGGAGGCTATCAGTGCATTTTCTTCATGAGGCAGCCCCTCAAGCAAAGATGCAAGCCACCTGTCGGCATCTATAACTCCATGCTGGAAGCACTCATGAAGGTTCATCAGTTGAGACTGACGGCAAGTCTCGTCCTTGATGCCATGCCAGTTATCAAGCATCCGTTCCAAGGTGGAGGCATCATATCTGAAATAGCCATAGCCACGGCCGTCGCTATTGGGAAGGATAGATTCCGGACAGAAGCCAAGAGGTATCTCTACAGAAGGAGAATCCATCTTCACTTCGATTTCCCTGCATCCGTCACCGGTCAGATACACACCGAAACTCTGCGGCCATGTCAATCCTCTTCCGTATGGGTCATGCTGACTCACGACGAGGGTATCCCCTTTCATGACGAAATCCACGAACGGCATGCCCTTGCTGTTCACCCACACATCACTGAATGAAGCAAGATCTTCCTCGCATTTTCCATCGAGGATGCGTATGAGGTCATCCCATGAGGCATTTCCATACGCATATGCGGTCAGATAGTCCCGTATTCCCTCTCTGAAACTGTCCTCGCCCATAATCTCGACAAGTTTGCGAAGCATCACGGGAGCCTTGTTGTAGATGATGCTGTTATACACCAGACCGGCATCACACATATTGTCAAGCGGCTGCTTTATGGCTGTTCCACCAAGGGTACGGTCCTCGCTCAAAGCGGGGGCGGTTATTGTCTTGAGCCAGTTGAGACGATGGTTGATGTCAGGAAACAAGGGTTCCGTGATGCGGGAGGCGAAGTAATTTGCAAAGACTTCTTTAGTCCACACATCATCAAACCACTCCATGGTCACAAAATCACCGAACCACATATGAGCGGTTTCATGAGCGATGAGTTGTGACCGTGAAAGTTGCTCATCCGGAGTAGGAGTCTTGGACAGAAACATCCTTGAATCATTGTACAGGGTCGCTCCGGTATGTTCCATACCTCCATACTGGAACCCCGGCAATATTATGAAATCATATTTGGCAAAGGGATAGCGGATTCCTGTATAATCCTCAAGCCACTGAAGCGAAGATGCCACCTGAGCGAATATTGCAGGAAATTGGGAGAGGCGCTCAGGATCAGTCTCACGGTGATATGCCGTAAAGACATGATTCCCATTGTCATAAGTCTCGCTTCTGAAGACTCCTGCCACAAAAGAGAAGAGGTAGGTACTGAGAGGTTCAGTAGGTTTGAAACGGACTCGCCTGCGGGAATCACCCACAGTCTGACTGTCCACAGGAGAGTTGGATACCGCAACCCATTCTTCGGGGACTTCAAGTTCGAGATTGAACACAGCCTTCATGTCCGGCTGGTCAAAACACGGGAAAGCAGTCCTTGCCCTGTCCGGCACAAGCAGGGTATACATGAAATCATCATTTCTGTTAAACGACTGATCAGCAGGAGTAAATGATATGGCCACCCGGTTACTGCCCTTCCTGAAAGAGGATGAAGATATGACTATATGTTCGTTCCGGAGTTCATACCGCGCAGGGCTTCCGTTTGCACTTACATGGTCCACATTGTCCAACTCCCTGAAATCCACAATGATTTCCCGTGGTCTGTCTATATCGAAGTCTATTTCAATATGCCCCGAAATGGCACTGTCCCTGCTCTCGGGCACACTGAATCTTATGAAGTACTCCGGATTCCTTATGTTTTGCTTTCTGATGAGTGCCAACGGCCTCGATACGCCGTTCTCATAAAGTGCATCCTCACCCCGGCAGCATGCAAGAGTAAGAACACCGAGAAGAATCATCACAAATCTTGTCTTCATATACCATATGTACTAGTCCCTATTAAGGTAATGATGCAAAAAAAGGCGGTTTAAAAACCGCCTTTGTGCTCCCCCAGGGGGAATAGTCTATTATGTAATGTACTGATAATCAAACACCGTTAAAAGCCTCACAACAGAAAACCCAACAGTCAGGACTGATTAA
>SUYY01000009.1 GCA_015060205.1 Bacteroidales bacterium
CTCGACGTTTTGACCGAACAAATGAAGGTAAACGAATTCACTTTGCATCCGCAATGACATTGCTTGGATTGAATGATGGCGACAACGCTACAACAGGACACGGATATATTGACATTGTTGATTTTATCATTAGAGGTTGTACCGATGTTGATGTGAACTTGCGAGAGTTGTTCCGCCGAGTTGCATTCAATATATGTGTAGGCAACAGCGACGACCATTTCCGTAATCACGGTTTTCTGCTCACAGCAAAAGGGTGGACGCTATCGCCTGCATATGATATGAACCCATCGCTGAATGACCATCAAAGTTTGCTAATCAACAGCAAAACTAACGAATCCGACTTATCTATTCTGCTCAACTCGTGTGAGGAATATATGCTTACTGACGAAGTGGCAAAAGGGATTATCGACGATGTTGTTGCAGCAGTTAAAGACTGGCAAACATTAGCAAATAAATTAGGTGTTGCCAAGAGAGAAATGAGTTTATTTGAGGGGGTGTTTGATAGAAGAGTTACTAATGTTAAATAATCTTCTATATGGAAAACAAGAGAAGTGAATTCAAAAACTCATTTCCAGTTGGAACCCGGTCAATCGACAGTGAGAGCAACATTGCTCCTGCTGTCGATTTTTATATTCTCGGAAGTGGAAGTGACCTTTTGGGAGTTGACAGTGAAACCGCTTATCTTCATGTTGTCTATTCTGCTGCCGTTTGTCTTTATATACAAGGCAGGATAACGGTTCCCTTTGCTGTCAATCACATTTATGTCGTTCAGGCTTATGTTCTCCATTGTCACGGGCGATCTGCCGTACTGCCATATGGCGATGTGACGTCCGCTCTTGTCTATATTATCGAATGTCAAGCCGGTCGCGGTCACATCTGATATGCCTCTCGGAGGATTGTCCCCGGTCCAGAGTGCGGTGCTGCCGTCTGAACCCTGTCCTATTGCGAACGCTGCCCTCAAGTCATCATCAAGACCTCTTTTGTGCTGCAGGAATATGCAGTCCTTGACCGTGATGTCGTGTATATATCCCGGATTTTTCAGATTACCCGCTTCCGGACCTATGACTATTCCTCTTGCATAGTCTGCCCATATAAGACAGTCATGAATGTCGATATCTGATACATCTGTTATAGGACTCACTATGAAACGGCATTTAAGAGTGATACAGTCGTCGTATGTCCTGAGAAAACAGTTCCGGATCTGCACATTCCTGCTGCTGACCACATCTATCCCGTCTCCGTTCAGTTCCCAACTTATCATGTTGACCCCATCTATCAGGACACCGTCGGTCTTCGGGATTATCAGATTCCATCCCGGACTGTCAATCATGGTTATATCCTTGATGGTCAGGTTTGTCGCATTGATCCGTGTTTCGTTGCAGCATATAAGGAAATCACCCCAACTGTACATGCTGTCACCAGTGTGCACCATCTTTTCACCTGACAATATTCCATGTCCGGCAATGGTGACGTTGCTTCCCTCGGTCTTTACATTCGCATATACTTTTGCACCGTGGTCGATGTACAGTGTCTGACCGGCCTTCAGACGTATTGTGCCGGCATTGTGTTCTCCTTTTCCGTAGTATATTACTCCCGGAGTTTCTGCAGCAGGCTTTTCCGTATCAGGTTCACGTGCGTATATGAAGAGGTTGTGCTGCCTGTCCGAGTCGAATTCCACACTGACTTTCCCTTTCGCTTCTGACGGCAGTGTAAATTCTATTGTGTTGTCTCCACAGTCCCTGACAGCGATCCCATATGTACTTGGCCTGACCTCCGCCTTGGAAAACATGCCGGAGATTTTCTTCACCCTTATGGTAGCAGGAAATCCGGTGTCTATGATACAGTATGACATGGTGTCCCTCAGATGCTTGGAGTTGCTCCAGTCGTTCCAGATCTGAGAATGTTTGTCTGCATTGGAACAGAGTGCATCATGAACCTTCTCATCAGTCCATCCATCTGTACCTATGGTCTGCACCATATAATGTCTGTTGTCCGGTGCATATGAAGTCTTGAGAGTCTCGTTGACCGTCCTGGAATTTCGGGGATTCATGATGTTCCTGTGGGTATAACTGATGTTTATGATCCCCTTGAGTTCAAAGTCCGTGAAGTCGATTGTTATGTCTATCCTGCTTCTGGTGGTCATCTTCCAGTCAAGTTCCGCCTTGGACCTCACCTTTCCCTCGTCCAAGGTGATCAGAAGTCCTGGTTTCCATGTTCCCTCCTGCTTGGCCCCGGGCAGAAATGAGGCACAGACAACTTCTCCTTCCGTCTTTATCTCACCATCTCTTGAAGGTTCTCCGGATATATATTCGGAAGAACATATACGCCACCCGTCCGCAAAGCCGACAAGCGGAAGTGTCGCGTTCATGAAAGACTCAGGAGCATTTTTCACTGATATGCTCAGTTCAGATGTCAACGGAGTCATGACCTGACGGAAATCCTTCTGATTCTCGGCAACTGTGAATGTCGTTGCCCATGTTCGGGATATCACCGGGGACATGTCCGAGGTCAGAAGGTGATAATCTTCTGCCGGCTCTCCCTCAGATATATTCGTGAATCCTATGTTCTCCATCGACTCCATCGCAATGACTGATACGATATCTCCTGCTGATGCATCGATGTTTCTGCAGTATGACAATTTCGGATATTTTTCCACTTCGGTGCATATGCCGTCGGAAAATATAAATGCATATGTCTGCCAGTCGCTTATGGCTTCCGGAGTGAAATCAGAATCCGGAATCTGGCTGAATGACGGGATTTCATCCACTCTGCTGCAGCCCAGCATGACCAATGCAGAAAGAAGCACATATCTGAACACTCTCATAATCATCAAATTTCTTCAAATATACATTTTTTTACCTTTCAGTCTTCACTGCAGTCCGTCTGACTTCGTAAATAAAAACGACCGGTCAGTAATATTACCGATCGGTCGTTCTTGAGATTGATGTTTGATTATCAGATCATCAGCGCAGCTACGAGTGCGAGGATGGCATAGAACTCAGGAAGAGCGGCGTAGATCATTGTGTTGGTCTGAACGTCGTGTCCCTGTGAGATGCCTACGATACCGTTTGCACATACCTGACCCTGACGGATAGCGGACATGAGGCAGACAAGACCTACAGAGATACCTACTCCGAAGAGCATTGCACCATCCTGTGCGAAGTCCTTGCCGAGCCACATCAGGAATGCCACGAAACCGTAGAGACCCTGTGTTGCAGGAAGTGCAGAAAGAATCATGTAACTTGATGACTTCTCAGGATTCTTCTTGAGAGCGCCTTCTGCAGCGTTACCTGCGATTGTTGTTCCGATTGATGAACCTACACCGGCGAGACCTAGCATGAGGCCGAGACCGAGATAACCTAAAACTAAATTAAGCATGATGTTTTTGTTTTTATTTGTTTGTAATTATTATTTTGTAAGTGGTTTGTATGCCTTGCCTTTGCCTTCGTAGCCGGAGTTCTTGAAATACTCCACGAAGTTAAGACGAAGCGGGTGTACAAATGCTCCGAGACATGACATCAGAAGGTTGAGCACATGTCCGATGAGCAGGATGACGATGAAGAATACCCAGCCGATTCCTCCATCTCCGAGTACCATCAGTCCAAGGTCGTTGAATGCTGCTCCGAGCATTCCACCTGCAAGTCCGAGTGCAAAGAGTCGGATGTAACTGAGAACGTCACCGAGGATTCCTGTAGCCATGTTGTAGGTGTCCCACAATCCGGCTCCGACATTGATCAGAGGATTCCTTCCCGGTGTGTTGAAGATGTAGATTGCAAGCGCAGACACTGCTCCTATCACTATCACTGCCCATTTTATAGCCTCAGCAGAGAGCAGTTTACCCACTCCCAGAAGTGCTACGATCAGACCGCCGACGATAAGTATGAGCCAGCCCCATGTGGATATGTTCTCCTTGAAGCCGAATCGTTTTGTATATCCGACAGCCTTTATGATCATGGCAAGGCATATGTGGAACACTCCGATTCCAAGGGCAAGAAGCATCTGGAACGGAAGTTCTCCCATAGGAGTAGGGATGTCGCTTCCTACAAATTCATAATATGAATGTACTCCGGTTCCTTCCGGTACAAGATTGATGATGGACATTCCGAAGAATGTACCGAGTGCTCCACCTATGACAGCGGTCGCTGCGCCGAGTGTCGCGATCAATCCTCCGATACCGTCGAACATGGATATCCTGAGCCAGCCTTTACTGATGGCAAGTCCGACGAGAATCAGAACCAGACCGTAACCTGCGTCACCAAGACACATTGCAAAGAAGAGCAGGAAGAAGATGGATACGACAGGTGTAGGGTCATATTCACCATAATCCGGCATTCCGTACATTCCTGTCAGTGACTCGAACATCTTCACAAACCTGTTGTTTTTGAGTCTTACAGGCGGGTTGTCTTCCTCTTTAGCATCTTCTCTGATGTAGAGGACTCCCATCTGGTCGAATGCCTGGCAGAGCATGCCGTCGTTCTCCACAGGTGCAAAACCTTCAAGTACACTCAGAAGATTGTCCGCCGCTGATTCTGTAGCAGTCCTTGCAAGATACATGTCGAGGTCCACAAGACCTTTTCTATATGTCTGCTCAAACTCAGGAAGCAGTTCCTTATACCTGAGTATGGTTCCTTTCAATGCGATTATCTTCTCATCAAGACTGTCCACTTCGCTCTGAGCCTGTTTCCATGAACCTTCCGGCGCATTTACAGGATCGACAGGGAACGCATATTCCTCTCCCTTAGGACATACTGTCACGAACCAGACATTTGCCTTGTCCTGTGATATTATCTCAAGAGGGTAGAGTTGTGCCCAGTCTGCAGAGAATTTCTTCGCCGGTACCATATAATATCTCACGGTGTAGCCGAGAGTTCCGAGCGAGTCAAGGCGTGACTTGTCAAATTCTCCCCATGGCAGTCTCAAACGGACTTCCTTTTCAGCGGCAGTTCTTGCCATCTCGAGTTCCATGAGTTCGACAAATGCCTTCTGTACGCCTTCAGAGATGTTCTCGTCAAGTATAGCGTTCTTAGCCGCCTGCGCAATAGCATCCTTGTCTGCATCCTTCTCATAATTGATGCCTTCGAGTTTCAGGATGATACGTTTTGCAGATGCAGCATCGTCAAGCATCTTTGCAGATTGCTCGTCCACAGGCTTGGCAGAACGGGTCACGTCAACGACTCCGAGTTCCTGGAGTTTCTCCAGAAATCCTTCAGTCTCTCCGCTGAGGAGAATGAAGGAATATTTCATCATTTTATCAACCATTGTTCTGTTCCTCCTCTTCTGATTCATGCCTGCTCTTGACGATCTTGGAAGCAGCCTTGGAGAGATTCTCCTCGTCTTCCATATATCGTTTGATCTTTCTGATTGCCTCCTGATATCCCGGAATCTGGACTTTCTCATAAAGATTGACTTTCTGAGTCGTCTTTTTCCTCTGGAAGTCAAGGATACGTGCCTTCTCCTTGTACACTTCGGATTCGATTCCCAGTCGGGAGAGTTCCTTCAGAATAGTGACTCCGTCAGCATACCATGCCGGTTTTGCAAATGCATTGAAGTCGTTGATCTGATAATGGATCTCCTTGAGGTCCGGAGTCTTCACACCGGCCACTTTGACAGTCACCAGATCTACGTCAGTGATTGCTATGAGGCCTGGCTCGAACTCGTTCCAAAGTGCAGCGAGATAATCGTATCTTTTCAGTGCGGCATCAAGATCATCAATAAGTCTGTCTGCATACTCCTTGGCCTTGCGGACCTCAAGACGAAGCGCCGACTCCTTGTTCTTAAGGGTTGGGAGGGCGTTCTTTCGCATCTTGAGTTGCTTGTTCAAGTTGTTCAGAGACGTCTTATTATATTGAAATTTTATAGCCATCGACTAAATAATCTAAAAATTGTTATTTGTTTTTCCAGTATTGATCGATGAACTCCTGTTTGATACCTGTCTCTGCCTTGGTGAAGTATGTGCCGAAGAGTTCCCATGCAGTGTCGAGCATCTCGTCAATCTTGATGTTGACATCGATAGCAAGGATTCTTGTGGCATAAGCCTTGGCGTAGTCCAGACATCTGAGGTCGTAGTCGCTCAGGTCGAATCCGTTTTCCAGTTTTGTCTTTGCATTCTGGGCGTCGGCATACAGGCGGACAGATGCATTCATCACCTGACTGTGGTCCTTTCTTGTCTGCTTGCCCTGTACCAACTGTTTCAGACGTGAGAGTGAACGGAACGGGTCGATGATGACTTTTCCTGAATCCGGATCGGCGCGGAGGAACAACTGACCTTCGGTGATATATCCCGTATTGTCAGGGATGGCGTGGGTGATGTCTCCGTCGTTGAGAGTAGTCACTGCGATGATGGTGATCGAACCTCCGTCAGGAAGTTGCACCGCCTTCTCATATATCTTCGCAAGGTCGGAGTAGAGCGAACCCGGCATCGAGTCTTTCGATGGAATCTGGTCCATACGGTTCGATACGATTGAAAGGGCGTCTGCGTAGAGGGTCATGTCCGTGAGGAGCACAAGGACCTTCTCGTTCTTCTCCACTGCGAAATATTCCGCTGCGGTAAGAGCCATGTCCGGAATGAGGAGACGCTCGACAGGAGGCTGCTCGGTGGTGTTTACGAAAGATATGATCTTATCGAGGGCACCTGCTGCCTCGAACTCATGCTTGAAGTAGAGGTAGTCGTCGTTGGTAAGACCCATACCGCCGAGGATGATCTTGTCAACGTCTGCACGGAGTGCCACCTGTGCCATTACATTGTTGTACGGCTGGTCAGGGTCTGCGAAGAACGGAATCTTCTGTCCCGACACGAGTGTGTTGTTGAGGTCGATACCCGCAATACCGGTAGGGATGATCTGTGAAGGCTGTCTTCTCTTATATGGGTTTACCGATGGACCACCGATCTGAACCTCTGTACCCTCCACTTCAGGACCGCCGTCGAGCGGCTTTCCATATGCATCGAAGAAACGTCCTGCTAGGTCGTCACTCACCTTGAGGGTAGGAGGCGCGCCGAGGAATGTGACTTCTGCATTTGTAGGGATGCCTTCAGTACCGGAGAATACCTGCAGTGTGACCAGGTCACCCTTTGTCTTTACGACCTGCGCAAGTCTGCCGTCTACGACAGCAAGTTCATCGTTGGAGATGCCCTGCGTACGGAGTGCCACTGTTGCTTTTGTTATGGACTCCAACTGTGTGTATATTTTCTGATATGCCTTAGTTGCCATTGCTCAGGAGTGTGTTAAGTTGCTGTCTATAGTTCTCGAATTTCTCGCTCTTGAACTCCGAATAGTTCATCTGGCGGAGAGTATTGATGATTTCCTTGAAGTAGTTGCGGCATTGCTCGTAATCCTCGAATGTGAATTCCTTGTCGCAGATGTCAATCACGAGTTCGAGCATGTATTGCTGTCTTTCCATAGGAGTTACAGAGTCGATGGCGTCAAATGCATCCTGCTGGAGGATCACGAAGTCGACGAGTTCAGATTTCCAGAAGAGTTCATGATAACTCATCGGCACGCCGTCGTCACCGAGGATGTTGATCTGGTCGTTTGCATCCTTACCCTTGCGGATGATGTTCTTTGCCTTCTCGACCATCTCCACCCAGCCCGGTCTGACCTTTTCAGCCAGGTGTTCGCGGATCTCAGGATATTCGAGATATTTCGAATATGAGTCTATAGGGTTTACGGCAGGGTAGCGCTTCTGGTCTGCACGGTTCTGTTCGAGAGCATAGAAGCATCGTGCCGCCTTCTTTGTGGATTCTGTCACAGGCTCCTTGAGGTTACCGCCGGCTGGCGATACGGTTCCTATGAATGTAACCGAACCGGTCTGTCCGTTGTTGAGTACGACCATTCCCGCACGTGCATAGAATGCGGAGATGATTGCAGAGAGGTCTACAGGGAATGCATCGGCACCAGGAAGTTCCTCCATACGGTTTGACATCTCACGGAGTGCCTGTGCCCAACGTGAAGTCGAGTCTGCAAGGAGAAGAACCTTAAGTCCCATCGCACGGTAGTATTCGCAGATTGTCATCGCTGTATATACGGAAGCCTCACGTGCGGCAACAGGCATGTTTGATGTGTTGCAGATGATGGTTGTACGCTCCATCAGGTGACGTCCTGTGTGAGGGTCGATGAGTTCAGGGAACTCGGTGAAGATTTCCACAACCTCGTTCGCACGCTCTCCGCAGGCTGCCATCACGATGACTTCAGCGTCACCCTGCTTTGCAATTGCGTGCTGAAGCACTGTCTTTCCGCAGCCGAAAGGACCGGGAATGAAGCCTGTTCCACCTTCGGCGATAGGGTTGAGGGTGTCGATAACGCGGACACCTGTCTCCATGATGCGTGATGGTCTTGGTTTTTCCTTATATCCCTTGATGGCTACCTTTACAGGCCATTTCTGGTACATGTTCACCTCAATTTCCTCTCCGGAAGCGTCTGTCAGGACAGCGATGGTCTTGTCGATGTTGTACTGTCCTGCTTCTGCGACAGACTTTACGGTATATTCTCCGTTGAATGAGAACGGAACCATTATCTTGTGAGGGAGCCATCCTTCCTTGACTTCACCCAGCCAGTCTGCTGCAATCACCTTGTCGCCTGGTTTTGCTATAGGTGTGAAGTCCCAGAGTTTTTCGTGATTGAGAGGGTCGGTATATTCTCCTCTCTTGAGGAATACACCGGTCATGGTGGTCAGGTCGTTCTGCAGACCGTCGTAACTGCTTGAGAGAAGACCTGGACCGAGTGTGGCCTCGAGCATCTTCTCCTCGAACTCCACATCGTTGCCGTTTTTGAGTCCACGGGTACTTTCAAATACCTGTACAGCAGCGTTCTTTCCGTTGACCTTGATGACCTCAGCCATGAGTTTGGTGTCACCTACTGTGATATAGCAAAGTTCATTCTGAGATACAGGTCCGTTAACTTCAACTGTAACAAGGTTTGAAACGATTCCCGTTACCTTTCCTGTTGTTTTCATATTTATAGTATTATTAATTCTTGTTTAAGTTCCCCGATCAGGTCGGAGATGACGTTATCCGTTATATTCGACGCCCTTGAATGTTCCTCTTACCTCATCCACAAGTCTCTTGAACATTTCGCGTCCGGTCTGCTCGTCGAGCCTGTACCATCTTGCCACGATGTTGAGTTTGGTGATGAAGCCAAGTATCGCATCAATGTCAAAGTAGTTGAATGTGGTCAGATTGTCGATCTTTTCCCACATGAGATCGTCAATGCCTCTTTCTCTGGAAAGAATGTCTCCGGCATTAAGTATCGTCTCAAGGTCTGCAGCCTCTTCGAACTCTTCGGAAACTGCGTCCACCACTGCGGCAGGAGCATCTTCCGGGAATGTGAGGACATCCTTGAGAGATTCTCTTCCAAGCGCCTTGTTGAGATACTTCACCTTGGCATTGCGGACATTGAGGTCAAATCTGAAATATTCGCTTATGAACCGGTCTTTATGTGTAAGAGCCTTGGCATAGAATTCTGCGTTGAGGTTCTCATCCTGATAGCCGCTCATAAGGAAGTCGATCAGAGCCTTGTCCTTGTCGGAGCAGAGACTGACAATCTCCTCAATATAATCCTGCGGACCTTTCTCTCCGAATTTCCATCCGGTGGTGATGTCCGGCATGCTAGCCACTATGTATTCGTAATTTGCCATTATCCGAAAAGGATTTTCTTCGTTGCAGGTCTGAGATACTCTGAAATGAGAGCGTTGAATGTCTCTTCAGTGAAACTGATGAAATAGCCGCCGTCCTTAGGACCGATGGTGAAACCTCCGGCAATCTTCTTAGAGAACTGTGCCTCTACGCCACCCTTGAGCACCTTTGTCAACTCATTGGATACGAAACCTTCGAGATCCTTCTTGAGTGACTCAGGAAGAACGACTTCCAGGTCAGTGGCACCCTCTGCATTGAATCCCTTTGCAATAGCGAGTACTACTTCCTTGACAAATTCAGCGGAAGTGAGCGCTTTCTTCACTTCGCTTTCAGTTACCTTGGCAACCACGAGAGTCTCGATGTCCTTCCTGGTTGCAGCAATGCTCTGAGCGGCAGCCATCTTCAGGTCTCCCTGAACTTTGGTCTTGAGGTCTTCCGCTTCCTTGGCAGCGGCAGCGACAATGGCAGCGGCCTCCGCCTTTGCCTTTGCTACTATATCTTCCGCCTGAACCTTTGCCTTAGCGAGAATTTCCTCGCCTTCCTGTTTTCCTTTCGACAGACCTTCATTGTAGAGTTTGTCTGTCAGTTCTTGCAATTTGTTCTGCATGTTATGTAGATTATGTATTTTTGGTTATTATTTTTATCTAAATCATGCAAATCTAATAATAAATTATCAAGATATCAATCAGTCTGCTAAGGAATGTTTATTGTTTTTTGATTTATTTAGAATTTGTTTTGTGCCCGAAGGTGTCGGTTTTGGCACCCTCGGACACGTGGATTTGTCTCAAGTCAATGATTGATAATGTCTTATAAAATATAGTTGTGCCCGAAGGTGCTTAAATCGACACCTTCGGGCACAACTATAAGCGAATCAGAAAGTCATCAGAAGCATTCGCGCAGAATCTCCACGATGTTGCGGGATTTTCCCATTGTGTAGAAGTGAACGGCGGGAACTCCGCTCTTGAGAAGGTCCTTGCACTGCATCGCGCACCATTCTGTACCTATCTGATATACAGCCTCTTTGTCATTGCTGAATTTCTCTATTTCTTTAGTCAGTTCAAGAGGAATGTCCAATGAAAATGCCTCTGGAAGCATGCTGACCTGTCTCGCAGTGGAAAGCGGCTTCAATCCCGGTATGATGGGAACGTCTATGCCAGCCTCACGGCATCTGGCAACGAAATCGTAATAGACCTTGTTGTCGAAGAACATCTGGGTTATTATGTAATCCGCACCTGCATCAACCTTTTTCTTCAGGTTCATGATGTCGGTCTCGATATTTG
Source organism: Bacteroidales bacterium (assembly GCA_015060205.1). GTDB lineage: Bacteria > Bacteroidota > Bacteroidia > Bacteroidales > UBA932 > Cryptobacteroides. The sequence goes on from SUYY01000009.1 coordinate 10,909, forward strand.
CTGCCTCGAAATGCTTTTCGGGATATGCTCCCACACCGATGCAGAAATATCTCCCGTCTTCTCCACCTTCTTCCATATGTCTGCTTCTTCGGTAGCCGGCACTGCCTTGATATGCCCTTATGCCTTCTACGAGTTCACTGGCATACCTGTATCCTCCCGGAGTAGGGGTGAATCGTTTCTCTCCGGTCATGCTGTCTCCGCGAAGCGCGACAATGTTGTTGATTCCCAGAAACTCCAGATTGTCGAGTCTGCTTTCAATCTCTTCCCTGGTGTTTCCTCCGCAGATAAGATGGGGCACGACTTCAACATCATATTTCGACATGATGGCTGCACATACTGTGGTCTCGCTTATGCGGTTGCGGACGAGGTGTCTGCTGAATGAACCGTCAGCCTCTTCACGATATTCGAATTCATCACGGTGACTGGTCACATTTATATATTTGGGACTGAACTCCATGAACGGCGCTATGCTTTCAAGAAGTTCGTTTTTTGTCATACCCCTCAAAGGTGGCACTATCTCAAGCGATGGATAAGCCTGAGAACTGCTTGCCAGTATGTCTGATACTTTCATATTTTGAATGTCTGTTCGTTATTTACCGTAGTATTTGTCCATGTCTTCTGCGAAGATTCGTCACTTTAAAAGATGACCGAGGAAGCGGCGGGCGGTTTCCTGATCCATGCCTCTCATGGCGGAATATCTCTCATATTGCTGCCGGCTTATGCGTCTGATTTCAGGATAGCAAGCCTGAGGATGCATGAAAATCATGCCGCAGATGCTCGATTCCGGTGTCATGGCATAACTTTCCGTCAATCCGATTCCCAATCCCTCTTCATGATGACATCCGCAGTGGCATTCTTCTGCAATATGGACATGTCCGCACAGAATCCGGAGAATATCTCCTTTCAATGTGTGGTCAGGACATGATGAATATCCCGCAGCAGGACGTATCACCTTGACCTGAGGGGATATCTGATCTCTGATCTTTCCGTCAAGCCATATAGCAGCAGCCTCTGCCAAAGTCATCCTTACAGTGCGTCCTATCATGTCTTCATATGCATTGGAACATGCAGGGCAACTGCAGCCCTGGACATGTGCCTTACTTTTCTTATGCACGCTTATGGCGAATATTCCGAAAGGGGAGCGCTTTCCGGATTCCTCATGAATGACAAAGTCGCCAAGTGACAGTCCTTTACCTCCTTCCTGTCTGAACATAGGAAGTCTGATGTCTTTCCCTTCATATTCGAAAACCAACGCGTCATCGCTGGAATATGCGGAGAAGAACCGTGCCGACACCATGATCCTGAAGTCTTCCAGAGCGAGTTCGTCTTCCGCGTCCCTGCGGAGTTGGATCAGTTCCATTGCCTCGGGAACTGCGCTTCCATATTTTACTCCCCATATCGCATAGAACATCTTCCAGTCGAAGTATGAGAGTACTTTGTCGAGGGACAGTTCGCAGACGGGGATGTCTGCAGGAGCGAGGGCAGGATATGAGTCGTATGGGAAGACAGATGTGTGAGACCTCTCGACTTCGCTCGAGGTGACAGTGGAATCGCTCGAGGTTAAATATAGTTTCCGCATTTTCTCCTGCTCTACATGCTGCTCCTGCTCGAAAGCCTCCCGGTCCATCATGCATTTCTTTGCCATTACTGCGGCAGATGACGCGTCAGGTCCATAGAATACGTGGTCATATAACGGTGCAAGTTTTACCGCCGTATGTACTGCAGACGTGGTTGCACCTCCGATGAATAAAGGCAGGTCCATTCCTCTTGTAGTCATTTCGCGGCATATTTCTTCCATCTGGAAAAGCGAAGGGGTTATCAGACCGCTGACAGCCACCAATGATGCACCGATTCTTTCCGCTTCATCCAGAATCCTCTCCTTATCAACCATGACACCCAGGTCGTATACATCAAAACCATTGCAGGTCAGTACGATACCCGTTATGTTCTTTCCTATGTCATGCACATCACCCTTTACGGTAGCCAGCACGATCTTCGGACGTCCGGTGGCAGATTCTCTCCGGTCCTGACAGTCATTCTGAGAGCAAGACGTTTCGGAAAAATCCATATACGGCTCCAACAGGGCGACAGCATCCCTCATTACCTTGGCAGATTTCACCACCTGCGGCAGGAACATCTTTCCGTCACCGAAAAGTCTTCCTACAGTCTCCATTCCGGCCATGAGCGGACCTTCGATTATGCTTACCGCACTGCCATATTCCTCGATCGCCTGTCTTATATCCGCTTCCAGACAGTCTGTCTTTCCTTTAACCAGAGCGTTCTTAAGACGTACCTCCACACTTTCTCCCTCATTTGCAGTCTGTGCAATCTCACCTTTCTGCCCGTCATTTACTGCCTGAACGCTCATCTCCTTCAATTCCGTGGCCTTCTCAATAAGCCTTTCTGTCGCCTCCGCATCCCTGTTGAAGATGACATCCTCGACACATCTGAGCAGTTCCGGCTCGATTTCGTCATATATCTGAAGCATCGACGGATTTACGATGGCCATGTCCAGTCCTGCCTTTATCGCATGGTAAAGAAACGCCGAATGCATTGCCTCACGTACTGCGTTATTACCTCTGAATGCAAAGGAAAGATTGGATACGCCTCCAGAGGTGAGTGCTCCCGGAAGGTTTTCCTTTATCCACCTTACAGCCTCAATGAAATCGACTGCATACATGGAATGTTCTTCGATTCCGGTTCCGATGGAAAGAATATTGACATCGAATATTATGTCGGAAGGAAGGATGCCCGCTTCATTTACAAGCAGGTCATATGCCCTCCTGCATATCTCTATCTTTCTGTCATATGTGGTAGCCTGACCCTGTTCGTCAAATGCCATCACCACTATGGCTGCGCCGAACGACCTTATCGTCTTTGCCTTCTGAACAAATGCTTCAGGACCTTCTTTCAGACTTATCGAGTTGACGATGCATTTGCCTTGGGCATTCTTGAGACCCGCCAGAATCGTCTCCCAATGTGAAGAGTCTATCATCAGGGCAGCCTTCGCTACGGCAGGGTCGTTTGATATATATCTTACGAATCGCTCCATCTGGACCGTGCTGTCGAGCATGGCGTCGTCCATGTTTATGTCTATGATTCCGGCTCCGTCTTCAATCTGTCTTGCAGCAATCTGAAGCGCTTGGTCATAATTTCCTTCCGCAATAAGTCTGGCGAATTTCCTGGAACCTGCCACATTGGTCCTTTCTCCAACGTTTGTGAAATTATTATGCTTCACATCCACGGTCACGGTTTCCAGTCCGCTGACCTTTAATGGCATCTTGTCCACTGAAATGTCCGTTTTTATGGATGGACGCAGGTCCCGGACTGCTTCAGCGATGGCCCTGATATGTTCCGGTGTAGTTCCGCAACATCCTCCGACAATGCTCACCAGACCCCGAGAAGCCATGATTCGTATCTGTCCGGCCATCTCTTCCGGACTCTGGTCGTATTCTCCCATTTCGTTGGGAAGTCCGGCATTAGGATAGCAACTGACTCTGCATCTGCACCATTTGTTCATGTCCTCGACAAGGGGCATCAGTTCCGCTGCGCCAAGCGAGCAGTTCAGACCGAATGCCACAGGACCGGCATGTCTGACCGAAGTATAGAAGGCTTCCAATGTCTGCCCGGTCAACGTTCTTCCGCTCCTGTCGCTTACCGATACGGAAATGATTACCGGAATCTTTTCGTCTTCTCCTTCCTGACAGTCTGAGATGGCTTTAAGAGCACATTTTACGTTGAGGGCATCGAAGCATGTCTCTATCAATATAAGGTCCACCCCTCCTCGTATCAGTCCTTCTGCCTGTTCACGGTATGCCTGATACATCTGGTCGAATGAATATGCTCTGAAACCGGGATCCGCGACGTCAGGCGACAAGGAAAGCGATTTCGAAGTGGGACCGACGCTTCCCGCCACCCAGATCTTCCTGCCGCATCCTTCATTCATGGCGCAGTCGGCAGCCTCTCGTGCCAGTCTTGCGCCTTCATATGCCATTCTTCCTGCATTTTCCTGACATCCGTATTCAGCCTGGGATATCCTGTTCGCATTGAAGGTGTTGGTTTCTATGATGTCGGCTCCAGCCTCTATATACTCCTTGTGTATGGCTTTGATGATGTCGGGACGGGTAAGGTTGAGGCACTCGTTATTGCCGCGCAGTTCCTTTCCGTATCCGGCAAAGATATCTCCACGGTAATCGTCTTCAGCAAGTCCGTACTTCTGTATCATGGTGCCCATTGCACCGTCCAGAATCAATATTCTATCTTCTAATGCAGTCATTGCAACAATATAAGGAAACTACGCCCCTGTTCCGTCAAGAGCGTAGTTGAAAGTTGTTTCTCTTATCGGATTTATATCCGGCAAAGATAACTATTTCCTGATATAATCGTTTAATATTCCAAGACAATCATATCCCAATATTTAAGATGCGGTATGCTTACCCTTACCTTGCCTGCACCTTCCTTGAAGGTAAGTTCTTCCAATGCACCTCCATTATGGTCAGGGGTTGCCATCCATACCCTCTTGACTGTTCCCTGGGCAGGAATGTCAATGACTACGGACTCAAGAAGATCAGGTTCCGGCATTGTGCCGTCTATGTCTCTCCAACTTGTCGAATCAGCCTTGATGAAGTTGATGACATGCACTACCTGCCTGTTGCCCACCTTCTTTGTCAGGGTGGTGAGTTTTCCGGTCTGAGGAGGCCAGGACGTGAGTTTGTAGTCGCTGTTTACAGATTTCACGGCAAGGTCGTCGAATGAACCGCCGTCCCTGAGCAGGTTCTCATATCCTACAAGGAAGTCGTAATAGTGGACGAGTGCCTCCTGGAGTTCCGGTTTCATCACAAGGTTGCTGTTAGGGAAATATTCCTTTCCGAGCATATGCTCGCCAAGTTCAAGGTGAGATGCCCCGAGTGCAAACATGACTGCATCTGTGAGAAGGACTCCCGGAGTGTTGAAATATCCCAGACCGTCCGCAACATTGTAGTTCATATATGCCGCGAATACGGTTCTGCACTCGTTGTCGCTGAAACGGTAGTTGTCTTCCACTGCAGAGCGCAGACTGCTGAATCCGCTCTCTCCGGCCCACATCTCGTTGTATCCGAACACTGTCTTGCCGGTGCCTATTATCTTGTCAGCACCGTAGTTTGATACAGCATTCATGATCAGGTCCTTGGAAGGATGCTTTGCCTTCATCGCATTGATGAATGAGGCATATCCTGCCGGGAGGTTGACCTTTTGTCCGGATGCATTGTAGAGTTGACCTCTGTTTCCGAGTTGGTCTATCTGGTATCCGTCGAAGTCAAGTACGGCATAGACATCGTCATTCTTTGCCGCGAGATATTCCTGCCACTGGACATTGCCCGGATCCACCAGGTATATCGAACTCTTGAACGGTGCCCCGAGAGGGTGGTTGTTGATGTTCTTGCAGGATGATTCGTTATAGAGATACCAGTCCTTGCTCACTCCGTCCTCTTCTGCATCATCCAGCACGCCGAAGCAGAGATTGTAGAATATCGCCTTCATTCCGTAATGGTGGATCTGGCTGATATAATTCTTAAGCGTGGTCAGAGATGTGTTGCGGCTTGCGATGTCAAGATAAGTCTCCAACGGATTCTCTGCCGTTCCTCCAAGAGGCCAATGGTGCTTGTAATGCCAGTCCTGGAACTGGACACCGTTGATGTGGAACCTGTTGAGGTTGTCTATGATCGCATCGGACTGCGCCTTGTCCATAGGACCGAACTTCGAGAGGAATCCGTAGCGTGGGAATCTGTCCCAGTCGCTCGATACATCTACTCCGATGGTGGAGAGGATGTTGTCTCCCTCGTCGGTCTTCTGATAAAGTTCCACAAGGTAGCCCTTGTAGTCTTCTGCAGGAGTCTGCCATGTCCATCTTGCAGTGGTGACCTTGACTTCTTCGACGACATCGCCCAGATGACGGTACCTTGCATAGATCTCTCCTGCAGGCATCTTGTCTGCCGAGAAACTGACTATATCTGACGGCTTGTAGCAGGCCTTGTCAGTCGACAGACTTATGGCTTCGGTTACAGTCTCGTTGAGAGTGCCTCCGAAACCTGTATATCCTAGTTCCTTCTGGCAGGCTGTGCAGAGTACACAACCTGTCAGAAGAAATGAAGTTACCAATGATTTCATTATAGTGCCGGACATTATTCAACAGTTATTGTTTCGTTGAGAGTGTCAATCGTGATGGTGTAAGTACCGGCGGTTACTTTCCACTTGTAGTCGTTTCCGCCTGTCTCAAGTATGCATTGTGCCTTGTTCTGACCGCCGAAAGGTTCGTCGGTGCGAGTAGCCTTCACCCAGAAACCGCCCCAGTCCTTCTGAAGGTCGCAACTGAACTTGAGTTCTCCGTTGTTCAGCGCTCCTGTCCATGTGAATACATAAGGATTGTCTGCATCCTTGAGTTTCATTGTCTGACTGTCAGATGCCTCGATATCGTCAAGTGACCATTGGAGAGGTGTCGAATCGCCTACGAGCCACAGATGCTCATATGGAGCGAACTGCCATATCTTCATGCTCTCTTCTCCGTCTGTGATGTCAAGATATATCTTGTACGGCTTGCCTCCCTGTGCCTCTGTGAGGTTCCATTTGTAGTCAGGGTCGAATCCTCCCACAAATGATGCTCCGGTTTCCCATGTCTTGTCGGAGTTGTTGAAGTCAAGAACCCCTTCTTCTGCTGTAGGAGCCTTGTACATGTTCTCCCATGAATTTTTTGATGTTCCGAACTTGAACTCTCCGGCCTTGACTATGCCGTTGTAACGGAATACGAAAGGATTTGTAGGATCTGCATACATCTTTTCGAATGCCCAGTCGTTGCCGCCGCTCACAAAATACATTTCGCTGAATGCAGGAACAATGCCTTCTGCCTCTTCAATCTTGACAGTAAGATTTATTACATCGGCTGTAATGGTGTAAGTTCCGCCGTTCTCCAGTTCGAACTTAAGGTCAAGGGCTTCATCTGGCTCGGCAGCGAAATATTTAAGTGTGAGATTGTCGTCAGCCTCGCCGTCGCGTACATATCCAGGCCAGAAATTGGCTCTGCTTGTAACGAATTTGAAGTCACCTTTGTTGAGTCTTCCGGTGAATGTGAATATTCCGCTTCCCTGAAGTTCGAGTGCAGGAGCCTTGTCAAGTGACCATCCTGAAGGCACCGCAGAACCGAGCAGGTAGAGTTCGCCGGTGAATGGCTCGTATGTGGTAGCCTTGAATGTCACTTCGTCTGACTGGTCTACATCGGAACCTGCTACAATTGCGCTTACGCGAACCTTGTAAGTCTCCTCTACGCCGTCCATGGCGAGAAGGTGGGTCCTGAGATAATTGTTGAGTTCGCCGATGGAGAATGACCTGGATGTGATGTTCCTTCCGAGTTCCTCCCTGTATGCGTCTTCATAATCCGCATCAGATGCTGTGGTGATTTCCCAGACATATTCGATTGCACTTCCTGTTCCGAAGTTGCTTCCTGATGTCCAGGTGAATGTCACGGCAGTTGCACCCTCTTTCGATGAGTCGAGGACTACCGCTTCAGTAGATGTCTCAAGTTCGAAGGCAGAGGCATTGCCGCCACCTGTTCCGTCCTCGCCGTTTTCCTGAGCCTTTTCGCATCCTGCAAGCATGCATGCAGCAACAGCGATAAATGCAAATAAATTCCTTTTCATAGTGTTGTATTTATGTTGTTAATATCCTTTGTTCTGTTTCATGAGGTCGTTCGAGTCCATCTCTGTCTGTGGGATAGGGAGGAGCAGACGGTCTTTTGTCGGCCTTCTTCCTATTGACTGCAGGAAGGTCATTGCATATTCACCGTCGTTGATCCTCAGCATGTCAAACCATCTGTGGCCTTCGAAGGCAAGTTCCATGCGTCTTTCCTTGATGATGATCTCGCGCATCTTCTTCTGGTCAGTTCCGGCAGGGATGTCAGAGAGTCCTGCACGGCGTCTGACAATGTTGAGAGGTTCGCATGCATCGTCTGTAAATCCTTGTTCATTAAGCGCTTCCGCTTTCTTCAGAAGTACGTCTGCATATCTGTAGACCACGAAGTCCGAAGGGTTTGTATTATATTCCGGAGAGTCGCTCTTTGTGACCAGGAATTTTCTTACGTTATATCCGGTCGATGACCAGTCCGGATTATATGCCTTGCCGTCGAAACGTGGACAACCCTTGTAGAATACGGTGACAGCCTTTCTCTTGTCTCCGCTTTCCCACTGGCTCATGAACTCTGCTGTAGGCTGGTTCCATCCCCAGCCGCCTCCTGCCACCATGTTGGAGTTTCGTGGACCCATGAAGGTGGAGAGCCATGAAGACTGGTTTTGGCCGCTCCAGAAGTCGTGGTCAGTGCTTCCGGAATATCCTACGGTGAAGAGTGCTTCCTTGCTGTTGTCCGCCTTGATTCCGAAATTGTCTTCAAATTCGCACTGTGTGAGGTCGTATCCGAGTGCTGCTATCTGGTCGCAGATGGTCACCACTTCAGCGTAATGCGATTCAGGTTTGTAGGTGAGAAGAATGTCTGCAAGCATGGCAAGTGCAGCCTCCTGACCTATTCTGTTCTTGTCCTCGATGCTGTATGTGCTCTTTGGTGGCAGAAGTTTCACCGCTTCGCGGCAGTCCTTGATGATCCTGTCATAGCATTCGTCAAGGGTGTTTCTTGCGATATCGGTGCTTTCTGATGCATCATGAGGCTTGGTCCTGATCGGAACACCACCGAACAGCCTTACCAGGATGTAGTAATAATGTGCCCTGAGGAAATAGGCCTCTCCCATCGAGCGGTTCCTTATGCTTTCGGAAACCAGAGTGCTTGTCGGAACAGAGTTGAGGACCAGGTTGCACTGGCTGATTCCCACCCAAGGCGAACGCCAGATGTAAAGTGCGAATCCGTTGTCGCTCGATGCACTGAAATCCTTTACCTGTACAGTCTCGATACCGTCTTCTCCACCACCGGCACCTACCTCGGAGTTTCCTGCGATGATGTCAAGCGACCATATACGCTGGTTGTAGAGGTTGGAGGACTGGAGCGGTGTATAGCATCCGTTTGTCAGCGCAATTGCGACAGAATCGCTCACCGATACGTTCGGGTCTACCGCATATGATGGAAAACTGTCAAGAAAGCCGGTGCATGATGATGCAAATGCTGTCAGTGACATGCATGCAAGTATGGAATATATTGTCTTTCTCATAGTTGACATGGTTTAGAAGTTGATGTTGACACCAAGGCTGTAGGTCCTCTGGATAGGGTACAGGTTGTGGTCAAGTCCGTTAAGGGATACCTCAGGGTCAAATCCCGAGTATTTGGTCAGAGTCACGAGGTTATCGCATGAGAGATATACCCGGATCTGATTCATATGGATCTTCTCCATCCATTTTCTTGGAAGGTCATATCCGAGCGTCACGTTCTTGAGTCTGAGATATGAACCGTCCTCGACGAATCTGTCGGAGATACGGTTGTTCTGGTTAGGGTCTGCATAGACCGCCCTAGGAACCACTGTACTTGTGCCATATCCCTTCCATCTGTAAATCACGGACTTTGTCTGGTTGTGCGATGATGCCATACCTTCGTTGGTGATGTTGTTGACATTGAATATATCGTTGCCCTGAACACCCTGAAGGTAGATTGAAAGACTCAGACCCTTCCAGTAGAAGTCGTTGTTCATCGCGAACATCCAGTCAGGGTTCGGATTACCGATGACCACCCTGTCCTTTTCGTCGATGACTCCGTCAGGATGGATGTCCTTGAAGCGGATGTCTCCAGGAGCGGTTCCGCTCTGCTGGGTAGCATATGAATCCACTTCCTTCTGTGTCTGGAACAGACCGTTTGTGACATAACCGAAGAATGAGTTTACAGGATATCCTGTCTTCTGTATTGTCACATATGATCCGTTGATCTCATTCTCGTATTTCGGTTTGGCGCTGTTGAGGGCTGTGATCTTGTTGGTGTTCCAGGATACGTTGAGGGTGGTCTCCCAACGGAAACCGTCGTTCTTTCCTTCGAAGTTTATTGAGTGTACCGTAAGTTCGGTTCCGATGTTCCGTACCATTCCGGCATTCGTATATGTGTCATAAACATCTTCAAATCCGGAAGTGATAGGGATGGCAGCCTTCACGAGCATGTCCCTCGTGTTTTTTACATATCCGTCGAGGGAGAGGTTGATACGGGAGTCTATCAGGCTCATGTCGATTCCGACATTGGTCTGATGAACCTCTTCCCAGTGGATCGAGGTGTTGGCCATTGCAAGTGCCATGAGAGTGGAACTGATGTTCTCCCCGAAAGGATATTCTCCTGTCGAATATGTAGGTATATAAAGGTATGAGCCGATCTTGTCACTACCTGTCACTCCGTATCCCGCCCTTATCTTCAGGTCGTTGATGGCAAAGTTTGAAGGCCACCACGCCTCGTTGGACATCCTCCATGCTACTGATGCAGAAGGGAAGTTACCCCAGCGATGATTCGGACCGAATCTCGAAGAACCGTCACGACGGAATGTCGCGGTGACGAGGAATCTGTCGTCATATGTGTAGTTGACTCTGGCCATGAACGAAAGGATGGCCCAGTCGCTGCTTGAACCTTTCAGTGACTTCTCCTCGGTACCGTTGTCGAATTCATGGACATTGTCAAAGAGGAATCCTCCCTTCGTTCCGTTGAAATAGTCATATTTGTTCCACTGTGCGGAAGAACCGGCCATTATGTTGAGGTAGTGTTTCTTTGCGAAAGTATGGTCGAAAGTGAGATAGTTGTCCCAGAGATATGTGAATGATTTGTTGGAACTCTGGTATCTTGTGCTTTCCTCCACAGGTGTAGGCTTGTAAGCATATGCCTGATAGAAATTGTCGTTGAACCACATCTTCGAGTCGAAACCGAATGTACTCTTGAATTTAAGCCACTTGCAGAACTTGATTTCTGCTGACACATTCGCAAGGAAATTGTATCCGTTTGTCTTGTTTGACTCGGTATACATAGGTCCGATAGGGTTTCTGACGTCACCATACCAGTAGGCGTTTCCGGAAGGTCCGCTCCATGAACCGTTCTCGTCCTTGACCGGTTGGGTAGGGAGAGCGTTCAATGCGGAAGACATCGAGTATGATCCCGAGTTCTTGATGTCGGTAGAGAATGTGATGTTGCTTGTGAACTTGAGCCAGTCCAGAACCTGGTTGTCGTTGTTGGCCTGCAGGGTGAATCTCTTATATCCCACGGTCTTGACTATACCTTTCTGGTGCTGGAAGCCTCCGGAAATATAGTATCTGTTCCTGTCCGTACCTCCTGACCAACTGAGGGTGTAGTTCTGCAGAAGTCCTGTCTGAAGCATTTCGTCTACCCAGTCGGTGCCTTTGCCAAGAGATTTCGGATCTGCCCAATCAGGATTGACTGCAATGCCTCCCGCAGCAAGCATTTCATTTGAATACTCTGCATATTCGGCAGCATTGAGCATAGGAGGGATATATGACACCTGTTTCATTGCCCAGTTTGCTGTCACTGCGACCTGACCTTTGCCGCTCTGTCCTCTTTTGGTAGTCACCATAATGACACCGTTAGCACCTCTGGCACCGTAGATCGCTGTTGCAGATGCATCTTTGAGTACATCGATCCTGTCGATGTCGGCTGTGTTTATGGCAGAGAGTCCTAGGTCTGTAGGGATTCCGTCAATCACTATCAGAGGTTCGCTGTTGTTGATTGTTCCCAATCCTCTCACTCTGATGGTGACATTGTCTCCCGGTTTTCCTGCATCGATGATCTGCACGCCGGAAACCTTTCCCTGAAGGGCCTGACCGATGTTGCTTACCGGTCTGTCCTTTATGGACTTGTCATCAATGGATGCAACTGCTCCTGTGAGGTCCTTCTTGCGTACTGTACCGTAACCGATCACCACGACTTCATCCAGAAATTCGGCGTTGTCCTTGAGAATGATGGCGAGAGTCTTCCTGCCATCCACATTGACCTGTTGGGTCTGATAGCCTATGCAGGAGATCTCAAGCACAGCATCAGAAGGCACTTCCATGGAAAAACGTCCGTCAATGTCGGTGATTGCACCTGTAGACTTGTCGGCAGTGTCGATCACTGATGCACCTATGACCGGTACTCCGGCCGAATCTGTGACTGTTCCGGTGAGGGTGGCAGTCTGTGCAAATGCCGATGAAGACACGAGTGCTGCCATAATATAAAGCAGCCTGTAAAAGTGTTTCATAGGGTTTTGTTTAATGTTGTTTATTATGTGTCCCATGGCCCATGACCATGCTTCTGCGAATTTATTCAAGAATTTCACGAAAAGCAAGGATTGGTATCCGAATAGTAGCGGTATTCAGATGGTCTTAAAACGTAATGTTTTGAAAGATAGAATGTTATAGGGTCTGTCTCTAGTGGGATTTAGTAGCGTGTCAGAACTGCTTTCCTATCTTCATTATCCTTTGTTCAAAGTCCTCTCTGCTGTCCACTGCTGCATTTCTCATCTTTACCCTGTAGTTGTATATAGTGGATACTGAGCGTCTGAGGAATTCGGATATCTTGACGGAATCAGTGACCCCGAGTCGGATGAGTGCACACACCCTCAGTTCCGTACTTAGTAGTCCGTCCTTCCCCTTAGGGTAGATCTTCTTATCTTCCTGAAGGAGATTGTTGAGTTGGGTGATGAAATCAGGGAAAAGGTCGAGGAATGTGGCGTCGAACTGTGCGTAGAACTCCTGAAGTTCCTTCTCTATCACTTCTGTGGACCGTAGTTCCCTGGTGAGGGCTTCTACTCCGTCATTCTTTGCGATCTTCCTCAGTTCAGAGCGGTATTTGTCCAGTCGGCCGATATAATCCGAGCATAAGTCGATATACCTGCTGATATATGTCTCCTTGATTTCATTGGACTCTTTAAGCCTGCTTATGTATCTGTTGAGCCTTCTGTTGGTACTGGCAAGTGACTTTCTGTCCTTGATGACCAGAGCAGTGACTATGGCAAGGAGAACCAGAAGTACGCTGATTCCTCCAAGAAGCCCGTGAAGTATCCTGCTTTTCGCCTCCATCGAGCGGTTGTAGGAGTCATATATGATAGGGAAGAGCGAGTTTATGGATTCTATGTTGATCCTTATGTTTGCTCTATATGCGTCGTTGATCGATCGTGTGATATATCTGTAAGCCCTTTCGTAGTCACCTTTTTCGTACAGTAGTTCCGCCAGGGAGTACAACGATTTATAGTCCCTTACAGGGGTCTCCATATCATAAATGGCACTCTTGCTGTAGTGCAGGAGCGTACTGTCCATATCACCGCTCTTGCGGTATGCCAGTCCCATCATGTAATGTATGATGGCATTTTCGTGTGTGGTGGTCTTACCCGCTTCAAGACGACCCTCCAGTTCCCCGATTGCCTCGGCATATCTCCCTTCGTCAAGCATCATCTCTGTCTTGACGAAAAGCCTTGCGATGTCGTCATCTCCTATGAAGTCGTGAAGCCGGCTCCTGTATTCCTCACGTCTCTTCATATAGATGTTCCTCATCACGACATCTTCTGAAGCGAGAGCCAGACCGCTGTACAGGTTGTTCATCACGTGGTAGTACCGTGGCATGAGACTGTATGTCCTGAGAACTGCAGTGTCAAGCATTTCAGACAGTTCGAATGCTTCGTGGTACATTCCTGATGACACATATGTGTCTGTTGCATCAAGTTTTGAGTCAAGGATGAGGTATTCGTCAGAGGATTTCTCTGCAAGTGTCATCTTGTATGTGACAAGACTCACTGTCGAGTCAAGGTCATATCTGTTATACTCGTTCCACAGTTCCTTATAGGTCCAGTACCTTTCTTCAAGTTCTGTCTGGACATTCAGTCTGGACTTTATCGCCTTTATTCTGGACTGCTTGAAGTTTTCGTATTTTCCAGAATTTTCCAGAACCTGGTCGAGCCTCTCCAACTGGTCGCTCACCTGGTCAGAGAATCTGTTCTGGCAGGACGACAGAAGAATGAGTCCGATTGCCGCTCTGAATATGTTGAGAATCTTCATCCCTTCAGTATTATCCGACGAAACTCAAAAGAATACCTGCTGCAACCGCCGAGCCGATGACTCCTGCCACATTCGGTGCCATGGCGTGCATAAGAAGGTGGTTGCTCTTGTCGAACTCACGTCCTACATTCTGCGATACTCTTGCCGAGTCGGGAACTGCTGATACTCCTGCATTTCCGATAAGAGGATTTATCTTGTTTTCCTCAGAGCAGAAAAGGTTCATGAATTTAGCGAATAGCACTCCACAGAAAGTCGCTAAGGCAAATGAAACAAGTCCGAGTATGAATATCTTCACCGAAATATGTCTGAGGAATACGTTTGCCTGTGTGGATGCTCCTACAGTCAGACCAATGAGTATGGTCACGACATCAACCAGCGGTCCTCTGGCTGTTTCGGCAAGACGTTTGGTCACTCCACATTCCTTCAGGAGGTTTCCGAAGAAGAGCATGCCCAGAAGAGGAAGAGCGGACGGTACTATGAATGCCGTGAGGATGAATCCCGCGATAGGGAATATTATCTTTTCTCTGCGGCTTACCATCCTTGCCGGTTTCATGCGTATGAGTCTTTCCTTTTTTGTTGTGAGCATCAGCATTATAGGTCGCTGGATTACAGGTACAAGCGCCATGTAGGAGTATGCCGATACCGCGATAGGACCTACCAGATGAGGTGCAAGTTTGGAAGAAAGGAATATTGCCGTAGGACCGTCTGCGCCACCTATGATACCTATTGCACCTGCCTCCTGAGGGGTGAACCCAAGATGAAGAGCAATGGCATATGCTCCGAAAATTCCAGCCTGTGCGGCTGCTCCGATAAGCATCAGCCTTGGCTGGGATATCAGTGCGGAGAAATCTGTCATCGCTCCTATTCCGAGGAAGATCAGTGGCGGATACCATCCCTTCAGCACGCCCTGGTACAGGATGTTCATCACAGAGCCTTCCTCATAGATTCCTATCTGATAACCTTCTGCAAAAGGTATGTTACCTATGATTATTCCGAAACCGATGGGTACAAGAAGCATCGGTTCCCAATCCTTCTTGACAGCAAGTATTATGAACAGAATGCCCACGGCAATCATGATGAGATGCTGCCATGACATGTTTGCAAATCCGGTAAAGGTCAGAAACTGCCTTATGCTTTCTGCTATTGTATTCATTCTATCGTCAGGATTTCGCCGCCCTCCAGTATGGAGTCGCCTTGTGAAACATGTATCTTTGTAACGGTGCCGCTGCGTTCGGCCTCAATGGTGTTTTCCATCTTCATCGCTTCAAGAACCGCAACCGGTTCCCCTGTCTCCACTTTGTCACCTTCCTTTACGTTTATCCTGATTATCGTGCCCGGCAGCGGTGACCTTATCTTGCCGTCAGATGAGACCGCCGTCCTGTACTGCTGCTGTGAGATGTCATCTTCCGTAACGGCCTGTGTATTTATCCTCGTGCCTCTGTCCACCGTCTTCTGAACCGGATTCTTCCTGTTGATGGTGATGGCATAACTTTCCATGTCATGCACATCATTACCGGAGGTCTTCATGTTGTCCTCCACCAGGAAATGGCCGTCTTTTTTCTTTACGAACCATCTGTTCACAATGAACCCTATGAGTTCGTAGGCAAGATATAGCACGATGAGCGACAGAAATACAATAGTTATCGAAACGACTGATATGATCAGTCCGTGAGGGTCCCGCTCGGCGATTCCCGCTCCATGCCTTACGACATCTGAAACATTGTCAAGTATTGTAAGAATCATCATAACGGCATGTTGTCATGTTTTTTCCAAGGCATATCCACCTTCTTTCCTTCCAGTTGCTCCAAGGCACGGATGACGCGGAAGCGGGTGTTGCGAGGCTCGATGATGTCGTCGATATATCCATATTCGGCAGCACTGTATGGATTGCAGAACTTCTCGTTGTATTCGATCTTCTTTGCTGCTGTCGCCTTGGCACGTTCCTGAGGATCTTCAATTGCCTTCAGTTCCTTTGAGTAAAGTACGTCGACAGCACCTTCTGCTCCCATGACTGCAATGTTAGCAGATGGCCAAGCATAGTTCAGGTCACCGCGCAACTGCTTGCAACTCATGGTGATATGTGCTCCTCCATATGACTTTCTGAGAGTGACTGTCACCTTAGGGACAGTGGCTTCTCCATATGCATAAAGGAGTTTGGCTCCATTGGAAATTATGCCTCCATGCTCCTGCTGTGTTCCGCATAGGAAGCCTGGAACGTCCACAAGAGTGACAAGAGGTATGTTGAAAGCGTCGCAGAATCTGACGAATCTTGCCGCTTTTCTGGATGCATTTATATCAAGGACGCCCGCAAGAGTCTTGGGCTGGTTTGCGACGATACCCACGGAACGTCCGTTCATATGTGCAAATCCGATGATTATGTTCTTTGCCCAACTCCTCTGCACTTCCAGAAATTTGCCTTCGTCCACAATGCTTCCGATCACTTCATACATGTCGTAAGCCTGATTCGGATTCTCCGGGATGATGTCGTTCAGAGTGTCATCCACTCTTCCTGCAGGATCGGATGTCTCGATGAAAGGTGCGCTTTCCCTGTTGTTTGACGGGATGAAACTCAGAAGAGCCTTTATCTTCTCAATGCCTTCCTGCTCGCTCTCGGCAGCGAAATGAGCCACTCCGCTCTTTTTCGTATGGACTGATGCGCCTCCCAGTTGCTCCTGTGACACATTTTCCCCTGTGACTGTCTTGACCACTCCGGGACCGGTAAGGAACATATATGAAGTGTCCTTGATCATTATCGTGAAATCTGTCAGGGCAGGTGAGTAGACAGCACCCCCGGCACAAGGACCGAATATTCCGGAAATCTGAGGAATCACTCCGGATGCCAGTATGTTTCTCTCGAATATTTCACCATATCCTGCCAATGAGCATACGCCTTCCTGGATTCTTGCGCCGCCGGAGTCGTTCAGGGCGATGAACGGTGCCCCGACTTTCATTGCCATGTCCATTACCTTGCATATCTTGGCTGCCATCGATTCTGACATGGAACCACCCGCTACGGTGAAATCCTGAGCCGCCACATATACCGGACGACCGTCTATCGTTCCTGCTCCGGTCACGACTCCATCTCCGTCAAAGCGGCTTCCCTCCATCCCGAAGTTCGTACAACGGTGTCTTACGAACATGTCGTATTCCTCGAAACTGCCGCTGTCAAGCAGCAGTTCAAGTCTTTCTCTTGCTGTAAGTTTGCCTTTGGCATGCTGCGCCTCTATTCTTTTCTGGCCACCTCCAAGACGGGCAGTCTTCCTTCTTTCTACAAGTCTCGAAATGTCTTCTTTGTTTCTGCTCATTTCTACCTTTCGTTAAATCCTTGCAAAGATAATATTTTTATCAAGATGTGCGCCTATTATAAAAAATCAACGGGGATAACCTGTGAAAGCCATCCCCGTCTGATGTATTGCGGAAGCCCTTACGGCTGCATTGTAGTGTATACGTTCTGAACGTCGTCATCCTCTTCGATCCTCTCGATGAGTTTCTCGACATCAGCCTTGGCGTCTCCTTCAAGAACCTTGAGATCCACATTAGGAAGGCGGGTAAATTCCGCTGCCACCAGTTCGTAACCGTTCTCCTCAATCCATTTCTGGATAGCGTTGAATGCAGTGAACTCACCGTAAAGAACGATTTCCATCTCTTCATTATCGTTCTCCTCCTCGAAGATTTCCTCGACACCGTAATCGATAAGTTCGAGTTCGAGTTCCTCAAGGTCGTACGGATTTGCACTCTTCATACGGAACATGCACTTGCGGTCGAACATATAGTCAACGCTTCCTGATGTACCGAGTGAACCGCCGCTCTTGGTGAAATATGAGCGTACATTCGCAACTGTACGGTTGTTGTTGTCAGTAGCAGCCTCTACAAGTACTGCGATTCCGTGAGGACCGTAGCCCTCGAATACAACCTCCTTGTAATCTGCCTGATCCTTGTCGGTCGCTCTCTTGATTGCGCGCTCGATATTGTCCTTAGGCATGTTCTCACTTCTTGCAGTCTGGAGGAGTGCGCGAAGACGAGGGTTACCTGTCACATCAGGACCACCCTGCTTTACAGCGATGGTGATTTCCTTACCGATCTTTGTGAAGACGCGGGCCATGTGACCCCATCTCTTGAACTTTCTTTCTTTTCTGAATTCAAACGCTCTTCCCATATTACTTAACTTCTATTCTTCCGATGTACTTGTCGATGTCGTATCCTTCCATTGACTGCGGATACTTCTCCTTGATAGTTTCGTAGAATCCGAGAGCCTTGTCGTTCTGGCCGAGTTTCTCTGCTACCATACCTGCCTTGAGAAGGTAACCTGCAGCATACATGTTGTCAGCCTCTGAAGCGGCCTTCTCGAAATATTCGAGAGCCTTGCCATAGTCCTCGAGACCTACATATGCATCACCGATGCATGCGGTTGCACGTGCCATGAGGATGGCGTCCTTACCCTTGTAGGACTGGAGGTAGTTGATAGCGAGATCCCAGTTGCCCAACTGAAGTTCGCATACTCCAGCATAGAAGTATACAGCCTTGCCTGCCTTTGCACCATACTCGTCGATGATCTGTGCAAAACCGAGTACATTGCCGTCACCGTTGAGTGCGAGTTCGTAGTCGGCAGAGCGGAAGTTCTCCTCTGCAAGTGCCATCTGACCCTGAGCCTCCACCACTGCAGGCTGGTAAGCGAATTTGTACCAGCAGAAAACTCCGGCAGCGACAACTACGAGTGCTGCAAGAAGTCCGCCGAGAAGTTTACCGTTCTCATTGAAGAACTTTTCTGTCTTTGAAACCGCCTCAACAACTGCCTCGGCGTTCTCGTTTTTGATTTCCTTTGCCATATCTTTAAGTTTTTTGTTATTTCCGGGTTTGCCCTTTAAAGAGCGCGCAAATTTAGAAAAAATTGTCCAAACTCCCAACCCTATCGTTATATTTAGTGTATTTGTGGCATTTAATATGTTGATGTCCAGGATAATATGAACAGCGGTGACTCATGGGGACAGGCCGGCATGAAAACGGTGGATCATCATGTCGGATGTATGTCAGTAGAAATATCAGTCAACCGGATGAAAAATCAAAACTACTTATTATATTTGCAAGGATATAGTGATGAAGATATGCCGGTACTGGAAAAGATAGTCATTTCAGACTTCAGAAATATTCAACTTCAGGAGATCGAGTTCTCTCCCAATGTCAACTGCATAAGCGGCAACAACGGTGAGGGTAAGACCAATCTTCTGGATGCAATATATTATCTGTCAATGACTAAGAGTGCTTTTGCCTCATCTGATCGCTATGTTCTCCGTCATGGTGCTGAAGAGTTAGGGATATCCGGAACATATCTCATGGAGAACGGGCTGAGGAGCAGGTTTTCCATAAAGATGTCATCCAAGGGAGATAAGAAGATGAAGAGGGACGACAAGGCTTATCAAAGGATTTCATCCCATATAGGACTCCTGCCGGTTGTCATGGTATCTCCGTCTGATGTGTCGATGGTCAGTGAATCGGGTGAGGAAAGACGCAGGTTCGTCAATTCTGTCCTTTCGCAGATGTCTCCCGAATATCTGTCATCTCTCCAGCAGTACAACCGTCTTCTTCTTCAGCGCAACCGGATGCTTAAGGATATGAATCCTGACAGGTCGCTTCTGGAGGTGATCGATATGAGGATGGCTTCTCTCGCGTCTCCGGTCCATCGCGCAAGAAAGGAATTCGTGGAAAGTCTCAGACCCGTTGTCGCAGATTACTACAAGACTCTCTCCGGTGGCTCCGAACAGGTGGACATAACCTATGATACCGAACTGGACAAGGCTCCTCTTGAGGAACTCCTCAGTCGTTCCTACGAAAAGGACCGCATCCTCAAGCATACTACGGAAGGAGTGCATCGAGATGACTTTCTCTTCACAATGAACGGACATCCGATCAGACGTTTCGGCTCTCAGGGACAGCAGAAGTCTTTTCTTGTTTCACTCAAGTTCGCCCAATATGAGATCATGAAGCACAATTATGGTTTCGCTCCGATGCTTCTTCTTGACGATGTGTTCGACAAACTTGACATGGGGCGCATATCAAACCTGCTTCAGATGGTTGCCAGCAAGGATTTCGGCCAGATATTCATTACCGACAGCAATAAGGTCAGAATGTCGGGAATAGTGGACCGTCTGACAAAGGACAGGGCATATTTCGAGACATCGGGTGGAACCTTTACCAGACAGTGACATGGCATACGACAACAGAGACAACAGACTCAGGCGCAAGGAAGCGGTCGGAATGGAACAGTTGGTGCAGGACTTTATCCGTGAGATGAAGATAGCATCCGGGGTCAACCGTCAGCGTGCGATAGAGGCGTGGAACACAGTCTCCGGAGCATCAGCCTACACTTTGGATGTGAATCTTGACAAGGGTGTGCTGTATGTGGTGATGAATTCATCCATGGCGCGTAACCAACTGTATTTTCAGAGGGATGTACTTTTGAAGAGAATAAATGAGTTTCTCGACAAGGACAGCCTCTTCGTCAGAGGAGGAGGTCCTGCAGTCAGAAGCATAGTTTTGAAATAGCCTTACATGTCTCCAGGGACTTTTACAGAGGCACAGGCCTCACAGTTATTTAATAAAAAGATGAGTTTCAATATATGAAATTGGTAGCAGACAAGCATATACCGTTTCTCGAAGGTGTTTTTGAACCCTACGCCGATGTCGTGTATATTGACGGCCGGGAAATCAACCATGATGATATAATCGATGCGGATGCCCTGATCATAAGGACCCGTACAAAATGCAATGCAGACCTTCTGGACGGAACGAAAGTCAGCATGATTGCTACCGCTACCATCGGAGTCGACCATATTGACCTTGACTACTGCCGGGAACATGGCATCGAGGTGCATAATGCCGAAGGATGCAATGCCGGAGGTGTGCTGCAGTATGTCTTTTCTGCACTATATGGCATCGCAGCCAGAAAGGGAATCAAACTTGATGATGCCACGATAGGTATTGTCGGTGTGGGACATGTGGGAAGCAAGGTGGAGACCATGGCAAGGCATCTGGGATTCAACGTACTTCTTTGTGATCCTCCGAGGGCCGCATCAGAAGGAGAGGACGGATTCTGCTCTCTGGAATATCTTCTTGCAAACTCCCAGGTAGTAACCATGCATGTACCTCTGGACGAGACCACCCGGGGAATGGCAGATGAGGATTTCTTCATGCTTATGCCTCCGGGATCGATATTCATCAATGCGGCGCGAGGTGAGATACTGGATGATGACGCCTTGATGCAGGCTATCCCTAAACTTGGAGCCGTGGTGATAGATACCTGGAACAATGAGCCGGATATTAATCTCGAAATGCTTGAAATGGTGGATATAGCGACACCTCATATCGCAGGATATTCATATCAGGGTAAGCAGAACGGAACTGCCTCTGCCGTTCAGTCCGTGGCAAGACATTTCGGAATAAGCGCGCTTTATGACTATTATCCGCAGGCGGATATTCCGGACCATGAACCTGTCCATCTTGACCTCAGGGACAAGACGCACGGAGAGAGGGCGGCCGTGTTCCAATATAACTATCCGATATTCACGGATGATTTCCGCTTCAGGATGGAACCGGAGAATTTTGAGAAACTTCGTTCCGACTACCAGTACAGACGTGAAATTTACATTTAAACCATATGATTATGTTCACTAACGAAGACATCAGACAGATCGAGCAGAGAGGCTCGACGGTAAAGACTGTGGAAGACCAGGTGGAACGCTTCAAGAAAGGCTTTCCATGGATGAAGATTGTAGCACCTGCTACTCCAGACAAGGGAATTCTTGTCCTTGATGCTGCGGCAGTAGAGGCAGCGGGCAGATATTACGAATCTGCAAAAATTAATGGAAAATGCAAGTTCGTTCCTGCTTCGGGTGCGGCCTCTCGTATGTTCAAGGACCTGTTCAGCGGATTGGATGCGCTCAAGGAAGGCAAGGGACTTTCGGATGACGCCCCTGCCGCTAAATTCGTAGACGGGATTGCCGACTTTGCATTCTACACTCCTGAACTTTTCGGAGAAGAGTCCTGCGGATGTCCTGAATATAGAAAGGAAGTGCTCTCGAAGACCCTGACTGACGAGGGCCTTGGCTATGGTGCAAAGCCTAAGGGAGTCCTTAAATTCCATAAATATACTGACGGAGAGATCCGTACGGCATTTGCGGAGCATCTTGTGGAGGCTCAGAACTATATGAGGAACGAGGACGGCACTGCAAATCTTGTCGTGACCATCTCTCCTGAGCATCAGCATCTCTTCGAGGAGGCTTATGCTCAGGTGAAGGAAGCCTATGAGGCAAAGTATGGCGTGAAGTACAATATTACCTTCACATTCCAGGATAAGGCTACGGACACTGTTGCAGTGGATGTGGAGAACAAGCCTTTCCGTACAGAGACCGATTCTCTTCTTTTCCGTCCTGCCGGACATGGCGCACTCATCTATAATCTCAACAGACTTGAGGAAGAAGTCGTGTCCATCAAGAATATCGACAATGTTGCAAACGAAAGACTCCTTCCTGAGACCGCTACATGGAAGAAGGTGCTTCTTGGCAAGGCTCTCGAACTGCGAGATACCATCTACGGCTATCTCAACGCCCTTGACGGTGGCGTAACCGAGGCTCTCTGCGATGAAATCGAGGCGTTCCTTGACGGTACACTCTGTGTTTCTGTGCCGGCATTCCCATCTCTGGATGAACGTGCTGCATATCTGCGCTCGAAACTTGACAGACCGATCCGAGTTGCAGGTATGGTCAAGAATCAGGGCGAGCCTGGCGGCGGTCCTTTCATCATTGCTGAAAAGGATGGTTCCACTTCACTTCAGGTTCTCGAGAGTGTGCAGATCAATATGTCTGACGACCATGCACGTGCTGCTCTTGCAAGCGCAACTCATTTCAATCCGGTAGATATCGTATGCTGCCTTCATGATTATAAAGGACGCAGTTTCGACCTTCTTAAATACGTGGATGAGGATGCAGGATTCATTTCATCGAAGAGTTATCAGGGACGTGAACTCAAGGCTCTTGAACTTCCGGGACTCTGGAACGGAGCCATGAGCAACTGGAACACTCTCTTTGTGGAGGTCCCTCTCGCTACATTCAATCCTGTGAAAGTGGTTCTTGACCTTCTCAGACCTGCTCATCAGAATTAGGACAGCATCTTATGTCTTGTAACAGTCCCTGCCATGGAATCCTCTGTGGCAGGGATTGTCGCAGATGCCACCTCCGTGGCCAGAATCAGCCGCTTCATCTGCGCCTTATGGACCTTCAGTGCATCCATCAGCAGGTCTGTAGCGCGAGGGAAGAACCTTCTGAAATCCCTGACCCCATCACATGGAAATTCGCAACTGAACATTATGTTCTTCATGTCGTCAAGAATTGCAGGCTTGACGGCATATGTTTCAAGCATGGTCATGTTCGATGCCTCCAGAAACAGGTCATAGGCCTCCTCTTCAATGGAGAAGAACAGACGTACCCGCAGTATGCCCTCGTCATATTCCACTATGACTATATTGTCGTCCATGCAGAACTGGATGTGGGTCTGTTCGAATTCCGGATAATATCCCATCTCCATCATGATACGGAATATTCCTCTAAGTTTCATTTGTGGGGATTCAGGTGCCATATCGTTTTATTTTTCAGGCAAAAGCATATATGATGCCAAGAATTTTATTATATTTGAGGGATTTAAAAACGAATCATGAAGAATATAATATTGCCCGATATCGGTCAGCAGAGCCTTTCCTATTATCTTGCCATGGAAGAATACGTGGCCGGCAATATTGATGAGGACTCTTTCTTTGTGTGGCAGTCGGCGCCGACAGTCATCATCGGTCGGAATCAGGATCTTGAGGCGGAAGTGAATGTGGATTATTGCAGAGTTCATGGCGTGGATATAGTCCGCAGGAAAAGCGGCGGAGGATGTGTGTACTCCGACGAAGGTAATATCATGATTTCATATATATCCCGCAGGGGAGACGTATCGGCGGTCTTTGACAGATATCTATCTGCATTGACCGCTTGTTTGTGCTCTTTGGGACTTGATGCCTCACGCTCTGAACGGAATGATGTTCTGGTGAACGGCATGAAGGTAAGCGGAAACGCCTTCCGTCAGTTGTCTGACAGAAGCGTCGTGCATGGCACTCTTCTTTTCTCGACCGATTTCGTTGCTCTGGAGCAGGCCATCAGACCTCCTGTGGAAAAACTTCAAAGACATAAGATACGCTCGGTGAGGCAGAGGGTGGCAAATCTTTCGGAATTTCTGCCTCCGGACTGGAATGTCGAAAGAATGAAGAAATATCTGGTGGAATATTTTACCGCCGGCTCCATTTCACTAACTGACAAATAACCAATACAACCACATAATTATGGAAGAAAATCTCTTGAAAACCTGTCTGTATGACAAGCACGTGGCCTTGGGGGCCCAGATGAGTCCTTTCGGAGGATTCATGATGCCTATACAGTATACGTCCATCACAGAAGAACATAATGCTGTCAGAAACGCAGCGGGAATGTTTGATGTATCTCATATGGGAGAGATATTCATATTCGGTCCTGATGCCGAGAAGTTTGTCAACCATGTGTTCTCCAACAATATCACAGGCATCCCTGCCGGCAAGATTCTGTACGGCATGATGCTTTACCCGGAAGGAACTGTCGTGGATGACCTGCTTGTCTATAAGGAGTTTGAACCGAACAGATATCTCCTTGTCGTGAATGCCTCGAATATTGCCAAGGATTACCGGTGGCTTTGCGAACAGGCCAAGGGATATGAGGTTGATGTCATAAATGAGTCTGATGATTGGGCGGAAATAGCGCTTCAAGGCCCTCTTGCGGAGAAGCATATTGTCGAGACTCTCGGCTTGAAGGAGGCGGCAGACCTGAGTTTCTATACTTATTGTGAATTCGACAGGTTCTGTGATGGCCATCATCACAGGATGATAGTAAGCCGTACAGGATATACGGGAGAGGACGGCTTTGAAATCTACTGTTGCCCTGATGCTGTGAATGATCTGTGGGACAGACTGCTTGAGGCAGGTGTGACTCCATGTGGCCTGGGTTGCCGCGACACACTGCGTTTCGAGGCCGGACTTCCGCTTTATGGACATGAACTGAGCGACAGCATTACCCCTCTTGAGGCTGGTCTGGGTATGTTCGTCAAGGTGAAGGACAAGGATGAGTTCATAGGCAGGGATGCTATAGTTGCACAGAAAGAGGCAGGTCTGACCAGAAAGATAGTCGGCATAGAACTTCAGGACAAGGCCATCCCTCGAGCAGGTTATCCTGTCGAAGTTGACGGCGTTCAGGTGGGCGAGGTGACTACAGGCTACAGGTCCATTTCCATAGACAGGAGCGTATGCGTTGCCATGGTGGACAAGGTATATGCGGAACTCGGGACCAAGGTGGATATCAGAATCCGCAAGAAGGTGTTCTCGGGAACTGTGACAAAGAAAAGATTTTACGAAACTAACTACAAAAAATAACAACACTATGTCAAAAGTAATTGAAGGACTCCTTTACAGCGAGTCACACGAATGGGTAAAAGTCGAGGACGGAATTGCAATCATCGGTATCACTGATTTTGCACAGCATGAAATGGGCGATCTTTCATATGTCGATATGCCGGAGGTGGATGATGAACTCTCCAAGGGAGAGGAATTCGGAGCGGTAGAGAGCGTAAAGGCAGCCAGTGACCTTTTCTCTCCTGTATCCGGTACAGTGGTGGAAGTGAATGAGGCTCTTGAAGATTCTCCTGAACTTCTCAATGAGGATGCATTCGCCAACTGGATCATAAAGGTTCAGATGAGCGATGAGGCGGAACTTGAGGAACTCATGGATGCCGCTGCATATCAGAAACTTTGCGAAAACTGATGTGCTATGGCTTTTTCATACTTCCCTCATACGGAAGATGATATAAGGACCATGCTGGAAAGGATCGGAGTGGGTTCTCTCGAGGAACTCTACTCCGATGTTCCGCAGGATGTCATCTACCGTAAAGAATATGAACTCCCGGATGCAATGTCCGAGCATGAGGTGCGTCAGTATTTTGACGGACTTGCTTCACAGAACCGGAGGATGACCTGCCTGTGCGGACTTGGCGCATATGACCACTATTGTCCGGCAGTGATTCCTTACATTATCTCACGTGCTGAATTTCTGACGGCATATACGCCTTATCAGCCGGAGGTTTCTCAAGGAACCCTCAGATATATTTTCGAGTATCAGTCCATGATTACGGAACTGACAGGAATGGACTGTGCGAACGCTTCGATGTATGACGGCGCTACAGCCGCTGCAGAGGCTGTGATGATGGCAATGGCCAGCACGAAGAAGAAGACCCGGGTGCTTCTTTCCGAGGGCCTTCTTCCTCAGGTGACCTCAGTTGTAGAGACATATGCAAAGTTCAACGGCATATCTCTTTCTTATGTGCCATGTCTTGACGGGTCCACTTCGTACGGTGCTCTGCTTGCAGAACTTGCCGTCGGAGATGTGGCAGGCGTTCTCGTACCCGGTATCAACAAGTACGGAATCATCGAGGATTTGACAGGCTTTGCCGATGCGGTGCATGCTCAGAAGGGTCTTCTTATCATGTATTCCGACCCTTCTTCCCTCGCTGTCATCAAGACTCCCGGTGAGTGGGGTGCGGATATAGTGTGCGGAGACGGTCAGAGTCTGGGTGTCCCTCTATGCTTCGGTGGCCCTTATGTGGGTTTCCTTGCATGCCGTAAGGACTATCTGCGTAAACTTCCGGGAAGAATTGTAGGTGCGACTCGGGATGTGGATGGAAAGAGGGCATATGTCCTGACTCTTCAGGCCCGTGAGCAGCATATCCGTCGTGAGAAGGCTACCAGCAACATATGCTCGAATCAGTCGCTTATGGCTCTGTATGTCACAGTATATCTGTCGCTTATGGGACCTGAGGGACTCAAGAGGGTCAACGACCTGAGTTACGGTGGTGCACATTATCTGCATGACAGACTTCTCGAGACGGGATTGTTCGAAGAGGCTTTTGACAAGCCGTTCCTCAAGGAGTTTACTCTGAAATCCGTTGTCCCGGCTCCAATACTTCAGGAGGTGCTCTGCAACGAAGGTATATTTGCCTGTGTCGAGGTGGAAGATTCGCTTGTGAATTTCTGCGTGACTGAAAAACATTCGAAGGAAGATCTGGACAGAGTCATTGATATACTCGGTGAATTCGTGATTTCCAACATCGTCTCCGACATTTCAAGCGCCTCTTCCGACATTCCGAGTGCCTCTTCTGACCTTCCGAGTGCCTCTTCCGACATTACGAGCGCCTCATCTGTCATTTCGAGCGAGCGAAGCGAGTCGAGAAATCTATTACCAAAGGAGGACCAGCAATGAAATACTACGATAAACTGATATTCGACCTTTCCCGCGATGGCAGACAGGGATATTCCCTTCCATCATATAGGTGGGAGTCATCCTCCAAGGACATTCCTTCTGGTCTGTCCCGTCAGAAGGCACCTGCGCTCCCTCAGGTAAGCGAACTTGATGTGGTACGCCATTATACGAATCTTTCCCAGATGAATTTCGGTGTCGATTCCGGATTCTATCCTCTGGGAAGTTGTACAATGAAGTACAATCCGAAGATCAATGAGGAAATCGCTTCCCATCCTGGATTCAGCGGACTTCATCCTATGCAGCCTGCATGTACCGTACAGGGTGCCCTGCGTGTATATAAGGAACTTTCAGAAGCGCTTTCCGCAATTACAGGAATGGCTCGGTTCACACTTAATCCTTTTGCTGGAGCGCATGGTGAACTGACAGGTCTCATGGTGATACGTCAGTATCATATGTCCCGAGGAGACATCGCCAGAACCCGTATCATTGTTCCTGACAGTGCACATGGAACCAATCCTGCTTCTGCGGCCGTATGCGGACTGGAGATTGTCCAGGTTAAATCAAAAGAGAACGGACTGGTGGATGTGGAGGACCTCAAACCTCTTCTGGACGAGACAATCGCGGGTATCATGATGACCAATCCCAACACTCTCGGACTTTTTGAAAAGGACATAAAGGAAATTGCTTCTCTGGTGCATGAGTGCGGCGGTCTTCTCTACTATGACGGAGCGAACATGAATCCTCTTCTGGGAGTTGTCCGTCCGGGAGATATGGGATTCGATGTGATGCATCTGAATCTCCACAAGACATTCTCGACTCCTCATGGAGGAGGTGGCCCTGGTGCAGGTCCTGTCGGAGTAGCGGCTCATCTGGCCTCTTGTCTTCCGGTTCCTCGCGTCAGTGAGGATGAAGACGGAACACTTTATCTGGACGGATGTGATGATGCATGCGGAATGATTTCCGGTTTTATGGGAAATTTCGGAGTGCTTCTCAGGGCTTATGCATATATTCTCATGCTTGGCCGTCAGAATGTGCGTATGGCCGGTCCATTGTCTGTTCTTGGTGCGAACTATATCAAGGAATCCCTCAAGGATTGCTTTGAACTTCCGATTCCCGGCATATGTAAGCATGAATTTGTCTTCGACGGACTCAGGGACAAGTCAACGGACGTCACTACACTTGATGTGGCAAAGAGGCTTCTGGATTATGGATTCCATGCTCCTACAATATATTTCCCACTTCTTTTCCATCAGGCCATAATGATTGAACCTACCGAAACGGAATCAAAGGAGACTCTTGACGGCTTCATAGATATAATGAAGAAGATTGCTGCAGAGGCCCTCGAGGACCCTCAGTCGCTCAAGACTGCTCCACACACGACTCCGGTCAGACGCCTGGATGAGACAACCGCTGCGCGTCAGCCTGTTCTCCGCTACAAGGATATGTCGGATATTTCATGATATAATTACCTTTATTTATGAAGATCATTATCATAGGTGCCGGTCCAGGTGGATATGAGACCGCATTGCTGGCGGCTAAGAGGGGCGTCGAAGTCGTGCTTGTGGAGTCAGGACAACTTGGAGGAACCTGTCTGAACGAAGGATGTATCCCCACTAAGTCATTCTGCAAGAATGCCGAAGTGCTTGACGGGCTTCGTGAAGCGGAACAGTTCGGAGTTAAAGGTCTTTCCTACGACTTTGATTTCGGTGCTGTCCGTCAGCGGAAGGATGAGATTGTCCGTCAACTCCGTGGTGGTGTCGAGACATTGCTCTCTCACAGACTGATCACTCTTGTGCGAGGTAGAGCATCCTTCGTTGATTCCCACACCGTGACAGTCACCCCGGACCTGTCTGCTGACATTGCCGGTAACGATGAGACCGGGCAATCTGCAACCTACACCGCAGACTATATCATCATAGCGACCGGTTCCGTCTCTGCATCCCTTCCTATTCCGGGAGCAGAACTTCCTGGAGTGCTCACTTCGAAGGAAATACTTGATATAGAGGAAGTTCCTCAGCGTCTTTGCGTCATCGGAGGTGGCGTTATCGGACTTGAGTTCGCCTCAATATTCCGGAGTTTCTCAAGTGAGGTCACAGTGGTGGAATACTGCAAGGATATTCTGCCTCGTTTCGATACGGATCTTGCCAAACGTCTCAAGCAGAGTCTTGGCAGACGTGGAATAGAGATATTTACCCAGTCTCAGGTACTGTCGATAGTTTCTGACTGCGATGGTGCACTGACTGTCACTTTCTCCCGCAAAGGTAAAGAGGAGACGGTCGTTGCCGACAAGGTGCTGATGGCAGTAGGACGACGTCCGGCAGTATCCTCACTGAATCTCTCAGAAATCGGTATCGAGCATTCTCCCAAAGGAATTGTCGTAAATGATTCGATGCAGACCAATATTCCTCATATTTATGCAATTGGGGATATCAACGGCAAGATGATGCTCGCTCATGCCGCTACCTTCCAGGGCATCGTGGCGCTGGACCATATCATGGGAATATCAGACGATATAGACCTTTCAGTCATGCCTGCTGCAGTATTCACGTCTCCAGAGGCGGCCTCTGTCGGAATGACTGAGGATGAATGCAAGGACAAGGGAATTCCTGTCAGAAGTCTCAAGTCTTTTTTCCGAGCGAACGGAAAGGCGGTTGCGATGGGGGAGACTGACGGATTCTGCAAGGTGGTAGTTGCTGGTGACAATGTAGCACAGCCTTTGAAACCGGGGCAGATACTCGGATGTCATCTCTATGGTCCTCATGCTTCCGATATCATTCAGGAAATGACGGTCCTTATAAGCAGGAAAGCCTCACTTGACGATTTGAGGAGCATAATCCATGCACACCCAACTCTTTCCGAGGTCCTGCAGTCTGCTGCACACCAATAACCTATGCTCATATACAATAAGGTCAGACAGCCTTCTTTTCAGAACTGTCTGACCTCATTTTTTCACCGCTTATGTAACTCAGAATCTCAACGCTGAGAAATACGAAGATTATAACACCTATCCACATGATTACCTCCTTTTTTTATGGAGGCAAAGATATGGAGTGTTTGTGCTAAATTGAAGCACATCTGGTGGTGGTTGCGTTGAAGACCGATTTATTTTCCGAAGTGATCGTGTTCATGTCGAAATGGGTACATACCTCCTCGCTCAGGAATCTTGAAGTGGAGTCAGTACCGGCTGGGTCCCATGTGAGCAGTATCACATGAGTCTTCAATGCCTTGAGTTTTCTTGCAAGCATCTCATGGTCAGCATCTCCGCTTATCAGAACGACATAGTCGAATTTGCGGAACAATGTAAGTTCATAGGTGTCAAGTGCAAACCATGTGTCTACACCTTTTTCTATGACTCCGCCCTTAGGATTAGTCCTGAGGTGCTTGTAGTGGAAAATCACATCGTTTTCTATGAGGGTGTCCTCGAACTTCCTTTCTTCATAAAGAATATCCCTCTTGCGTGCATCTTCCGCGCGGTATCTTCCCCTGTAGTAATGGCACTCCGTTATATACAGATGCCTTACGTCAATGCCTTCTGAAGATGCTGTTCTTGTCCGTATGAACGACAGAAGCCCCTTGAGGTTGACTCTGGTACCGTCTGAGAATCCTTCATTGATCTTTGCATAATATCCTCCGTCAATGAATACTCCAATAGATCTGTTTTCCATTTGTCTATCTGTTTATTGTCATTTCTTCAATAAGATGCCCTGCACCAGCCACCTTGTCGATTGTGAAAAGGACATACCTGATGTCAAGGGCGATGTTCCTGCAGATTTCAGGATCGAATACCAGGTCGCTCATTGTTCCTTCCCACACTCTGTCGAAGTTGATTCCAATCAGTTCACCGTCTGCATTGATGACAGGACTTCCGGAGTTTCCACCCGTAGTGTGGTTAGTCGCGATGAAACATACAGGCACCTGACCTTCGGAGTCAGTCCACTGACCGAAATCTCCCGATGCATAGATGTCCCTTAGCCTTTGAGGTATGTTGTAGTCGAATATTTCAGGATTGTCCTTTTGCATTATTCCCTTCATTGTGGAATAATGTCTGTAATATACTGCATCTGCAGGGGAATATCCCTTTACGTGTCCGTAGGCTACCCTGAGTGTAAGGTTTGCATCAGGATAGAAATCCTTCGCGATCCTCTGGGTGCGTGAGTACACCATCTGTCCCCTCATGTAGTCGCGGTTTGCAAGTTGAATCTCGCTGTTGAGTCTCTGCAGATGAGGGTGCATATCGTCTACATACCATTTTACAAATTCATTGAAGAATACGACAGCGGGATCCTTCATCACCTTTTTCCTGTCTTTCGCATTCAGGGAACCGACCTTTCCTTCATCAGTGAAGATCGTCTTTCCGAACATATGCTCAGCCCAGGCGTCGCTGGTTCCGAATTTTCGCATCTGCTTCCTGAAATAATCCGGTTTGAACTCTTCAGGGACATTTCTGTCATATTCCCTCATCAGGACGGCGAAGCATTCCTTGTCTATCGGCATATGATAATCCTTGAAGAATTTACCTGACTGTACAGATGCCTCTTCCTTATCGAAGCCATCATCCTTGAACAGTCTTGCCATTTTCATTGCGAAATTGGCTACTTCTATGCTCCTGACGGTCTCATTGTAATAGTCGTATGCAAATGAATACGGCTCGAGGGCTTTATACAGGCTGTCCAGACGCTCTGTTACTCCATCGAATTCTCCTCCCTCGGCCCATCTTGCGAAGTCCTTTTCAAATGCCTGCTTCGCTTCAACAGCCTTCATCTTCCTGAGTCCCTTGACTTCTCCCTGCCATTTCTTCCAGGAATTGGCCACTCCCGCATGCTTGGATGAGTACTGGATACGCACTTTCTGACTCTGTGCCTGATGTCTGCTCATTATCTCCAGACGAAGCGTCCTGAGGGCAATCTTGTGAGGATCTGAAATCTCTTCGATATATCTGACTGCCTCAGAATGGATATATTCCTGTGTCCTTCCGGGGAATCCGTAGATGAATGTGAAATCACCCTCGTTTACTCCCTTGGCAGAAATGGTGAA
This sequence comes from Bacteroidales bacterium, assembly GCA_015060205.1. GTDB lineage: Bacteria > Bacteroidota > Bacteroidia > Bacteroidales > UBA932 > Cryptobacteroides. Next base: position 43,281 of record SUYY01000009.1, read on the forward strand.
ATATCTCTTTGGTCTGTAAGGTACGTTATCTGCTGAATATTCTGCAGGATTGTTGTCCTTTCCGGCATATATTCGGAAAATCGAGAAGTCTCCCGTATGGCGTGGCCACATCCAGTTGTCGGTGTCGCCGCCGAACTTGCCGATTGATGAAGGAGGTGCACCCACCAGACGTATGTCCGAATATTCGCGATATACGAAGAGGAAGTACTGGTTTCCATAATAGAGGGCTTCAACACTGGCCCTTAGACCCTTGCCGCCGGAAATGGCTTCCTTGATCAGTGCAGATGAGTTTTTCTGTACGATTTCACTTCTCTGCTCTTCGCTCATCTGAGGATCATAACCTTTAAGGATGATTTCTGTAACGTCTTCCATCCTGTCAAGAAAACTTACTGTCAGTCCTTCGTTGGGAAGTTCCTCCGAGCGGTTCATCGCCCAGAATCCGTCGCGCAGGTAGTCGTGTTCCACGCTGCTGTGTTTCTGGATCTGGCTGTAGCCGCAGTGGTGGTTTGTCAGCAGAAGTCCCTCCGGAGAAATCAGTTCACCTGTACATCCTCGTCCGAACAATACCACGGCATCCTTGAGAGATGCTTCATTTATATCATATATGTCATCTGCAGACAGACGGAATCCTTTTTCCTGCATGTCGCTGATCCTCTGGCTTATAAGTGAAGGAAGCCACATTCCTTCGTCAGCATTCGCATTGATACCTGACAGCAGGACCATGATGCAGATTATGGCGCTCTTTATGTTCTTTTTCATCAGAATATTATTTTGAAGTCAAAAATGTCGTTCCCGCAGAATGTTCCCTTGACTGAGGTTGTCTCTCCTCCTGCAGGGATAGTCTGCATATGTGCTGTTTCCACTGCGACAAAGTCACCGATTCTGAGTGATGTCAGACGTGAAGATCCGCATATGGCCTTCTTAAGCAGATCGGCATATCCGGCAGGTATGGCAGCAAAAGAATCTTCTCCTGTTGTCACGCTGAATACGTTGTCTTCATTTTCAAGCACGACAGGATTATATAGCGGCATAGGCAATATGCTTGTATGGTCCACGCATTGCGAATATTCCGTCTCACCTGTCCTGCAGTACATCAGAATGCCGCAGCCTACACCGTCATAATACCTTTCCACAAACTTTTCCCCGATGCATTTGCCTGCTTTGGATATCCTTGCAAACACCACCGGAGTCCACATTATTTCATTAACGCACTCGGGAGAGTAGAAATCTTTGTTTTCCCTCTCCCAAGTCGTATCCGGGCGGCACTGACAAAGGTCACTGCCGTATGGTCTTACTATTATATTCATATATGTCTGGTTCTACCCGTATTCCCGGGTGACATCTAGTCATTTTGTGACCAGAGGTCGCCGAGGCTTTCAAATGGAGTGTTGCCTTTGGTGCGAGGACATGCCGAGGCCTCTTTCCTTGCCATATAGGATGCCTTCTTCTCCTCTTCGAACTGAGCCTTGAGTTTTGCAAACTGTCTCTTTGTATCGAGAGTGAAGTCCCCGGAGTCTATCCATGCGAAATATGACGGCTCTGAGAAATACACCTCACGTGCTGTCTTGCCCTTATGCTTGCCGAAACTTATGCATGGCTCGTCCTTGTCGTTGAGTATGATACGTCCGGCATAGTCTACGGTCCTCTGCTTAACGGAGAACTTCGCAAGTTTGTCGATGTTGTTCTCTATGCGTGGGTCTTCTGCATACCTGTCAAGTTGACCTTTGAGCACTTCATACGTAGCAAGAGTGTCTGCTTCTGCCGCATGGGCGTTCTCCAATTCCTTTCCGCAGTAGAATGAGTAGGCAGCCTTCAGGGTGCGTGGCTCCATCATATGGAAGATGTTCTGAACATCAACCATCTGCATTGCATGAAGGTCGATGGCTACCTGTTTGGCAGGGAACATCCTGCTGCCTCTTCTTACCCTCTCGATTTCCTCTGCAAGCATCGGAAGGTCGAATTTCGCTGAGTTGAATCCTGCGAGGTCACTGCCCGTGAGCCATTGGGCTACCTCCTCGGAAATCTCATAGAAGGTCGGCTTGTCCATCAGGTCTTCAGCGGAAATGCCATGTACGGCCTGTGCGGATGGATTGATCTCCCGCTGGCAGTCATTGACATAATCCCAAGGCTTCACCCGCCAGGTCTTCACCTGCTGGGAACCTCCGGGCAGAATCTTTACGAAGCAGAGTTCTATTATCGAGTCTGAAGCGATGTTCAGTCCTGTGCTTTCTATGTCGAAAAACAGTAAAGGTCTGTCGAGATTCAGTTCCATTATGAAATCATTATTGGCATGATTATACCGCAAAGTTTCTCGCTCTCTTCCTCTGTCTCTGCAGGAACAACCAGGGCTGCTCTCTTGCTGTCAAGGAATTTCATTACGAGTTCTCCGCAAGACATGTTCGAGAGTACTTCCGTGATGAACTGCGACTTGAATCCGATGGCGAGTTCCTCACCGTCATACTGGCATTCGATGGTCTCATGAGCGGCAATCGAGAACCCGAGGTCCTGTGCTGATACCATGAGACTTCCGCTCTTGAGGTCGAACTTGATGTGGTTGGACGCCTTGTTTGAGCAGACTGACACGCGCTTTACGGTGTTGAGGAACTGTGCGCGGTTGATGCGCAGTATGTTCGAGTTGTTCTGAGGGATGACATCGCGGTATCTTGGGTATTTTCCCACTACCAGACGGCAGATCACTACAGTCTGTCCGAACTTGAACACGGCATTCTTCGCGTCAAATGAAATCTCCACATTCTCGTCGTCCTTTCCGATGATGGCCTTCAGGATGCCGGCAGGCTTCTTGTGAAGAATGAATGACGCCTTCTCTGCAGCCTTCACATCCTTGGTGGTGTAGCAGATGAGTTTGTGGGAGTCGGATGCGACCAGAGTTGTCGATGCTGTGTCGATATCGAAGAGTATACCGTTCATCGCAGGACGGATTTCATCATCAGCGGTTGCATATATTGTGCTGGATATACCGTCCACAAGACTCTGTGCAGGAAAATCGATTGTCACTGCTGTCTCGTCTGTTCCGATGATTTCAGGATAGTCCTCTGCAGGGAAGTAAGGAAGTGTGGATTCTCCGCTTGCCCAACTGCATGTGAATGAACTGTCGTTCAGTGTCGTGATCGTCAGCGGCTGGTCAGGAAGTTCCTTCAGAAGGTCCATCATGTGTTTGGCAGGAACAGCAATCTTTCCTTCTTCAGCCGTGTTCTCTACCTCGATCTGTGTCCTGAGTGTGAGTTCAGAATCAGATGCGGTGATTTCCAATACGTTGCCCTTGAGATCGAAAAGGAAATTTTCGAGAATAGGGAATGCGGACTTTGCAGGAATGGCCTTTGAGACAGCCATCACTCCTCTGAGCAGTTCTGAACTTGAAATGATAAGTTTCATAATTATAGTTTTAAATATTAATTATCCAATTATCCGGCCGATGTGCAATACGGCATATTAGCGAACAAATATAATGAATATTTTCCTAAAAGAATGGCATATTTTTTGAAAAAATCCCGGAGGTTTTAACCAAACTGCATAATTGGCACAGAAACCTGCTGAGAACTTAAATTTTAACTGATAATTTTTATAAGTAGACAAAATATGAAAAGAGGTATTCTCATTACGTTGCTTTCCGCAATAGCAGGAGGGCTGACGGCTTATGGCGTGGTAAGCCATATGACAAAGGACAATGTACAGGTGGTTCAGACCGCTGGCGGAGCACAGTTCCGTACGGTGAGTCTTTCCCAGGATAATTATCCTGATTTCACATATGCTGCCGAATCGGCAGTCGATGCTGTGGTGTATGTCAAAGTGTCATCCACGCAGACAATCCAGCAGGCTCCAGGTTCCATCTTCGATTTCTTCTTCGGTTACCCTCAGCAGGGTGCACCTCAGCAGAGAGAAAGGACAGGAAGCGGTTCGGGAGTCATAATCAGAGAAGATGGATATATCGTTACAAACAACCATGTGATTGAAGGCGCCACAAAGATAGAGGTCACTCTCAACAGCAACCAGACATTCCCGGCTACTCTCATCGGTACAGACCCTGCTACGGATGTGGCACTTCTGAAAATCGAGGCGGAAGGACTGCCTTACATTCCTTTCGGAGATTCGGACAAACTCCGTCTGGGAGAGTGGGTCATAGCAATCGGTTCCCCATACGACCTCCGTTCCACAATCACTGCAGGAATCGTCAGTGCAAAGGGACGCTCTATGCCTAACTATACCGGCGAATTCAAGATCGAGTCCTTCATCCAGACTGATGCAGCAGTCAATCCGGGAAACAGTGGCGGCGCTCTTGTGGACAAGTCCGGCAATCTTGTGGGTATAAATACCGCAATCATATCACAGACCGGTTCATACACAGGATACTCATTTGCAGTCCCTTCAAATATCGTTAAGAAGATAGTCTATGACCTTATGGATTTCGGAAGTGTCAAGAGGGCTGTTCTCGGTATCACCATGCAACCTATTGACGATAAAATTGCCAAGGATTTGAAACTTTCTTCATTAAACGGCGTATATATTGTTGAGGTTTCAAAAAGCGGTGCTGCAGACAAGGCCGGTCTTAAGGCTGGCGACGTGCTCACAGCGATTGATTCCACCAAGATAACCACCACATCCTCTGTTCAGGAGGCAGTCAGCAGATTCTCTCCTGGAGACAAGGCTGTCGTTACTGTGATCAGAGACGGACGTGAACTTGATCTGGATGTCGTGTTCAAGGGAACCGCGCAGGAGACAGGTACGGTAGCGGAAGATGGATCTGTCGCGTTCTATGGATCGTCAATAAGGACGGCCCCAGAGGAAGTTCTTGATAGACTGGGACTTAAGAATGGTGTGGAAATTTCGGACCTCGGACCTGGCAAATTGAAGGATGCAGGTGCCTCTGAAGGCTTCATCATCCAATATGTCAATGACCAGCCGGTCAAGAATCCTCAGGATGTGATCGATATCGTCAAGAAATCAAAGAGGGCGGTATTCGTTCAGGGCGTGACCCCGTCAGGACAGACCGGATATTTCGGATTCGGAGTATAGGCGGCTTGGACTTCGGTCAGCCGTCTCTTCCCGAGGACAAGTAAGGAAAACTATAGGTATAATATATGAGACAATTAAAGATTACAAAATCGATTACCAACCGTGAGAGTGCTTCACTTGACAAGTATCTGCAGGAGATAGGACGAGAGGAACTCATCACCGTTGAGGAGGAGGTTGAACTTGCCCAAAGGATCAGAAAAGGAGATCAGGCTGCATTGGAGAAACTCACAAGAGCGAACCTTCGATTTGTGGTATCCGTTGCAAAGCAGTATCAGAACCAGGGACTCAGTCTTCCGGACCTCATCAACGAGGGTAATCTCGGATTGATAAAGGCAGCAGAGAAGTTTGACGAGACAAGAGGATTCAAGTTCATATCATATGCGGTGTGGTGGATTCGGCAGTCGATTCTTCAGGCTTTGGCAGAGCAGTCCAGAATTGTACGTCTGCCACTCAATCAGGTGGGATCGCTCAACAAGATCAACAAGGCCCTTTCAAAGTTCGAGCAGGAGCATGAACGTATGCCTTCAAGCGAGGAACTCTCGGAAATGATAGATGTCCCTAAGGACAAGATTGCTGACACGCTCCGTGTTTCCGGTCGTCACGTCTCTGTGGATGCTCCTTTCGTTGAAGGTGAGGATAACAGCCTTCTTGACGTCCTTGTGAACAATGATTCTCCAAGTGCAGACCGTGGACTGGTCAATGAATCTCTTGCAAAGGAAATAGACAGGGCACTTTCTACATTGGCTGTACGTGAACGGGAGATCATCAAGTCGTTTTTCGGAATAGGATGCCAGGAGATGACCCTTGAAGAAATCGGCGAGCGTTTCGGACTTACAAGAGAGCGTGTGCGTCAGATCAAGGAGAAGGCAATCCGCAAACTGAAGAACAATTCAAGAAGCAAACTCCTGAAGAGTTATTTGGGATAATGATACCAAAGTGGCTGAAGAACATTTCAGCCACTTTTGATGAATAAAGATTTACAACTATGACACCGGAAAAATTCATTATAGACAAGGCGGTCGAGGCGATCAAGGATCTCTATGCCGCAGATATACCCGCAGGACAACTGCAGGTGCAGGTTACAAGGAAGGAGTTCGAAGGCGACTATACCCTGGTCGTGTTCCCGCTTCTCAAGGTTTCGAAGACCACTCCGGAGAATACCGGAAATGCCATAGGAGAATGGCTTAAGGCAAATTCGCCTGAGATTTCTACATACAATACAGTGAAAGGCTTTCTCAATATTTCATTCTCTGAAATATATTGGAACGGCGTGTTTGCAGAAATTGCAGCGGCGGAAGACTTCGGCCAGTTGCCTCCTACGGGCAGGACAATAATGGTGGAATATTCTTCTCCGAACACAAACAAGCCTCTCCACCTCGGACATATCCGCAACAATCTTCTCGGATGGTCTGTTGCAAAACTTCTTGAGGTGTGCGGACATGATGTGATGAAGGTAAATCTTGTGAATGACCGTGGTATCCATATCTGCAAGTCTATGTATGCATGGAAGGTTCTCGGAAACGGTGAGACTCCAGAGTCAAGCGGCAAGAAGGGTGACCATCTTGTAGGTGACTATTATGTGGCATTCAACAATCTTTACAAGAAGGAGGTTGATGAACTTGTTGCCGGCGGCATGTCAAAAGAGGATGCTGAAAGGAATGCTCCCTCACTCAAGGCTGCACAGGAGATGCTTTTCAAATGGGAGAACGGTGACCCGGAAGTGGTTGAACTGTGGAAGACCATGAACGGATGGGTATATGAAGGCTTCGACAAGACATACAACGACCTCGGAATCAGTTTTGACAGGACATATTATGAATCACAGACCTACCTTTTCGGAAAGGCTCTGGTTCAGAAGGGATTGAAGGACGGCATATTCGAGACTCAGGAGGACGGTTCCGTATGGTGTGACCTCACTGCCGACGGACTCGACAGGAAACTTCTCCTTCGCGGAGACGGCACATCTGTATATATGACTCAGGACCTCGGTACTGCGGAGCAGCGTTTCGCGGAATATAGTCTTGATGAACATATATATGTTGTCGGAAATGAGCAGAACTATCATTTCCAGGTACTTAAACTCATTCTCGGAAAACTGGGATTTGACTGGGCAGACAGCATCTACCATCTTTCATACGGCATGGTGGAACTTCCTGAGGGAAAGATGAAGTCACGCGAGGGAACTGTTGTCGATGCAGATGACCTGATCGCTGACATGTACAACACTGCCAAGGAAACGTCCATGGAACTGGGCAAGATCGACAATCTTTCTGAGGAAGAACAGGATGCTCTCTTCAGGATGATCAGTCTCGGTGCGCTCAAGTACTTCATCCTCAAGGTGGATCCTCGCAAGACAATGCTCTTCGATCCAAAGGAATCCATAGACTTCAACGGCAATACCGGTCCTTTCGTCCAGTATACTCATGCACGTATCAAATCGATTCTCCGCAAGGCGGATGAACAGGGAATAGCACATTCTTCAGATGTTCTCAAGGCGGATGCTGCACTGACTTCGAAGGAGGTTCGTATCATCAAGATACTCAATACTTTCCCTGCGAAGGTTGCTGAGGCAGGTGCGGCGCATTCTCCTGCATTGATTGCAAACTATGCATACGAACTTGCAAAGGAGTTCAACCAGTATTATCACGACACTCCTATACTCCGTGAGGAGAATCAGGAACTTCTGCAGGTGAGACTCGTGCTGGTGGAAACCATTGCCAAGGTCCTCAGAAAGGCAATGTCCATACTCGGCATCACTTTGCCGGAGAGGATGTAGTCCCGGTGAAGCATAATGTATACATACTGCTGTCCCTTCTTTCGGGTCGGCAGTTTTTCATTGGTATGGATGTTGACATGGCATGTAATAAAAAATATTATGAAGATTAAGAAAATAAAGGCCCGTGAGATACTTGACTCACGAGGTAACCCTACGGTAGCGGCAGAGGTCATTCTTGAAGACGGATGCAGGGCGGAGTCCTCTGTTCCATCCGGAGCCTCAACAGGACAGCATGAAGCAGTTGAACTTCGAGACGGAGACCCCGGACGGTATTCCGGCAAAGGAACTCTTAAGGCTGTGGCGAATGTGAACGATATCATTTCGCCTGCACTTGTCGGCTTGAATGTGTTCGAACAGAAGAGAATAGACGGGTTAATGCGGGATATCGACGGTACACCGGATAAATCTCGCCTTGGTGCAAATGCTATCCTTGCTGTTTCTCTGGCGGTTGCAAAGACTGCAGCGTTATGTATGGACACACCGCTTTATCATTATCTTGGCGTCCCGGATTCCAATGTCATGCCTGTGCCGATGATGAATATAATCAATGGCGGATCCCATAGTGATTCTCCGGTCGCATTCCAGGAGTTCATGATCCGTCCGGTGGGTGCCCCTACATTTGCTGAAGGACTGCGTATGGGTGATGAAGTCTTCCACTGCCTTAAAAAGATATTGAAGGACAGGGGATTGAGCACAGCGGTAGGTGATGAAGGCGGTTTTGCTCCATCCTTGAGGAACATAGAGGAGGCTTTGGATATGATAATGCTGGCAATTGATAATGCGGGATATCTTCCTGGAAAGGATGTGACTCTCGCTCTGGACTGCGCTTCGTCCGAATTCTATAAGGACGGAATGTATGATTACAGGATATTTGAAGGAGATAGCGGACGTCTGCTCACCATGGAGGAACAGATAGGATATCTCAAGGAACTCATCCGTCTCTATCCCATAGATTCCATTGAGGACGGTATGGCGGAGAATGACTGGGCAGGATGGGAACTGCTTACCGCAGAATTGGGCGGCAGTTGCCAGTTGGTAGGGGATGACCTGTTTGTGACTAATGTGGATTATCTTGCGAAAGGTATCGAGAGGAATTGTGCCAATGCCGTTCTGGTCAAACTCAACCAGATCGGAACCCTGACAGAGACTCTTGAGACTATCGCGATGGCGCAGAGGCATGGATATAAGGCAATCGTATCCCACCGCTCCGGCGAGACGGAAGATACATTCATTGCAGACCTTGCCGTCGCTGTGAACTGTGGTCAGATAAAGACCGGATCTTTGAGCCGTTCCGAAAGGACTGCGAAATATAACCGTCTTCTGAAGATTGAACAGGAACTTTCCGGAAGATCTGTCTACGGATTGCCCGTTTGAGGCTTCTCCGGGTCTGACACCGGAAAACCGAGAAAAATTGAATGCGGAGTTTGGAAATTTAAAAATTAGTCGTATATTTGCATCCGCAAACAAGACGGGGGTATAGCTCAGTTGGCTAGAGCATCTGCTTTGCAAGCAGAGGGTCGTCGGTTCGACTCCGACTATCTCCACTACCGACCCACTCAGAGATACTTCTGAGTGGGTTTTTCTTTTGCTGAGGGGTGATTTCCACCTGCTACGCTTTTGCCGTGAAACCGTAGCAGGTACCCTTCAATTTTGAGAGCACTGAAAAAGTGAATATGAATGTACTATGTGATTAAATTTGCATAGTTCAATATTTATTCGTATCTTAAAGCATTGAAATTCAAGAGATAACAATGCTTCAATACGAAAATGTCCTTCCG
>SUYY01000010.1 GCA_015060205.1 Bacteroidales bacterium
ACTTCCGGTGTGGGCCCTGGCTGTTCCGGCCATATATCTTCTGCTTCATATCCGGACCTGGCGCAGGCTTGTAACAAACACCGGTGCCGTCCTCAATCCGGTACTGGGAATAACTGCACGCAATCTCCTGATGTTCAGTCTGATGCTCCTGTTTACCTTGGTCATTGATACATTATAATATCCCCGTAATCAGACAAAATCTACGAGACGAATCCGCTTTTCTCCAAAAAAATGAAATCGATTCGAATAATGAGTAACTTTGTGTCATGGAATATCTGTCAAAACAACGATGCGACGTGCTTGCAGCCGAATAGAATCACCTCATCGGCGTTGTCTATCCTGAGGTGCGCGAGCAGGTAGCCGAGACAAGCGCACAAGGGGACAGAAGCGAAAATGCGGGATACCGCGAAGCAAGGCGCAGGCAGGCGAAGACAATCAGCCGCATACGATTCCTGCAGAAGATACTGTACAACAAGCCTGAGGTTGTCAGGATACTTCTGAGAAGTATAAAATCCTGTAAGTTGTATTGTCTCATCGGAGATAAGTCCTGTTTGAGTATCAACTTCCCTAGACTATGTAACTATGTAAAGCATATTATCCTTGGCTCTGGTGAAAAACCACTCGTGGTTCTGATGAAAGTGCTTATAGAGCGAGTCAAATTTCACATAGCCCTTATCCATAAGATAGTAGGCATTTGCCACGACAGGTATTTCATCCATAACCTTGGAATCATGAATAGAGGCCTCTGTAAGGTGGATAAATATAGGAATGGATCCTTTTAAGTCCATCAGGGTGTGCATTTTAAAGCCACCCTTGCCATGATGGAGAGTTGCCCATGGACACAATGCCAAACACAACTCAATGGTACTGCTGTCAAAAGCACAAACCATTTCATCAAGGTCAATCCTAAGGTTTTCTCCTTCGTACAGTTTCTTAGCCTTCTGTATCAGGACATAGCCAAAGTCCTGATAGATACGCCAATCTTTTTTCTCGTTCGCCTCTGCAAGTGTCTGACGGTTTCTTTATCGGAAGCCCTAAGGTTTTTTGTTCCATTACTTCAGCCTCTTGTCGTTGCGTGGTAACCACATTATTCCAAATAATTTGTAATCTTCGGATTTTATTTTGAAATTTACACAATACTTACAAGCACTCATGTAGACATGAATTTTGATATGGAAGGCTCTGTTAATGACAGAGATGTAGAATTTGAGCAGGCACAAGCCCAGTTCCTCTATAATGACTATGTCGAGGGATATAAGCGGGAAATCCATAAGATGAGAACTCATCCGGAATTTAAGCGTGATGACACTTACCATTCTATCAAATCAAAGCATCACATAATGTACAAATACATTGTCAATGACAATGGGGATACTGAAATGTATAGTCGTGATGGTAATAGAGCATACGAATTCCTGATTGAGTTTGATAAGGAGGAAGCAAGTTATGGCATATATTACGGCTGTAGAGGACTGGTAAAAGGTGGTGACCAGCAGGAGCAGAATGGAATCTTCGCAAAAGAGTGGGATGAACTTAAATATGAGATAACAGAGGTTCTCAATAATACTTTCCAGGAAAAGGACTTCAGCAAGCGGTTTCGTATGACCGATAATGCGAATAATAAGACCTATTGGCCATTCTGGATCATGCTTTATGATGACGAGGATGTCATTGATGTTGCCGCACTTGCTGTGAAATTGATTTTCAACATATATAAACGGTATCTGAGAGGAGAACAAGTATTAACAAGAAAACCAAAGTTCAAGACTGTTACAACAGAAACAAATTTTACACAAAAAGATTTTGATGAAGTATTGAAAAAAATTCAAAATCCTGAGTTGTTCTTACGGTTCATAGAGAATGCAATTGAATGTGGTTACCTTGTGAAGATGATAGGTATGAGGTGTGTTATAGATTCTTGAATATTGATGATGGAACAGCGGCATGGCTTCTAACAGTATTAAGTTATAAAATTGGTGAAGCCAAACCTCAGCAGAAGGATGATACTATCAATAAGGACTATAAGATTCCATGGGCTAAGTATGTGAAAATCTTTATGACCTCTAATTCTAACACAGCAAATAATTTAAAGCAAAGTAAGAATCAAGCGAACGCAGATTTAAAGAATAATGCTATTGCAATATTTGAAGAAATAATGACTTGCTGCAATGGTTCAAATTAAATTTCAGACTATCTTATTTACGTAAATGATACTTATCATTAAGAGTATGTAGGTTTGTAGCCGGGTTTCAAGGTGAAACCATAATTATAATTTTAATTAATATACTCTTATATGAAAAAGACCATTTTCAAATCTCCTAAGGGGCCCGTTATCTTCACGGATCCTTGTACTACATCGCCTACTTCTAAGGCAGTTGAAGTAATCCAGACAGTTGCAATGATTGCTGCTATCATCTTCAGTGTCACCAGACGTCAGTAAGCATCATGGGACAGTTCACAAAGCAATATTTCAGTGGAACTGTACAATCCTTTGATGGTAGAATCTACCACATCTCGATTCCAGACGGTCAGACGGCTATTATGAAATATTCTACCGTTCATCAGAAGTGTAAATTCCCCTCAGAAATGCTTGAGGATGACCATCTGAAAGCAGGTGCAACCATCAAACTATGCCGGATTGTCAAGAATGATAAGATATCAATACTTCCGGATCACCGTTTCTACTATTCAGGGACTGATAACGCAGATAAGTTAGACATCGGACCCGATGATTCCTCTTCGATTGCCGAGTTCACGTCACTACTGGTAAAGGCCAGTGCAAATAAGGAACTCACAAAAGCGGTCAAAGAAGCCATGAGGTTATTCTCTCTTGGATTTGGAGCAGCAGCAATCATTTTGTTGTCAACATTATTAACCACAACTAAAGCAATTAAAAAACATGAACTCAAATAATATACTTAACACCATTAATGTTATGATTAAAGAAATCAAAATTACAAACTTCTATGTCAATGCCCAGTTAGATAGTAATTGGGCGACAGTTCCATTTAAGAAATGCGCTTACATCATGATCGGTGGAAGGGTGATAAAGAATGACCTTGAAGAAGGACAGGAGTATGTGACAATAAGTGCAAATGAAGGAGGTGCCTTTAGTACGGAATGGGAACATTCCAAACTCAAGTTGCTCTTCATTTTAAGAGAATCTTATATATTGAAGGACTCATTTTTCAAGCATAATGATAGGGGTGGGCATCAGATGCATAAATTATATGATGATAATGCAGAACTTTACTCCAATCCTACGTACCGGAATATTGTCAAAATCACGTACTATGCATATCTGTCTCTGGAGGGCATTTCTTGTGAAAATATCAATTTCCGTCAGAAGGAAGTATGGGATGCAGCGTGTTCTGTTTTCAGGAGCAATGCTGCGGTGATTTCGGTCTCTCCATTTCCAGGACTGGCCTTCAAGTCGACACGAACGAACCTGTCCTATCTGAAAGAGTGGATCGAAATACCGGAAGTCCAGGCTCTGCTCAAGGCTAAGATCGAAGAACTCAATCCGAAAAGAATCTACGCCGCGTTTGATCTCGGCTGGGTTTCTACATATTCACATCTGTTTGGATGGTTGAAAGGACGCACTCTGAAGGAGTTAGTTGATTGCGAAGGAGAGCAGATGATTCTAGATAGATGTGTAGTGTCTGGAGGGAGTGTTGAAGGATGCACCTATGCGATTGATAAGAAGGGAGTGTTGTGGGTTCAGGGGATTCATCCCTCTGCCAGACTTTCGCATGCAAGGATGAGGACTTTTGCCACGACGTTATGGCAATGGTAGTGGGCTTGCACTATCCATCAGCACTTCAGAGATATATGATTGCAAGGCAGAAAGCCGTTACACACAAAATTGCGGAGGCAAATACCATATTGGAGAGGACTTTCGGAGTCTTACTTTACACCGAAGACCTTATTTCTCTCTGTGCCCTTGCCGGTATTCACAGGAAAGAGGCCAAGATGCTACGTGATTATGAATATTTGAGTTGTAAGCAGCAAGAAAGATTGAAAGATGAATTCATAGGTGGTTTTCAGAGACTCGGCTATCACAGAGAGAGCATATATCCTCTGTTTTATTATGTAGCATATACAGCAAAGGAATGTATAAAGAGAGAATATGTTGCAGCAAGTGTAAAGAACTATATCTCTCAAGCATCGCAACTGATTTTTTATTGATCTGCTTAAGTTGTGTCTGGGAGAGTCTGTCTGTAAATGAATATATTTTTACTCGACTCAGAGACACCTTGCTATTTAACGAGCCTTGTGACGGAAGTTCTTTCCTGATCAAGGCTTTATTTATGCCGCATCATTATCTGAAAACTGTCGGAAACTGGATAAATTTCCGATTTTCCGCCCGCTTTCGACATCATTTCCAATAGGAGGTCGCTGACAAATGGCTATACTCCTGAACAGATAAAGTCATAACTGCCGGATGAGGCGAAACACAGACCTGCAGGTGTCAATCCGTTCAAGATTACGCCATACTCAACTAACTGATTATCAATCAATTACGAAATTAAAGGTGCGCCAAATGACGCACCTTTAATAGCGCAATATCTTGATTATCAAGTATTTGCATTTTTGTCAAAACTCGATCCCCTAAGAAAATGGACATACTGCCTCATTCCTTATCATCGAAAGTTGCGTATGCACTGCTGAAAGTCGCCATTCAGAGAGCATGATGACGAAACCGACGTGCTTGAACATTCCGGTTATATATGAGACAAGTACCATGGAGAAATCTTATATTTGCAGCACTATAATGCTTATTAGGCAGAAATAAAGGCTTATGTACAGGATAGTTGTTGCATCAGATTCATTCAAGGGATCATTGACTTCAGAAGAAGTCGCACAGAATGTCAAGGCCGGAATATGTCATGCGTGCCCTTCATGCAAGGTAGATACGATATGTGTCGCTGATGGTGGAGAGGGTACGACAGAGGCACTTTGCCGGACTTTGGGTGGTAAACTTGTAGAGGTGACGGTTTCCGATCCTTTGGGACGTCCGGTCAAGGCTTCCTATGCGGTTCTCGCAGACGGACTGACTGCTGTAATGGAAATGTCAGAAGCCAGCGGATTGCCTTTGCTGAAGGAATGTGAGAGAAACCCGCTCAAGACATCCACTTACGGCACTGGGGAACTGATTGCGGATGCTTTGAAAAGAGGATGTCGCAAATTTCTTGTAGGTATAGGTGGCAGTGCCACAAACGATGCAGGGATTGGTATGCTTACGGCTTTGGGATTCCGTTTCCTTGATGCCGATGGAAACGTCCTTCCCGGAGCCGGGGAGTCATTGAACCATGTTGCAGATATAGATGACTCAGAAGTTCTTCCTTTAGTATGGGAAGCAGGATTCACGGTTGCATGTGACGTGGATGCACCATTGTATGGTCCCGGAGGAGCGGCCTGTGTCTTCGCACCTCAGAAGGGGGCGGATCCCGATACCGTTAAGGTGCTGGATGATGGATTGAGACATTTTTCAGATGTGCTTATCCGGTGCTTGGGTAAAGATGTCGGGGAACTTCCCGGTGCCGGTGCTGCCGGTGGTCTCGGCGGTGGTTTCGTGGCATTTCTGAACGCGACCCTTACGCCTGGGATAGAAATGGTCTTGGATGCAATTGATTTTGATTCTGTAATATCCGGGGCAGACCTTGTCGTTACAGGTGAAGGCAGGATCGATTCGCAGACTCTGGGTGGCAAGACACCATATGGCATAATGCTCAGGGCAAAGAAACAGGGAATCAAGGTGGCTGCGATAGGCGGGTCGGTCGGACTGGATGATGCTTCTGCCAGAACTGCCGGTTTCGATTTCATCTGTCAGGCGACTCCGGATGATATGCCGTTGGAGACAGCAATGCTTAAAGATGTCGCTTCTGCAAATGTCAGAAATGCGGCGGAAAAAATCATGACCCTTTATATTGATACAATAAAATGAACAGTGCTTTAGCAGCCTTGACAGGTCTGGTCCTGGCAATTGTACTTATTATCAGAAAAGTATCTCCTTTTTACAGCCTTATGCTTGGAGCACTTGCTCGAGGCCTGCTCTCCGGTATCGGATTGGAAGCGACTGTGGGTCAGTTAATATGTCCATAAAGGAACGTATGAAACTTATACCGTATGAATCTCTGGTAGGACTGGTGCTTACTCTTACTTCGCTTGGCTGCTATCTTATTTTGGGATAGACTTGATGATATATGGCCGTATGACCTTCCCATAGGTCACCGGTTGCCCCTTTTCAGGATCTCCATGAGGTACATCCTTTAAACGACAAACCAGGGTTCCGTTTAAGGGTATGCATATGTCCTTTTCTTCTGAATATGTTGAGTGGAAGGAGGTACGAAAAAAATCAGTATATTTGTCACATGGAATATCTGTCAAAACAAAGATACGACGAAATTGCGGCCGAGTTGGATTACCTTATAAGAGTGGTCTATCCTGAGATACGGGAAAATGTCGCTGAAACCAGTGCGCAGGGCGACCGGAGCGAGAATGCCGGCTACCGTGAAGCGAGGCGGAGGCAGGCAAAGACCATAAGCCGTATCCGTTTCCTGCAGAAAGTCCTGGAGCATTCCCGCGTGATTGATCCTGAAGCGCTCCCGAAAGACAGAGTTTGCCTTCTGAGCAAGGTCGAATTCACGAATCTCTCTACAAATACCAGAATGAAATTCGAGATTGTCAGTCCTCACGAGATGAATCTTGAGGCAGGAAAGATTTCTCTTAAATCTCCTATAGGTGCTGCCCTGATGGGCAAGAAGGTCGGTGAGACAGCACAGGCGTCAACCCCTTCCGGAACACTGTCCTTAAGAATCGAAAGCATCTCTTTTGACTGAGTGTGATGTGTGTTCCGATCTATGACATGACTGCGGATTCTATCCGACTTCCGATCATAACGAAGATTTTTTACCGACATACATACGGCATATTCCGAATGTAAGCGGAGTGTGTTCAACAGTAGCGAATCCGGCGGTTCTCATCATCTGAATGAACTGTTCCGGAGGGGGAAAGCGAAGGACTGATGCCGGAAGGTATTCGTATGCCCCACGGTCACCTGATACAAGACCGCCTACAGCAGGCAGAATCTTCAGGAAGTATAATTTGTAGCACCAACGGATTACGGGATTCGACGGAACAGACAATTCGAGAATCACAAGTTTGCCGTCTTTCTTGAGCACTCTGAACATTTCTCCGAGACCTATGTCAATGTGCTCGAAATTACGCACCCCGAAACCTGCCGAGATGCGGTCAAAGGAATTATCTTCATATGGAAGTGCCTCACAGTCTGCTGCACACAACTGAGCAGAAACACCGGCTTTCCTGATCTTATCTCTTCCGACAGCCATCATTCCTTCAGAGATATCCACACCGGTCACCTCGCTTCCGGATGCAACCTTCCTTGCAATCTCGATTGTAAAGTCACCTGTTCCGCAAGCGACGTCAAGGACCTTCATTGCATAGGACTCATCTGCAATCTGCCGTACTGCCTTCCTACGCCATACCTTGTCTATATTGAGCGACAGTATATGATTCAATCTGTCATAGTCGGAAGCAATATTGTCAAACAGTTTCCTGATTCCTTCTTTTTTAGCCATATATATTTCTTCTTATATCATACCCGGCAGCAAAATGAAAAGATCCGGTTAAATGTCGGCATCCATATGGATGAATATTTCCTTGCCGTCCTGCTGGACCTTGACGTTATCGAACATATTCCTGACCATCATCAAGGCAACAGACAAGGTAGTGAATGATTCTTCAGAAATTATATCTTCACCGGATTCCATGCCTTCTGCCCTCATATCAAGTTTCAACTGCAACTGGTCATACCAAATCCTGAATTTAAGGACTGCATCAGGTTTCTGCTCACATATTCCTTCCATAAGGGCGTCAAGAGGAATCTGGAGTTTCTGTACGAGCCTGCGGTCAGTACACCATTCCTCGCATAGTTTCACAATCTTCTCGTTTACTGCCTTGACATCTTCTGTGCCTACACCGCTTTCGAATTCGTAGACCTTCTTTGTTCCTATCTTGCCGAGCAGGGTAGTGAGAAGAAGAATACATACACCCATTACCATAGGAGTGCAGAGTACTGCTGCGACCTTCTCGGGAACAAAACTGTACAGCCCGGGAATAAGGGTACTTACGGCAAATGATATGCTGAGAAATACCACGAAGATGCGTTTGTCGTCAAGTGACCTGGTACTCAAGGCTGAGAAACCGCCGGCCATGATATAGCAGATGCTGTACATGAGGACTGCGCCAAGTACAGGGGCAGGGATAAGTGCGAGGGCACCTGAGATGACAGGGAAGAACGCTGCGACAATAAGAAGGATTCCGGTAAGATATGCGACCCTTCTGCTTGTGATTCCGCTCGCGGATGCAATACCGATGTTGGTTGTCGCTGTAGACTGCATCGGTCCTCCGATGAGACCTGCCAGAAATGTTCCCAATGCACTTGCCCTGATACCGCCTTCGATTGATTTCCAGTTCGGCTTTGAAAATTCCGGATCATCTGCGCTCTGGGTAGAGGAGTAGTCTCCGATGTTGTCCACGATAGCCGCAACTGTCACTACAATAAAAGGAATAAGTACTTGAGGGTCAAAGTCGAAAGCAAGTTCCTTGTAGATAGGAAGTGCCACTATCGGCTGATCTTTGAGTTGGCTGAAGGAAGTTATGTCGAAGACACCGAAGACGGCGGATATGATGAAGCCGAAAACGATTCCTGCAAGTGCAGTATAAGGTTTGAGCGGCTTGATGAACAATGTACATGCAAGCATGAACAGCAATGTAAGTACCGAGACTATCAGATGGTTCGGATCGAAATCAGGCAGGGTGGTTCCAAGAAAATATTTCAGACCTGTAGGAAGGGTGCTGATTCCGAGAATGAATATCATCGTTCCTGTCACTTCAGGCGGGAAGAGTTTTCTGAAATTGAAAGTGAATGAACCCAGAACAGCCTTGAGGATACCGGAAAATATTGTCATCCCGAGTACGAGAGGGATGCCTCCTATCTGAGCGGCCATGATGCAGGCTGCAAGTGCGGCAGAATCGGATACCGACATGGACTGATAGCCGGAACCTATGTATTTACCCGGAACAGTCTGCAATATGCCGGTAATTCCCATTGAAAACAGCGCTGCTGCAAGCAGGGAAGTGGACAAGGTGAGGTCCAGACCGGCAGTACGGGCAACAGATATAGGCAGTGCCATTCCCAAAGAAACTATCAGCAGCATATGCTGAAGGGATGAAAAGAACAGAGGTCCTTTCGGTGGAATCTGCGATGATGAATAAAGCAGTTTCTTTTTTTCGTTTTCCATAGGATTGATGTTAAACGTGCAAATTTAAGAAATTCCTGAATTATGCAGTATGTAGGGATACGATTGTTGCCATGAATGTCGGATAGGGCGAGTGGACCTTGGAATCGTAACCGAACAGAACCTGTCTGTCATCAGAATTCAGGAGGTAGTATCTGTAGGTAGGATCTGCTTCGCCATACTCAATGCAAATATCGCAAGTATCAGTTTCGATAATACTATCTATATGTTTAATTTTTACAATATTACCAGCAGGCTCCTTTTTTAGTGAAAATCCTGCCGAGATCCATGCGACAGACACATCCGTCAGCAACTGCGGGTAATGTGTCCTGCAATATTCATGGAGAATCACCCCTCGTCTTTCTGCACTTACCGGAGAGTCCAGAACCATTGATGATTTAAGATGACCTGTGAATTCCTTAATGAAACCTTTATGTTCAGTTATCAGTCTTGCAGTGATCTTCTGCCATGCAGGACAGTTATAATAAAGATCCACCATCCTCGATATCTGCATTGCCATCTTGAGTTCGGACGGATTCATGAGAGGCGTCTGAAGGATTTCATACGGAGGAAGAGGGGAATATTTCAATCCTTTCGCATCTGCATCTTTACGCATCTGCGTACCAGGCAACACTTTAAGCGACTCCACCTGAAGTTCATCAACGCCCATTTTCACAAGAGTCACTATATCGTTGCAGAGCATATCAAGGGAATATTCAGGAAGTCCCGCGATGAGGTCGGCATGGGTCTGGACATTATTCAACGAACAGAGATATTCCAGACCATTCAGTGAAGTGGAAACGCTTCCTTTACGTCCGCATGAAGCAAGGACATTGCCATCAAGACTTTGTATCCCCGCCTCCAGATGCAGAAGGCCGGAAGGAAGACCTGCGATTTTCTTCTTCAAGACAGGGGTAAGCATGGATGGGTGGATTTCAAGATGGAAACGCATCTTCGAGGAATATTCAGCGAAGATGTCGAGCATCTGACATGCGCGCGATATGTCATGATTGAATGTGCGGTCGAGGACCCTTATGTCACGGATACCATGGGCGTATATGTTTTCAAGACGGGACCTTACCTGCTCCATGGTCTGACTTCTTACCGGCTTGTCACCTCCGCTGACGCAGAAGGCGCATGTATTGAAACAGCCTCTGGCTGTCTCCAACTGCACGAATGGCTTGTCCCAATTGAAGAAAGGGCTTTCCTCCGGATAATGAAGAGATGCAAAATCGTGAACTTTGGCAATGCCGTTGTCATGATAGGCTCCGTCTTCACCGGATATCCAGCAAAGACCTTCCACGGAAGACCACCCGGAAGGATTGTCGGATTTTCTCAACAGGTCGGGAAATGAGAACTCACCTTCTCCTCTCAACACCGCCGTCACAAATCTGTTCCTTCTCAGGAAATCCTCGTTATCGCCCAGAAATTCCGGTCCGCCACATACGACTTTGACATCATCAAGCAGTTGAACCACCCTTGAAAGCACCTCTACCTGCATCTGGTGAGTGAAAAGCCAGAAGGTCGAAGCGATCATGTCCGGATTGTGGGCGGCGACGGCGGCGGCCAGACTGCCGGGATCGTCATTGATCGTACCGTGAACCACACACCATTCCCACTGCGAAACATCCCTTACCTGGGCATGGATGGCAGGAAGTGCGACAGATGAATGGGAATATGAACTGTTTATATCAAGCCAGAGAATCTTCATGCCCGGTTTCATATTTCAGAATCGTACTTCTCAACATCGCTATACTGAACATCTGAAAACCAGTCAGACAGTCTTTGGATGGCCTTCTGCCTTACGGCTGGGGTGACATTCTCCATGACAGCCTTGATACATGCTGCGAGAGCCGCTATGTCGTCAGTGAAGCCGAGAAGAGGAATGATGTCAGGAAGCAGGTCGGCCGGTAAGATGAAATATCCCAATGCGCCCAATATGATCGCCTTATGTTTGATCGGCGTATCGGAATCCTTCAAGACATAGTACAGCAGCAGGACATAATATATTGCCTTCATCCCCGCCTTTCTGAATACTTTACCGATCTTGAAAAACAGTTTCGGTTCTGTATAATGCTTCTTGTACTGCTCGATATTCTTTGGTACTCTGCTCGTGTTCATGCTGATGGAATTACTAAATCCGCGTAAATTTAAAACTAATTTATGCAAATTTCCAAATGAAGGAAAAATTTAGACATAAGCATCAATTTTATCGCCGCCGATATAATGTCGGAAAGATAAATTTATTAATTTTGTAAGTTGACTTGAAACGCGTATGAACAACTCTCTAAACAATATCTCCGCAGTTCTTACAGACGAGATTTCACGTCTTCTGTCCAGATGCGGACTTATGTACCGCATTTTCTCAAGAGTGAAGACCGAAGAATCCATCAGACACAAACTTGAAGTGAAATATGCAGACAAGAAGGTCAAGATCCAGGATCTTATAGGAATCCGTATTGTGGTATATTTCCAGGACGATGTGGATGCTCTTGCCCTGTACTATAGCATAGGCGATATTGTAAAGAAATCAATCGACGAATACGATTCGTCGACCTTCAGACCGCAGAGGCTCAACATAACGCGCCGGATACCGGACTCAATGATCGAGGAGTTCACCGCATCCATACCGAAGCGGTACAGAGACCTGGTCGACCTGACCTATGAGGTTCAGATAAGGACTGTATTCTCAGAAGGTTGGCATGAGGTAGAGCATGACCTGAGATACAAATGCAAGGAAGACTGGAAAGGCTGTGAGTCATATTCCCGCACACTCAACGGAGTCATAGCCACTCTGGAGACAGCGGAATGGAATATGAAGGCTCTGTTCAACGAAATGTCAAGGCATAATTTCCTGCATTCCGACTATACTGCCATGCTCAGGAACAAGATGCGTCTGAAATTCCGGTCAGAAGGTCTCTCACCGGAGTTGTGCGCATATCTGAAGAAGAATCCGAGAATTGCCGAGGCTCTGCTCAATGCAGACCGTCTGATCATCATCTACACTCTTCTGAGCCACAAGGGCGATTTCGACCTTACATACGACAACCTTCTGTTGCTCATAAACAGGATAGAGATGATGGATCCGGGACTTATGGCACTTGAAAGCGGGCAGACATGCGGGATGCTCGATGTTTTCCTTAATTCTTAATAACTGAAAATGAGCATATTACGAAACATAGCGATTCTCTTTCTGTTAATTCTGAACATCTGCTCATGCAATGAGAAGGAAGACTTTGTATTGCTGACAGTCGATGATGTTGCAGACGGAAGGATAGCCAGGATGAAGGGTGCCATAGGCGAAGAGGAGATGGATTCCATATTCCCTCTTGCACAGTCAAGAGAGTTTTCATCCACCTCAGAAATGCTTCTGGCCCTGTCAATCGGTAAATATGATGCTGCCGTCATGCAGAATGAACTTGCAATGAAGATTATAGAGGAAGAGGATGATTATGCACTGTTGGAAGAGTCAGTATGTGACAGCATCAGCATCATCGTCCACAAGGGCAGGATACCCGGAAGGAACATGAAGGAAGGGGAGTCTGAAAGCATTGTGGACAGATATGCAGTAAGGATCAGGGAGAGCATTCTCGCCGAGCAGTATTGGAAAATGATTCTTTTGGGCCTTATGGTCACGACAGGCATATTCGTATGCGGATGGATACTTGCAATGACGATTGCCGTTCTGATGACACTTCTGGGCTTTGTCCCGCGTCTGAGATTCATCTGGAAGCCTCTGATGTTCTTCATAAAGACCATACATGACGTTCCGTCTGTCGTGCTGATATTCTTCTTTTACTATATCATATTCGCACAATCGAATGCAGACGGCATTCTCGCGTGCATAGTTGCCCTGGGGGTATATTCGTCCGGCTCATTCTCGAATGTGATAAACGTCCATCTTAATGAAGTCGACCCGATGCAGCATAATGCCGCTCAGATGCTCGGACTCACCGGTTGGAAGAAATATCGGCTTGTGATACTTCCTCAGGCAGTCAAGACAATGCTTCCTCTGATTCTGGCCGAATCAAAGGTACTGCTCAGAGCGACGACCTACGCCGGATATGTGTCCATACTGGATATTGTGAAGGTTACCGAACTGATAAGGAATCAGACCTATGACATGTTTGTTCCTCTGCTTTTTGTTTCGATAGTATTCCTTGCACTTTCATGGCTCATAAGAGAAGGACTCTATCTTTCATACAATAAACTTTTCACCAATGATTGAGATAAGAAATATAAGCAAATCCTACGGACCGGAAACGGTTCTGGACAATGTCTCCCTGACAGTAGAGACAGGGCAGACCATCTCGGTCATAGGCCATAGTGGTTCCGGAAAGAGTACACTTCTCAACTGCGTGGCGGGCCTGACGTCACAGGATATGGGTGAGATAACCTTCGACGGAAAATCACTGAAGGACAGAAGCGGAAAGGGATTCAACGGGGTAGCCATGGTGTTTCAGGAACACAACCTTTTCCCTCATCTGACAGTTATGGGAAACATGACTCTTGCACCTGTCCATGTTCTTGGCATGAGCAGGGAAGACGCTCAAGGAAAGGCCGAGGAATATCTTGCAATGGTGGGAATGTGGGAGAGGCGGAACGATTATCCTGGCGGTCTGTCATTAGGTCAGAGGCAGCGTGTAGCGATTGCAAGGAGTCTGATGATGAGTCCGGAATATCTTCTTCTTGATGAGCCGACTTCTTCCCTGGACCCGATTTCCGAAGCAGAGGTGACGGATGTCATCAGAGAACTGAAGAAACAGAACATCACCATAATCATGGTCACCCACAGGGTGGAACTCGCAAGGGAAGTCAGCGACAGGATTGTCTTCATGCATGAAGGCCGCATATGCGAACAGGGAACTCCGCAGCAGATTATTGACAACCCTCAGGAGAGTCATACAAAGGCCTTCATGGATTACTGCATGAGCCTTGTATACGAGATCAAGTCACCGCAATACGACCATCCCGAACTGAACGCAAGGATAGAATTTTTCTGCAGAAAGTACAGGCTCGGACAGAAAGATGTACATTCCGTCCAACTGGTGGTGGAGGAACTTCTGAACATAATGCCTCTGGGAGACGGACTGCTTCTGTCCATTTCAAAGTCAGCATCGACAAAGGCACTCACCGTAGATGCCCTTATAGAAGACAAGGGTGTGGACTACCTGTCATTGCCTGAGGTGACAGAAGACCTGAGTTTCATAATCATTTCCGGCATGTGCGAGAACATTTCGGAATATATAGGCGAGGACAGACAAAGACATATACATCTTGAACTTAAGAATATAAACAATTAAACAGAACAACCATGGATATCACAATCACACAGAACGACAATCTTGTTACAGTAAATATCGAAGGACGTCTTGACACGGTCACAGCACCTGAACTGGAAAACGGACTCGCATCGTATCTTGACGGCAGTACGGACCTCACACTCGACTGCGGAAAGATGGAATATGTCAGCAGCGCAGGACTCAGGGTAATACTGACCCTCCACAAGGCCCTTGCTTCCAAAGGTCGCAAGTTCTCTCTCAAAGACCTGAACAAGGACGTACGCAACGTTTTTGACATGACCGGCTTTTCCAGAATACTTACTATAGAATAATGAAGAAAATACCTGCTTTTTTCCTGGCTCTAATGACATCCGTCGCACTTGATGCTCAGGAAATAGTGTTTACTCCACAATGGACTGCCCAGAGCCAGTTCGCGGGATACTATGCCGCATACGAACTCGGTTACTACAAGCAGGCCGGTCTCGATGTGAGTATCGTCCATCCTACACAGTCAAACCCGACCTTGAACCGACTTAAGGAAGGATCATGCAATGTCATAACTCTGGAACTTATCCAGGCAATGATGGCAAACGGTCAGGGAGAATCTCTGGTAAACATACTCCAGACCACCCAGCATTCGACCCTCTCGGTTTTTGTCCGCAATCCGCAAGTGAAGGAATTTGAAGATCTGAAGGAATGCCGAGTTGGAACATGGACTGCCGGTTTCAGCGAGATTCCTCACATGATCGACCAGGATAAGAACCTGAACATCAGATGGATTTCATTCATGAGTCCCGTCAATCTTTTCATTTCAGGAGCAATTGATGCCACTTTAGCCAAGACCTACAATGAGAAGATACTGATGAAACTTGCAGGTATTAAACCTGGAAACATCATCTTCTTCTCGGAAAACGGCTACGATTATCCCGAAGACGGCATATATGTTACAAGGGCATTCTACCGGAGGAACATAGAGAAATGCCGGGCATTCGCGGAGGCTTCCCGAAAAGGATGGGAATGGGTCAGGACACACCGGGAGGAGGCTTTGGACATTACATTCAAATACATCAAGGCGGAAAATGTAGCCACCAACCGTCAGCATCAGAGAGAAATGCTTGATGAGATTCTTCGTGTTCAGGAAGATAAAGCGGGAGACACCCCGTCATACATCTTGAAGGAGGAGGATTTCAACAGGTTGAATGATGCCCTTGTCAGATACGGATATCTGCCTTCGGCATTGAACTTTGACGGATTTACAGCAGGAGAATAATGGAAAGAAGAATAAGCATATTCAAGTCAATATCAGGCCGTCTGACCATTCAGGTACTTCTGGTCTCAGCCTGCCTTTTTCTGTTCTCATTCATCCTTTTTTACGAAATGTCAGTGAAGAAGGTTGAAGAAGTTGCAGTGCAGCATGCACATAGTGAACTCGCAAGTACCATCAATCAGATAGAGAATGTCCTTACTTCTGTCAAAGTCGCTGTGGAAAATACTGCATGGTATGTGGAAGAGCACAGGGAGAGCAAGGAACTGATGTACTCGATAACCAAGACGCTTCTGTCCAACAATGATTTCATACACGGAGCGTCTGTCGCATTTGAACCGTATTTTTACGATTCTGAGGAAAAATATTTCGCACCTTACTCTTACAGGGGCGAAAACGGAAATATCATTACAAAACAGTTGGGTAATGAGGAATATGATTACCATCATATGGACTGGTATCAGATTCCGAAACTTCTGGAACAGGCTTATTGGAGCGAACCGTATTATGACAACGGCGGCGGTGAGATGATGATGACGACTTACTCGAAACCACTGTACGATGCATATGGAAATCTCTATGCGATAATATCAGCAGACGTCTCGCTTCACTGGCTTACAGGGCTTGTAACCGATATCAAGGCTTTCCCTGAATCATATAATATCATGATCAGCAGGGCAGCATCATATCTGGTTCACCCTGAAAGGGATATGATACTCAATGAGACCATATTCTCGACAGAATACGAGAAGCCCGACTCACGGATAGAGAAGATGCAGGATGACATAATCAACTGCAGGGGAGGCGAGATTGTGCTCATAAAGAACTCGGAGAAACACTTCATGTTTTATTCTCCGGTAGAGACGACATGCTGGTCTGTAGGTATAGTCTGTCCTTTTGACGTTGTGTTTGCAAGTGTGCAGAAACTTGGCAATACCGTCATAATAGTGGCCATTATCGCGCTTTTGCTGATGATCATCATCTGCTACCGCAGTATACGCAAGATTACCGGACCAATCCACGAATTTGCATCAGCGGCGGTGGAGATTGCCGGTGGTGACTTCAATGTTCCGCTCCCTAAGATCAGGACGGAAGATGAACTGATGCTTCTGAACGAGTCCTTCGAGTTCATGCAGAAGTCGTTGAACTCCTACATAGAAGAACTGAAGAGTACTACAGCGAAGAAGGAAAGAATCGAGAGCGAACTGCGCATCGCCAGTGAAATTCAGATGGGAATGATTCCAAAGATATTCCCTCCATTCCCAGAAAGGGCTGACCTTGAACTGTTTGCAAAACTCATCCCTGCCAAGGAAGTCGGAGGAGACCTGTATGACTTCTTTATCGAGGATGAAAAACTTTACTTCATTGTGGGAGATGTCTCCGGCAAGGGTGTTCCCGCCTCTCTGGTGATGGCTGTGACATGCAGACTTTTCAGAACGATATCCTCACATTTCGACACTCCGGAGGGCATAATGACGGCACTGAACAATTCTCTTTCCGAGAATAATGCCTCCAACATGTTCTGCACGGCCTTTGTCGGTATCCTCGACCTGCGTACCGGTACATTGAAATATTGCAATGCCGGTCATAATGCACCGGTTCTTGTCACTGCAGATGCTACAACATTCATGGAAGTGAATCCGAACCTTCCTTTGGGACTGTTCCCGGATTTTCCATATGAGGGACAATGCATTGATATTGCCAGAAACACCGGAATATACATCTATACAGACGGAGTTACAGAAGCCGAAAATACTGACAAGGAACTTTATTCGGATGAGAGACTTCTGGATTTCATCAGGAATAATGCAGATTCCGATTCACAGGATATGGTGGAAGCGTCGTTTGCAGATATAGCACGCCATGCAGACGGTGCAGACCAGAGTGATGACATAACCGTTATGTATTTCAGATACCGATAAGATATGGAATTGAATATTACTTTCAGGAACGATATAAGTGAAATTTCACGACTTGAAGGCTTTATAGAACAGGTTGCAGAGCAGTTTTCCCTGCCGATGGACATTGTGTTCAATCTGAATCTTGTTCTGGAAGAGGCTGTGGCAAATGTAATCATGTATGCCTATCCTAAGGAGGAGCACGAGTTCATATATCTTTCGGCAAGTCTGAAAGAGGATAATACCCTTGTTTTTGTCCTGACTGATTCCGGAAAGGAATTCGACCCTACACTGGAACCCGATGCTGACATTGACCTTTCTGCAGAAAAAAGACGGATCGGAGGACTTGGCATCTTCCTGATCCGTCAGATAATGAATGAAGTCAGATACGAAAGGATAGACAACAAGAATATCCTGACGCTCGAAAAGAAACTCTGACCGGGGATTATTCCCCAATCAGAATATATGTCGTCACTGCCTTTGCTTTGCCATTGAGGATTCCTCCTTCAACTGTGAAGGTAGTTCCGTAGACCTGATCCATGTACTCTCCGTTAGGGAGGGATACCGGAATCTGTACGGCGTTGTCCTCAGTCGCGAAATTGATGACTGCAGCGCCCTTGTCTCCACGTCCGACAACAACAACTTCACCATCCTCAGAAATCCTGACATCTTCAACCTGTCCTTTCATTGACTGTCTGAACTTGTTGACTGCTACCACTTCAGGGTGGAAGAACTCATCGTTACCACGTGCGCCGAGGAGATTGTCACCGAAGAAATTATCGCGGGTCGAATTCATCGGTCTGCTATAGAACAGAGGTGTACCGTTCTGACGTGCTGTGAGGAATACCCATCCTGTGCGGATCTGGTCATCTGTCAGAGATGCGCTTTCATTTGCGTTGCAGTATGTGTCATGGCTCTCTACCCAGGTAGTAAGATATTCAGGAGCGGCACGATGATACCATGAAAGAAGGTCGTGATCCTTTGCACTTCCTTTGGCAAGCACTTCACGAAGTACATGACCATATGTCGATGCTGTCTGGCCGAAATATCCTGCATATTCCTCTTCAGGTACATTCCTGTCCTGCAGAACCTCGCCATATACGAAAAGGCTGTCATACGGGATCGCCAAGGAGACTCCCAATACCTCCTTACGTCCTGTGGCTACATCCCAGAAGTCATTCTCCTTCACACCTGCTTCTGTATCGACAGGATCCGAATGCACTCCGATATGTTTTGCCGTGTCGTAACGGAAACCTCTCACTCCCATATTGACCAGTCTGTTGACAAACTCCATATAGTACTTCTGGAAAAGAGGATTCTCTGTATTTACGTCAGGAAGTCCGCCTACACCCTGATGGGTACACTGAACACGGTCGTTGTAATCCTGGATTCCTTCAAGACCATGGGTGTGGAACATCTTGTCCCTGCCTCCTACCGCCTTGTAGAACTCGTCTGTAACCAGGTCGATATTGAACGCTGTGTGGTTTGGAAGCACATCAACAAGTACACGGACGTCATATTTCTTTGCAGAATCAAGCATCTCCTTCATCTGCTGCTCAGTACCGACGATATTGTTGCCTATCGTCCAGTCTGTCGGCTGATAGTAATGATACCAGTTTCCTTCCTTTTCATCAAGAATCTTTATGTTTCCTCCTTCAGGACTGAAGCAGGCATTCACAGGCGATGTCTGGATCATTGTAAATCCGGCATCTGCTATCTGCTTCATATTTTCGGCAATGGTAGGGAAATTCCAACTCCATACATGAAGGATTGTCTCTGTGTTGGTGAAATTGGGATCGTGCGTCATGCGGTCTACCGTAGGCGCAGTCTTGGTTGAAGTGCATGCGACAATGCAGAAGCATGCAAGGCCTGATAATATTCGATTCATATTCATTGGTAATTATAGTTCAATCCCACAAATATAGGCAATTTCTTCATATCAGACTGCGCCGTTGCGGCTATTCCTGATTCTGATAGACCCTTATCCAGTCTATTTCCATCACTGCCGGAAGATTTGCATCGTCCATAGGACCTGCCCAGGTGCCTTCATCGCCAAGACCCATATTAAGAATCAGATAATAGGAAGAACCTGGTCCATAAGGCCATTGCTTCATCTGCGCTTCATTCTCAAGTTTCATGTCCCTGTATGTGAACGTCTCCTTTCCGTCCACAAAGAAGGTAAGGGAGTCTGGTGTCCATTCCACGGCATATACCACATAGTCCCAGTAATTGCAAGGGGTTATTGCAGTCGTTCCCTGCTTGTTTCCAAGATTGTTGCGGTAATGTGTATGGATGGTCTGATGAATATGGGGTTCCTGCCTGATATGCTCCATGATGTCAATCTCTCCGCAATCAGGCCAACCCTGATAAAGAGGAGTCTGAGGCATCATCCAGACTGCAGGAAAGGCTCCGTCCGGATGTCTGGTCACCCTTGCCCTGCACTCGACCCTTCCGAAGGAAAAACTGAACTTATCCTTGGACTGAATGCCTCCTGCAAGATATTTTCCATCCTTCTTTTCACCCACAAGCACAAGATTTCCATCCTTTACATAAGCCTGGTCGTAACTCTCTGACATCTGATTGCACCAGTCGCTCTTGCCGAACGGACAGAGTGACCATTTGCTCTGGTCCGGGATGCCGTCTTCACTGAATTCATCGGAGAATATAAGTCCCCGCTCATCAGGAGTCCTCAGCGCAGTGAAAACCACCTCATATTCTGATTCTCCGTCCGGAGATAATATTGTAAAGAACTGGCTTTCATTCCATTCCCATTCGGGTGAAGCGGGATCCGGCAGAATCTCAGCACCTGGTATCAGGGTATACCTGACCTCCGTGATACTCGAGAGTTCTGCTATGGATCCGATTGATGCGGTCCTGTCATCATGGTCAATGTCCGCATGATACCATGTCCCTCCGGATTTTACTGCCATGGAGGTAAGAGGGTGAGTATTACCGTCATTCTGTGCATCCGCCTTATTGCATGAAAAAATGGTTGCAAGGCTGATAACAGCAAATATTGTAGTATGTATGCTTTTCATTTTATTTCTTCTTTACAGTTGTCTTTATTCTCCCCAGACTATAGGAGAGGTATATTCCCATTTCTCAAGTACAGCAGAACCGCCAGAGGCCTTGATATTGAAATATCCGCCCATAGTGATTGATTCAAAAGGTACTTTCCATGTGTCGGTGACCCCGTTGCTGTCGGCGATTCCGTCGCTTGTGGCATGGGCTATCATTACGTCGTTGAGCCACCATTCCGAATATATCCATGTGTTTCCGGATGCATCAGGTTCTGATTCTCTTATATCCAGCGCAATCTTGACCTGTCTGGAACTGTCGAATCCCACCAGCAGATGTTTCTGCCATTTGTTGACATCGTTGCAATAAGGCATGCAACTGATTTCCGTCTTCATCGGTGCAAATGAGGTATTGAGCCAGAAACGCAGTTCCGCAAAAGTATGGTCTTCATCCGGTCTTTTCCAGTTGAAATACAGATTTATGCAGTCAGATGCTCCGAATGGGGAGAGATAGAATGTATATCGTCCTACCGGAAGTCCTTCCTGAGACGTAAGTCCGTCCGTATCAAGGGTCTGACCGTCATTTGTCTGAGTCCGGTTTTTGTCAGGGCTTGCCTGCTTGAATCTGATGGTCTTCACCACAGGAGTGACACCTTCCTCCGCTTCGGATGTCAGGACTACTGTTCCGGTACGAACGGAAGCACCTCCTCCTTCCTCATACTCGGAAACATTGATCACCACCTTGCCGTCACCATCGAAACTGTCGTTGCTGTCAAATTCATACCACCCTTCCTCCAGTGGATCCTGTTTGGATACAGTCCATGAGGTGTTTGATTGAACAGGGATTTCAAGCACCTGAGAATCTGAATATAAAACATAATAGTTTCCGTTATCAGGAAGTGCCGGTGACAGAAGAACACCCTTCTGTATGATGCTTATGACGTGTACAAGCGCACCATTTCTGTCAAATAATGACAATTCTGCAGTCCTCTGTTCACCCGAATTTGCTCTTGCTCCGAGGCTGACCTTGTCGTCTCCACTTCCACTGTTTCCTTCAAGAATATTCAGCCATGAATCACCGGATGTCACCGATGCAGTCCAGTCCTGATTGGAAAGGATCTCAAGAGAGATGCTCTCGCCCGAACTTTCTATATCGGCAGGGGATGAGTACTCGAGATATGCTGTGCCTTTCTGAGTCAGCGTGAACTCCTTTCCTGTCCAATAATCGCTCTTTATGACTATCACATCAGACCTGTCGTCAAGTGAAGGGTTAGGCGAACATGAAATAGTGACAGTGTAGATTTCGTCCGGATCCCCGCTCTGAGGCGTTATGGTGTACCAGTCTGCTCCGGATTTACCGAACACCTGCCAGGGATCAGTCGATTTCACCCTTATGGTAACCTCCTGACTTCCGTCCTTGTCTATGACATATGAATCCTGAGGGACATCATACCTGAGGTCGACCCAATTCATCGGTTCATCGTCCTTTTCACAAGCCCAGAACAGAAACGAGACTGCGAAAAGCATGATTACAAATATATTTCTTGTATTCATAGTCAATTATTTACGTATTTTATACTTTTAAAGATGCAATAATCTCCGGAGGTAGGCTCCGATCCTGCTTCAAATATGAAATGACAGCCCGGATCACCTGCCGAAAATATATCGGTCCTGCCTTTCTGCGTTCCGAAATGCTCTCCGTCGATATATATGCTCACCATCACCTTACCTGGAGAATCCGGATCATCGGCAACAGCAAATTCCAGTTTCCTTATGGCATTGACCTCTTCCATCGTGAACGTCTTCTTAATCGGCGCCACCCATGAGAATCCTCCCGCACATCTGAACCAATAGGTATTGCCAGCCTCCATATGGAGTTTGAAGTTGGCAGACGAGGTGGCGGTGAAATTGAAGCCGAGATTATATATCGAGGACATCTTCATATCATCCAGTTCAATTATCATCCTTCCTTTCTTCATCGTATATGCAGACCTGAACATCTCGCCCTTGGTAAATTCCACCTTGGTATATCCGGTGAGGACGTCCGTTGTCAGTCTTGCACCGTCCGCAACGATGAAAGGGGAAGGCTGTACGACCTTGAACGGAAACTCGAATTTCTGTTCGACTCCCTGTATTTCAATCTTGGCATATGCCTGACGCTCAGCAAGAGAAGTGTTCGTTTCCTTGATGCTCACCTTGAGGCTTGTCTCATTGAGTTTCTCCATATGAAGCCAGTCAGGAATATCTGATGCGGAGAGAGTCCAGACCTTGTCGGCAGAAATATCGACAATAGTGTCACCGGGCATTCCGTCACCGGCGACGATCTTGTTGTTCTTGGGATCGTTGCCTATTGTCAGAGAAACCTTTTCCTTCATTTTAGCCTGAACGACACGTATTGTCTTTACCACACCAAGTTCTTCCGATGATATGGTGATGGTGGCAGTCCTTGACTGGAAAGTCTGATTGTCCTGCGGATATACGGTCACCTCCGAAACCAGAGAACTTTCAGCACTTGTTGAAGGAGTCGTGCTGCACCAGTCACTGTCTGTAGCGATCGACCACGGTGTATTTGCTCTGATATTGAAAACGATTCTTCCGGGGACTTCTGCATTGACTGCATATTCTTCCTGTGCATCGACATCGACAGTAGCAGGAAAGTCATGCTGAGAATCTATCAAGTCATCCTGACATGAGATAACAAGCAGTCCCAAGGTCAATAGTATATATGTATAAATCCGTTTCATAAATGTTCTGTTTTATAGTCCGGTGAGATTACCATCCGACATTCTGAGGAAACAGATTGCCGTTCTTGTGAAGTTCTGCCTGAGGGATAGGGTAGAAGTACATTCTATCGGTCCAGGTCCTTGTCTCGTACACCTGGCGGTAGTAAGACTTTTCACCTTCTTCATTCATAAGTATCTTCACTCCTGAGAGTTCCCTTTGGGTGTCGCCGGCAATCTTCCACCTTCTGACATCCCAGAACCTGTGGTCTTCGAATGCAAATTCAACTCTCCACTCGTTTCTCAACCTCTGCATGAATTCTTCATATTCACAATATGGAACCTGAGGCATTCCTGCATTTGTCCTTACCTGGTTAAGTGCCCAAAGGGCTGAATAAGGAAATTCCGAATCTGTATGGTTCATATCTTCAGGAAAGGCGTTGGCCATGGATTCAGCATAGGAAAGAAGGGTTTCCGCATATCTGTAGACAATCCAATGATGTTTGTTGGTGACAGTACTGCCTGGAGTGAAACTGGTGGATTCCTGAATATATCTTCTCAGGAAATACCCCGTAGGAGTGCCGCCTGCAGTGACTTCCGCATCGTCCTGACCGCCTTCGAAAGTTTCTATGACGCTTCCCTTGAAGGCCATTCCGTCAGCAAGGACAGTCCTGTAGAATCTTGGATCTCTTCCCGAATACGGCTCAGAGGGATCAAAGGCAGGGTCATCGCTTTTCCATCCGTCATCAGTCAAGGTTACAGCATATCCGGAAACAGTCTCGAAAGCATCCACAAGATTTTGGGATGGAAATACGGCAGTTGCTCCCGTTCTCGTACCTTCAGTGAATCTGACAGGAAAATTGTTCTGCTCAAACGTGCGTGATGCATCCCCGATGACCATCATGACCACCTCCGGAGATATCATATTGTTTGCGCAATCTGCCGGATCGAGAGAGTAGAATCCGTCGTCAATCATGTCAAGTGCAGCCATGGAAGCATCTTTCCACAAGGCCGGATCTGCCGAAGGATTGTGCAATGGGCTTGCCGCATATAGCAAGGTCTTGCATTTGAGAGCCTTGGCAAAGCCTGATGTCATCCTTCCAACCTGATTGTCCGGTTGTCCGACATAGGTCTGAGGAAGATGCCTTGCACAAGTGTCACATTCTTCGACTATGAATTTCACCGCATCATCGAATGAAGTCTTTCCTATGCTGTTCGCCTGTTCTGAGTCAAGAACTTCAAGAGGCATGGCTATATCTCCGTACCTTCTCGCCAGTTCGAAGAAATAGTTCGCTCTGAGAAGTCGTGCTTCATATGGAAAGAACGAGAGTTTCTTCATCCAGTTCTCGTATGAAGCATTGTGTTCGTAGCGTGACAGATCCACCTTTGCAACTTCTGCGATGAAACTGTTTGCAGCGCGGATTCCCTTATATAGCGACCACGAGTCATCCACAGGATTCACGGATGACCATGTTCCGTTGTTGAAACTCTGATATACTGAGGCGGTATTTCCCTGCTCAGCATCATCACAGCCGCAGTCTCTCATAGTTGCCGTTGTGAGATTGTCCGGCATATATGAATAGACGTTTGTGAGCATCTGCTCCACGCTGTTGTAATATTTATACATATCTTCCTTGCTCTTCAGTCCTGAGGTTTCGTCAAAATCGAGAAAACTGCAGGATGTAAGTGCCGAGAGGACGATTGTGAATAATATATTAATGCGTTTCATATTGCTGCACTTTAAAAGTTAAACTTCAGACCTGCAGTGAATGTCCTTACGGAAGGATAGGCTGCACCGAGCAGTTCAGGATCTGCAAAACCGATATCATCCAGCGAAAACAGGTTGTTGCCCTGCAGGAAGATCTTCATTTCGGCAAATTTCAGCATGGACTTGGAGAGAGTATATGAAACCACAAGATTTCTCAGTTTCAGGAATGAGCCGTCACGATACCACAGCGAACTCTCCCTGTAATTGTTTGCATTGTCCATTGTTGTCAGACGGGGCATTGTGGCCTTGTGGCGGTTCTCATATGTCCAGGGGATCTCGTTGTCAAGATATGTCTGTGAAATATTCCCGTTGTTTACCAAAGGCTTGTACAGAGGACTGTCCAGAAGATTTACAGTCACACCGCACATTCCCTGAAAATCCGCAAGGATTTCAAAACCCTTGTAGCCGAACTCGACGCTGAAGCCGAAATGGAACCTCGGTATGTTTGAGCCGTACATCTTGACAACATCCTTGGAGTCAATCACCATGTCTCCGTTCTGGTCCTTGTATTTCACATCTCCCGGACGCACTGTGGAGAAAGACTGAGGAGTACTGTTGTTAATCTCGGTCTGGTCCTCGAAGAATCCGATTGCTTCGAGACCATATCTCTGTCCGACACGGTTTCCGACCGTATAGAGGTAATCATATTCCTGAAAAGCCTGGTTTTCATTGATTACCTTTGAATTCATATATGAAGTACTCGCTCCGAAACCATATGTGAAGTCTCCTTTTCTGTCATACCATCTCAATGTGGCATCAATTCCCTCATACTGATATTCGCCTTCGCATACCTGTCCGACCTCCACTCCGATTATACCTGAAACAGAATTGGAACCGCTCACGAGCACATTGCTTCTTACTTCACCGTATCCGTCCAGAGTGAATGCAAGACGATTGTCGAGGGCCGCGAAATCAAGTCCAAGAGTCATCTTTGTCGATTTCTCCGGTACCAGATCAACAACCGGGAGAGGTCCTTCCGCACCGCCTGATGCCGGGTTACCGTTGGTTCCGAACATATAGCCGCCTCCTGCACCATAAGACTGTCTCCAAAGTTCATGTGTAAGATTGCCGTCCCATCCGGAAATGCCGTACGATGCCCTGATCTTGAGCATATCAAGCCATGATGCACTTTTCATGAAACTCTCGTTGCTGATTATCCATGCTGCCGAAAGTGCCGGATAGATATGGAATCGGCTCTTCTTGGGAAGATATGACGAGCCGGAATAGGCGAGTACTCCACTTAGAACGTATCTGTCAGAATATGAATATGTTGCAGATCCGAAAACAGACTGATTCTTATGAGAGTTGTTCCGCCCGTTGACTACTGACGACTGCATGTCATAAACGACCGAAGCATCTACACTGTGGGCATTGAAACTGCGTTCATAAGCGATCCTGGCCTGAAAGTCCGTGTTCATCATAAGACTCTCGAAAGGCTGTGAATGACCGAGTGTCTGGGAATCCTCGCCATAATATTCAGGAGAAGTAGTCAAAGTGCCGTCTTCTGCAAAAGAAGGGTTCAATGACATATGACGGTACGTCTTTGACGATGTCTCCTTCATGCCGCCGCGATTGTCAAAGGACACAAGCACCTGAGCGTAAAGACCCTTGGTGATTATATCAAGATCCTGTTTCAGGCTCATGTCTGCCAGAAGCACTCCATACATGTTCCTGACATGGCCCTTGTCCATGAGCAAACCTGCAGGATTTGAGTCGCCATACACTTCGCTTGAGCCATAAAGTCCTTCACGCGTCTTCACCGGAAATGCAGCAGACGGGATGTTGTATAGCAATGTAAAGATATTGTTTCTACCGTACACCGGTCCGTTGACTTCCTGAAGTTTTGCTGAAAGTCCCACATTCAGAAATGTTGATTTAGTGACATTTACATCAATATTGGTTCTTAATGACAACCTTGTGTCTGTCGGAGTGGTGTCATAACGGTCGTCTGCTGTGTTCTCCTTCAGCATGGAACGGTCTCTAAAGAAGTCAAGCGATGTGAAATACCTGAAACGGCTTCCACCGCCATCGAAGGTAAGTTTGAGCGAATGAGTGGTGCCGAAATCACCTACAGTCTCATCCCACCAGTCAACATCGGGGTATTCGTATGGATACCGGCCTGTGCTGAATGCCTCGAGTTCCTTCGGAGAATATCTGGGGTCAAGGCCGTCTGAAGCCATCGCCTGATTTGCAGCGGATGCATATGTATAGGCATCGGCAAAATCCGGTCTTCTGAAAGGTGTGCTTAAACCGAATGAATATTGGGCCTTTATGTCCGCTGCACCTGTCTTGCCTCTCCTGGTGGTCACCATCAGGATTCCGTTACCTCCCTTTACACCGTAGAGTGCCGCTGATGCCGCATCCGTGAGAATATATGCTGAGTCTATCTCAAGTGAGGTCAGGTCTTCAAGAGAACGTGGAAAACCGTCCACCAGTACGAGAGGCTGATGTCCATGAAGGAGGAGGGTAGAATAATTGTCTGCAGAGGAACCGCTGCCTTGTCTAACGGCAAGACCCGCTATCTTTCCATATAATGACTTGGTTACATCTGCATATGATGAAGCATATTCAAATGCCTGTGAGTCGACTCCTGTGATGGAGTTGCTTCCTGTCTTGGATGATATCCGCATGCCATATCCCAGGGAAACGGTATCCGGGAGCACCCTCTGCGGCTGAGCGTAGGATGCCATGCAGATTCCTAAAGACAGGACAATTATAATGTTTCTTATGGTTTTCATAATTGTATCTTCTGGTTACCATCCGGGATTCTGTGTCATCCCATACTTCTTGTTGATCTCATCCTGAGGAACCGGAGCCAGATACCATTTCTTATCCCAGTTTTCTGCCCAGAATCGAGGTGTGAGGGCGACTTTTTCAAAAGTGAAGGAAGTCGGACGGGTAAGGTCATTGCCTTTGCTTCGCAGACCGTAGAGAGTCTTTGTGAAGTCTTCCTGCCTGTCATGTCTGACCAGATCGAACCATCTTACCTCTTCAAAACCAAGTTCAAGTGCCTTCTCCCTGAGTACCGCCTCCCGGAACTCATCTTTGGAAAGCCCTACCGGAAGAGGATTCAGACCGACTCTTGCCCTTACCTGATTCACCATGGAATACGCCGGAGCATCAGGTCCGTCTCCCGCTTCGTTAATCACTTCCGCATAGTCAAGCATCATTTCAGCAAGCCTCAGATAAGCCCATTGTACAGGTCTGCCTGCCCTGTCGCTGTTTTCCTGAAGAATATATTTCATTATCAGGAATCCGCTTCCGTCCTTATAACTAGCATGATTCGTATACACCGGGGCTGAGGTGCCGTCACAATATGTCTCACCGGGGCAGGCGACATTTTCATAGAGGCGAGGATCACGTGTCGGAACCATCTGACCGTCAACATGTTGAAAAAACGGCTGCCTTGACGGAGCGCTCCAGTCAAAATCTTCAGGGAAGTCGCTTCCGTCAGCCCAAGGGAACATGTCCACATAATTCAGGGTCGGGCCTGAGTATGGACGCTGATTGATAAAGGCGTTGTGGGTTTCCGGACCGAAGCCATGTCGTATCGAGATCAGGACTTCACTTCCACCTCTGTCATAATATGCCTTGCGATAGGCCAGACGTCTGGACCTATGTGAATCATCCTCAGGCATTATAAGGGAATATTCACCTCTGGATGCCACTTCATTGAAGAAATCCTGAGCCGCAGCCAGAGCCTTGTCCCATCGCGATGCATCATAATTTCCGTAACAGGTATATTCATCTGCATCCTCATGCCACCTGGTCTCAGAATTGAATGCCGGACTTGCTGCCCATTGAAGCACCTTGAACTTCAATGCCATAGCACCCGCTTTTGTCATTCTTCCGTCATTTACCGAGTCCTGTTTCCAGGCGAGGTCAGGAATCGCTTCATCAAGGAGAGAAACGATATTGTCTACGGTGACGGCGAAAGTCTGACGAGGGAAATTCATAGGTTCATTGACATCGACTGCATGGTCGAGCCATGGAAGTCCTCCCATGAATCTGAGCATTTCAAAATATGAAAGCGCAATGATTGTCTTCGCCTCTGCGGTCCTCCTGCGCAGAAGCATGTCCGGATAATCTTTTACTGCCGAGGCGTTTTCTATGAAAAGCCAGGCATATCTTATTGATGTCCAATCTGTTTCATGTGCGAAATGATATGCCGCAGAAGTATTTGCCGTAGATGCGCTCAAGGAGCCGTTGTAATAGAGTTTCATCGGTCCGTCGCTGACATTGTCCCTGAAACTCTGGCAAAGGTCTGTAAGTGATTCCAGTATGTTTCCACCCAACTTGTTGTTGAGCGATGTCGGGATTCCGTACGGAAGATTCCTATATGCCTCATTAAGGACCTTGTCAGCCTCGGAAGCGCTTGAGAACATCTTCGATATGTCTGCACCGGAACTTTCAGGACGGCTGCCCAGAAAATCCGAGTCCAGTGAAATCTGTGAACAAGACATAAGCATGACAAGTCCTGCACAGAAGATGATCCTTATGTATATATTCTTCATACTTGTGTCTTTTAGAAATTGATGTTAAGTCCGAAATTGTAAAGTTTGACAAGAGGGTAATCTCCGGTTCTTGTCGTCTGTCCTTCCGGATCGATGACCTTTAGGGTAGAGAAGGTCAGAAGATTATATCCGCTGAATGTGAATACAAGAGACTGTATGCCTATCTTCTTCATCCATTCCATATTGGAAAGGGTATATCCCAAAGTGACATTCTTGAGCCTTATATATGAGGAATCCATAAGCCACAGGGTAGAGTTTTCAGAATTCCAACTTTCAGATGTCTCCGAAGGACGCGGATACAGGGCATCCTTCTGGTTTTCAGGAGTCCAGCAGTCCTCGTAGAAATAGGTGAGAAGGCCTCGTTTTCCTGCATTCGTAAATGGTATTCGGTACTCTATATCAAGGAGTTTATCCACATTGGCAGCACCGGTCCATTGCATGGAGAAGGACAGACCCTTCCAGTTAATTCCCGCATTGAGTCCTGCCATATATTCAGGACGTTCGCTGAATCCTGTCACACACCTGTCGTCACCATCCACCTTGTTGTCCCTGTTGAGGTCGGCATACATGGCATCTCCGGGATATACTTTCTGATAAGGCTGGGGAAGGTCCGGATTCAAAGTCAGACTTCCGTCCTCATTCTCGATGAAATCGCTGTACTGATAGAGCCTGAGGTACTTGTACATTCCTGTCTGACGGTCTGTAGGGCCTCCTGTCTGGTTCATATATCCGTACTTCTTCGGCACTTCATCCATATGGATTATCCGGTTCCTTGCAAAGGACATGTTGGCGTCAAGGAAGTAACTGAAGTCGTTGAAAGGGGAATCGTTCCATGAAAGAGAAATCTCATATCCCTGATTGACCACTTCTCCTATATTAAGGTCAGGAGATGTGGTTGCTATGATTCCCGGAGTGGACTCCGGAGTGATGAGGATGCCTTTTCTGTCCTCATAGAAATAGTCTGCAACCATGGAAAGACGGTTGTCGAAGAACTTTATGTCCATGCCCACATTGGTCTTTGCCGAGGTCTCCCAGGTGACAAGGTCATTTCCTGGTTTCGACATGGAATATGCCTCCGACATATCCGGATTGTCGACTCCGAAACTGTATGAACCCGACTGTGTCCAGACTGCAGGCATATACATGAATCTGGTGTTAACACCCTTGTCGCTGCCGACAAGCCCCCACGAGGCACGGAGTTTCAGATAGGATATGACATTCTGCTTTTTCATGAAATCTTCTCCGGAAATCACCCAACCTGCTGAAACAGAAGGAAATAATCCGAAGCGGGTCTTTCCTGGTGCGAAGTTTTCCGATCCGTTGTAGCCAAGATTGACATCGACCATATATTTCGTCATATAGGAGTAGGTGGCACGTCCGACAAACCCCATATAACTGCGCGGAATATAAGTATAGGTGGAAGGATAATAATTTCTGGACATATTGTATAGAAGGAGTCCTCCTACCTTGTGATATCCGAAACTGCGGTCATAATTGATCCTCGCTTCGGCATACCAGTTCTGGTTTCTTCCGTTCGCTTCCGAATACGAAAGGGGAGTATCGTTTCCTGTAGGAACGTAGATGATGGTCTTGTCATAATCGGGACTCACCGGATCCATCTGACCGTCAGAATCGAAATAGGACTTGTAGTATGCTGTCTGATATTCCACGGAACCTCCCGTGTATTTCTTTGTAAGCGAAAAGGCATTATCGTAGGCACCTTTTACGCTCACACTCAGGCCTTCAGTGATGAAATCAAGTTCCTGAGTGATGTCAAGGTCGATATTCAGGGTCGTATTGTATTTTCTGGTATAGCCACAGCCGTAAAATACAAACATTCCGTCTCTGAGTATCTCGCCAAGCGGTACGAGGTCCTTTGGAACGAGAGTACGCACTCCATCGATGAATCCGGGACCGGCGAAAGGGTGGGTCCATATCTGGGAGATCACCCAGGGATTCTGGTCCTGATTGGTGTCTGATACTACATTTCGAGGTTCCTGCATATTACCGACGACTCCACCGATTCCAAGTTTCATGACTGTGGAAGAAGTAAGTCTTGCATCTATGTTAGCACGGTAATTATACCTGTCATACCTGAAGTTGTTGTCATACCTCTGACCGGGAAGTTGCTTCAAGAGTCCGTTCTGATAGAGATATCCCACCGAAATGAAATATTTCACCTTATCCGTTCCTCCGGAAATGTTGATATTGTTCTTTGACTGCAGGAACAGGTCATTGAAGCAGTAGTCCTGCCAGTCCATGTCCGGATACATTATCGGGTCGGAACCGGTTCTGTACGCTTCCACAGCCTCGCGCGAGAAATAGAGCCTCCTGTTTGTGACACCGTCAAGTTCCTGCTTGATGTTCCAGAATCTGGCATATTCATAACTTCCGGTCTGTTCGACAAGTGAAATAGGCTGCTGAATGCCGACCGAGGTACTGACAGATATCCTCGGTTTTCCTTCAAGACCTCTGCGGGTTGTCACGAGAATGACACCGTTGGCGCCTCTCACACCGAACACTGCAGTGCTTGAGGCATCCTTCAGCACAGAGATGCTTTCTATTTCATTCGGATCGATCTGAGAGAAATCTCTCTCCACACCATCCACAAGAACCAGAGGGGAGGCGAGAGAGTTGTCAAGAGAACCGCTTCCGCGGATGTAGATTGTCGCTGCGTCTCTTCCGGGCTGTCCGCTTGTCTGTACGGCAGATACTCCCGGAAGGGATCCGGCAAGCATGTTTGTCACGCTTGTCACCGGAGATTTAAGAAGATCATCGGTCTTTACAGAGGACAAGGCACCGGTCACCGAGGCCTTGCTTGCTGTTCCATAGGCGATGACCACTGTCTCCTCAATGCTTTCCATGTCGTTTTCAAGGACGACATCAAGGTAGGCATTGCCGTTGATCTTGACGCTTTTGTCCAGAAATCCTATGGATGAGAATTCCAGCACCGCGTCAGGGGCAGTCACGATCGAGAAGTGCCCGTCAATGTCAGTGAATGTCCCGACGGTAGTTCCTCGCACCAGGACGTTGGTTCCTGGTATAGGTTCATTCTGCCTGTCTGTGACAGTGCCCCTGACTTCAAGGGTCTGAGCAGAAATGCCTGCAGAGCAAAAGCCGCCGAGAAGACATACAAGAAAGACAAGAATTTGTTTTGTCATACTGTCGATTGTTTTGGGGATTAATTGCTGTGGCACTTCGCCTGATACAAAGTTAGCACCTTCAACATGACTACAAAGCGTTTTAGCAAGGAATTTAGCGATTTTTTAAAGGATTCATGCGATTTTCAAAAGGATTATGTACTTTTGCAGAATAACAAATAATACTTGAACATGTCACTAATTGAAAGCATCATCGAACGCGCGAAATCAAACAAGCAGCGCATCGTACTCCCTGAATCATTAGAGGAGCGCACACTTACAGCAGCGGACAAGTCTCTTGCAGACGAGATTGCAGACATCATCCTTATCGGCAATCCTGATGAAATCTTTGCTCTCGCAGACAGACTCGGCCTTAAGAATATCGGCAAGGCTACCATCATAGACCCAGCGACAAGCGAGAAGACTGCAGAATATGCAAACCTCCTTTATGAACTCCGCAAGAACAAGGGAATGACACCTGAAAAGGCTGCACAACTCGTGATGGACCCGCTGTACTTCGGCTGCCTCATCATCAAGAGCGGTGATGCTGACGGACAGATAAGCGGTGCACTCTCTACTACAGGCGAGACCCTCCGCCCTGCACTCCAGATCATCAAATGTGCTCCTGGCATCACTTGCGTCAGCGGCGCGATGCTCATGATCACTCAGACTCCTGAATATGGTGAAAACGGTGTTCTCGTTGTAGGTGACGTTGCCGTAACACCTATGCCTGATGCGGCACAACTTGCTCAGATCGCAGTATGTACGGCACAGACAGCAAAGAGCGTTGCCGGATTCGCAGATCCTAAGGTAGCGATGCTTTCATTCTCCACAAAGGGTTCTGCAAAGCATGAGGTTGTAGACAAGGTTGTGGAGGCTACAAGACTTGCAAAGGAACTTGACCCTGCACTCAAGGTGGAAGGCGAACTTCAGGCAGATGCAGCACTCGTTGCATCGGTAGGTCAGAAGAAGGCTCCAGGCTCTGAAATCGCAGGACATGCAAACGTACTCGTATTCCCATGCCTCGAGGTTGGAAACATCGCATACAAACTTGTTCAGAGACTTGGCAATGCTGACGCTATCGGACCTATCCTCCAGGGTATCGCACGTCCGGTGAACGACCTGAGCCGTGGCTGCTCTGTGGATGACATCTACAAGATGGTGGCAATCACAGCATGTCAGGCTATGGATGCAAAATAGATCCGAACCTCCATCCTATACCGAACATAAGATTGTGAGAATATAGCACAGAGTTCAATCTGTAACTTACATTCAGAAAGAGTCTGTCACTGACAAATGCCTTAAGTGAGAATATTCCATAAAAGGCATTGAGTTCGGAAGACATATTTCGGGTACAGTCATCCAATTGGAAACTGTACCCGATTCCTATATTTACTGCAAATACAGGCATGGACAGTTCCGCTCTTGCCGATATTCCCGCAGAAGTCTGCTGCAGAAGGGAAGGGTACGAAAAGGAAGAGGTGCCGTCAGGATTTTCATTTACAATGATATTGGCGCTTCTGTCATAAAGAAGGTCCAGGGATGCGCCTGCTGAGAGATGACTGTTGAAATGATATAACGGATTGAAGTTCAGACCGGCAAAAGGAAAGGCCTTGTTGAAAACAATGAGATGGTTCTCCTTGACAACCCTGTCAGCACGCCAGCCACCGAAACATACAAGGTCATATGACATCGATTGAGGAACTGAAAGTTTCGTCTCCATCCTTGCAAATATATTCTCTACAGGAACAGTCTGAGAGGCAGCAAGACTTCTTTTTGCGCCTATCCTGAAATTGACGGTATTTGCACCTCCATTCGGAAATTTCGTATCTCCATTGGAAAAATGGGTATATTCAGGACCAAAAACTATTTTCCAGAAGCCGTTGACTTTCCATGTAAACAGGGCAGCCACATTGATATATACATTCATCGGCGAGACTGTCACCGTACCGTTGTCTTTCCAGCCTGATGATATGCCAAGATTCCACTCATATCCTAATGCAAGGTGATCAGAAAGAAGTACGAGTGGGGCGCCCTGGAACAAGTATATCGTTGCAGGGGTACCAAGCAGATCTTTGGAGAAGAATGTGTGAATTCCCGCTCCGATTCCCTGATAAACACCTTGAGCCTTTTTGGAAAAAGCATATTGCATGTCGAGTGTACCACCGGCCCTGATCTTCTTTCCTGCAGGATTCCAACCGTTATAGAAGCCATGTGTAGGCATGACGTAAGACGGTCTTAGATTTATTCCGACTGTGTGATCGTAATTCCGGTTCTTATGAACACCGTATGACTCTGCACTCAGAACTGACGGGATGAAAAGACTCA
Source organism: Bacteroidales bacterium (assembly GCA_015060205.1). GTDB lineage: Bacteria > Bacteroidota > Bacteroidia > Bacteroidales > UBA932 > Cryptobacteroides. Next base: position 35,255 of record SUYY01000010.1, read on the forward strand.
GAAATATCAGAATTAATGTATTTAAAGGATTCCTCAAATCAAATTTTATCTACATGGTGCAAAGATAGTTGATTTTGGATGTAAATGTTTTTGGCAGGCGTTTAATTTGTAGTATCTTCGCGCCGCGAAACAAAAAGATATGGATAAACCGATAATATATCAGATGCTTCCCCGACTCTGGGGCAATAATGAAGATAACCCGAAAGAAAACGGTTCACTGACAGAAAACGGTACAGGCAAATTCTCGGACATAGACGAAAAGACTCTGGAATATCTCAAATGGATGGGCTGCAGCCATGTCTGGTACACAGGAGTGCTGAGGCACTCCACTCAGGCATGCGAACAAGGATGCACGCCTTCACACCCGCAGTTTGTGAAAGGAAAGGCAGGTTCGCCGTATGCCATATGCGACTACTATGATGTAAATGCATATCTTGCCGACAATCCGGAAGAAAGGATGGCGGAATATGAAGCACTTATCTCAAGAACACATGAAGCGGGCCTGAAGGTCATCATGGATTTTGTTCCGAACCATGTATCAAGAGATTACGGAAAGGTCTGCCCGACACCGGGTCATCCTGTACTGGGAGAAACAGACGACAAGACAGTTCACTGGAGAGAGGAGAACGACTTCTTCTACTATCCAGGGGAGACTCTTCAACTGCCGACACCATGTCCTGAAAACATGCCTCCATATCATGAATGTCCCGCAATGGCAACCGGAAACAACTGCTACAACTCATCACCCGGAATAAACGACTGGTACGAGACAGTAAAGATCAACTACTGCGACCATCATACGGCGACATGGGATAAAATGCTGGATATCATCCGTTTCTGGGCGGCAAAAGGAGTGGACGGATTCAGGTGCGACATGGTAGAACTCGTACCTCCTCAATTCTTCAAATGGCTCATCCAGACCATAAAAAGCGAATATCCTTCACTGATCTTCATCGCGGAAGTATACAAGAAGGACCTTTACGGTGAATATATCAGAAACGTCGGATTTGATTTCCTTTACGACAAGTCCGGTCTGTATGATACATTAAGGGCTGTAGTAGAGAAGAATGTCAATGATGACGGCATGCCTGTAGAATTGTGGCAGTCTACGACAGGAATTACAAGAAACTGGCAATATCTGGGTGATCTTCAGCCATATATGCTCAATTTCCTGGAGAATCATGACGAACAGCGCTTCGGTTCGGAATATTTCGGCAAGGACAGTTCACATACATTCGCCGCACTATATACCTCATTGATGCTGAATACAGCACCTTTCATGATTTATTTCGGTGAGGAAGTAGGGGAGCCAGGCATGGATAAGGAAGGGTTCAGCGGCAAGGACGGACGTACCACAATATTCGACTGGTGGAGCATTCCATCAGTAAGAAGGCTCAGGAAGGTGATAGGCGAGGGTTCATATAAGTCACTTGATGCAGAAGTCCTCGTCAATTCAGGCATGGACAGAAAGGAAGCGGAGATATTTGTATCTTTTGTCACTGCCATCCGCACTGCTTCATCCGACCTTGCCATAACAAAGGGTACTACCTACGATCTGAGTTACTGCAACTTCAGTTCTGACGGCTTCAACAAGGACAGACATTATGCCTTCCTTCGTGATTACGAAGATCACACTATCCTTGTTGCTGCAAACTTCTCGTCAACAGAAGCGACTATGAAGATCTTCATTCCAGAGCATGCATTCGAATGGATGGAAATCACCAAGTCAGACCGTCTCTATCCCGGAAAGGTGATCGAGGTGACGGTTCCACCGTTCAACGCAACCGCAATTACGCTGATTTAGTCAACATTTAATAGAAAATAGCGGTGAAACAAAAATGTTTTAACTAAAAACACATTTGTTTCACCGCTTAATTTATAGAAGATTATCAGTAGCCTATAATGGATCTGTTAGACAGTCTGTCAATATAGCCCACAAGACCCTCGGGTGCCTTGTAAAGTTTGACATATTCACCGTCATGAATACATTCGAAGGCCGATAACGCCTCTTCATCGACTGTTCCGTCACCATATACAGTGTCGATGGTCAGATAGCCGACACCAAGAGAAGTTATGTTCTGGAAGAAATGAGTTCCCTGACTCGGCTCGATGCGATAGCCCGGAATTGCAGTCTCCACAATCATCTTTGCCTCAGATATGTCGCTCCAGACTACCGGGATACCGAGCCAAGGGTCAGACGATCCCCATCTTCCGGGACCTACCAGAAGGTATGAGGCACCTTCCGACTTGAGCATATCGTTAAGTCTGGCAATCTCTTCCGCCATCTCCCTTGTCCTGGCACTGTCGAATGATTCCGACGGAACTGATATTATATATTTCATTCCATCAAAGAAGCCGGAACCCAATGCCTTCCGGGATGTGATGAGGGTATTTGATATCATTTCCTCCGCCTTATCGATCGACACACCTTTGTCATCACCGAATTCAGCGACCGGACGCACCTGCAGGAGTTTTATCACAAGTTGATGTCCGTCTTTATGTGGTTTGATGTCCGCAGCAAATTCCATCTCTATGTCGCACATCATTGCTTCCTTGCATATTGCCATGACATCTGTCAGAATCTGCGCAAGAGGGAAGCGGCCGTACTTGAGAATCGAATCAAAAGATATCACTCTTGGACCGACAGATGAAATACCGGGTATCATCCTGTTGTTCTCAAGACTGAATGTGGATGCGACAAGTTCAGGATATGGGAATGATGGGAGTACCTGAGCAATCTGCGGGTTGGCGAGATTGACACCTTCATTCCGTGAAATCTTGAATGCTCCCGGTCTCAGATCCAAGGCGAACATCTGCTTCTGAGTATCTCTGAGTGCAAGTTTCGGGTCTGAAAGTTGAAGAATCTTCTTCGGGAATCTCGGACTGAATCTCAACGTGTTTCCACCGTCAACCACTGTCTTTCCCAATCCGAATGCAAGGTTTACTATACCGTCTTCCGGCTTTTCATTGCCTATCGGATAGAAATTAACCGACCTTGCAACACCTGACATCATTGGATAATATAGTCCGTCATGTCTTGAACCGCATATGCTCTGCACCACAACAGCCATCTTTTCCTCGCTCAAGAGGTTTCCTGTGGTCTGGATATATGTCCTGCTGCCGCTATAGAACACTGAAGCGTAGACACTCTTGATGGCCTTGCCCAGCATACGGAGCATCTGGTCCTTGTTCTCCACCATCGGGACCATATAGGTGGAATATACACCTGCAAAAGGCTGATAACTGCTGTCTTCCAGTTTTGAACTCGACCTGACTGCGAAAGGTGAACGGGCAGTATTGACATATACCCTGAGTTGTTCCACAAGTCTTTCCGGAAGTCGTGCAGCGACGAACTCAGACAGTATCTCTTCATCGGAAACGTCAGCATCGATAACGTACTGAAGGTCGTTCTCGAGGATGAACTGGTCGAAATAATCCGTAGCAATGACCACCGTACGAGGGATGGATATCCTTACATTTTCATATTTATCTGCCAGTTTATGCTTGTATACCAGGCTGTTGAGAAATGCAAGACCACGTGCCTTACCTCCGAGGGAGCCTTCTCCCATTCTGGAAAACCAGATATGCCTTCCATAACTTTCTGTGTCGAAATGCGCTATGACGCCACGACCCATCAAGGCATGATAATCGTGGATCTGCTGGGATATGTATTCGCGCATTTCCATGACGGTCTCGAAATGAGAAAGTCTGACATCCTTGAACTTCGAGCCAAGAGTAAACAGTCCTCTTGCAAGGAACCACTTCGAGAACATATTCTTCGAGGTTGTGTACAAAAGAACATCATCAGGAATATTCCTCATCATGTATTCCAGTTGATTAAGATTGGAAGCATGACCATATTCCTTCCTCGCTGCATCTCTGAACACAAAGTCTCCGAATCCGAATTCATCTCTGATATACTCTGAAAGTTGAAGCATCAATGTCTTGGAGTATTTCCTTAAGAAACCCACTCCAAGTCGCTCTGCTTCAACCGATATGCTATCCTGAGAAGATTGCAGGAGAATCGGCATGACAGGATTGTCTTCCCTGATATGCTTCACCAGATCTATACCTGCATCCAGTTTTTCTTCCTCAGGCTTGTCACCCTTGTGAACGGTAAATCCTACATCAGATATGACTCCCAGAAGATTTGACTTGTATTTTGAATACATGGCCATGGCATCATCAAGGTTTGTCGCAAGAAGTATCTTGGGACGCGACCTTTTCCTGAATTTACGCTGCTGGACATTCAAGGTCTCCTTGAGGAACTCGGCACTTTGCTTTATTATCATCTTGTAAAGTTCCGGCAGGTAGGTAGAGTAGTACCTTACCGAGTCTTCCACCAGAAGAATCGCCTGAACGCCTACGCCAAGAATGTCGTCATCTGCATTCTTGAGGTCTTCGAACAGTTTGATTATAGCCACGATAAGGTCTGCGTTGCCGTGCCAACTGAACATATAGTCGATTGCAGAGGTATCCTGCATCGCAAGCCTTCTGTAAACCTCCTTGGAAAAGTGGGTGAGAAGCACGAACGGCAGACTCCGTCCCTCCTGCTTGAGTTCAGAGGCCAGAGTGAATACATCCTTGTCGCCTACGTTGTAAAGACACATGACCATGTCGATACCTACGACAGTGTTGAGAACTTCTCTCGCCTGTGCGGAAGTCTGCACCCACACGAACTGAGGCGGATTACTTATGTTCAGATCGATGTATTCCCTATATATCTGAGATTCTATCTGACCGTCTTCTTCGAGTATGAATGCGTCATAATTGCTGCATATCATCAGAATCTTTCTGATACGGTACTTGATAAGAGACTGATAGTCAGTGCCTCTCAGTTCCTTCAACATTACGGGTTCTACAATGTTCATATGTTTATCTTCTTCTAAATTCCGCTACTGTTATGGCTGTTGCTATCGCTGCATTAAGCGATTCGGATCCTGCTGCATCCGCCGGATATGGAGGGATGAAGAGGCGGTCGGATACAAGTCTTTCCATCTGTGCAGATATACCCTCCGACTCATTTCCTATCACTATCATGACAGGAGCACTCTTTCCTGTTTCAAGATTTCTGGAATACATGTTCTCGCCGTCCAGAAATGTCCCGTAGACCTTGCCTCCGCAGGAAAGGACCAGTTCAGAAACCTCCGGAAGGTCGACATAGTGCATTTTCACACGGAAGACCGCACCCATAGTCGCCTGAACGACCTTGGGATTGAACACATCCACCGTATCCTTGGCTGCAAATACAGCATTGATCCCGAACCAGTCCGCGATACGGAGTATCGTACCCAGATTACCCGGATCCCGGATTGTGTCGAGTCCGAGGAAAAGACCGCCACCGCTTATCATCTCTTCAAGACCGGCAGCGCTCTCGAGGACAGAATCCTCAGGCTTATGTACGACAGCAAGAACGGGAGAAGGATTGGACAGTGCGGATATCCGCTTCATTCCGTCTTCTCCTATTTCTGATCTTCTATATATCCTTTCGACCTTGAAAGGGGAGTCCTCGGCCTCTCTGACCATCTTTTCACCTTCAACGATGAAAAGTCCGGTTTCATCCCTGAATTTTTTCTGATGAAGAGCCTTGACCCTCTTTATTTCATTATTTGACAGTAACATGATTACAAAGGTAATATTTTTTGGCGAAAATTTTGAGAAACGGTCAGATTGAGATATTTTTGTATGATTTATACGTATGAGACGGCTTAATTACATATTTTTCCTGATATTTCTTGCATGCCTTGCCGCTTCCTGCAGTACGACACGCACGCTGCAGGCCGACCAGTACCGTCTCGCCGGCAACAAGATAGAGATCACAAACAGCAAGGAATTCAATCCTAACCTTCTCACACCATATCTCAAGCAGAAACATAACGGATGGAGTCCCTTCCTTTATGTATACAACTGGGTGAACGGAAAGGGCAAGGGTTGGGATAAATTTGTCCAGAAGATCGGTGTCGCTCCTGTCATCTACGATCCGGAGATGGTGGACAGTTCCATTGACAACATCACAAACCATCTTGAATATCTGGGATACTATGGCTCAGATGTCAAGAGTTCCATCGATGTAAAGAGAAAGAACGTCAGGGTTACATACAGCGTATCCCTTGGCAAGCAATACCCCATAAAGGACATCGAGATCCTTTTGCCTCAAAGCGGAGAGTTCGCCCAAGATTTTCTTGCCGACACAGCCTCGATGAGAGTAAAGCCGGGAGATTTCCTCTCCGAATCCGCATTGGAAAAGGAATCTGAACGTTCCAGTGGAGCAATGCGGAACAAAGGATACTACAGTTTCAGCAAGAACTACTACTTCTTCGAGGCAGACACCCTGTCAGTTCCCGATTCCGCACTTCTTCAACTTACAATAAACGAATACACCAGGAACGAGACCCCAAAGGATGCTGTTCCCATACGGAAATTCTATTTTGACACTACCACAATAAACTATCCAAGCGGACTCAAGATAAGGGACAAGGTCCTGTATGGTCTGAATACCATCACACCGGGCGAGACATACAGCGAATCCGAGGTGCGCAACACTTACTCCCGCCTTTCCGCATTGAGAATATTCAGCGGAGTCAACATCGGCATGAACCAGTCTGATACAAACAAGGTAAATGCTTCGATATCTCTTACCCAGTCCAAGATACAGGGTTTCAAGGTGAACCTTGAGACATCCATCAACTCTTCCGGTCTGTTCGGAATTTCTCCGCAACTTTCTTATTACCACAAGAACATATTCAGAGGTGGTGAACAACTCAATCTCAGTTTCATGGGAAATTTCCAGTTCAAGTTCAAGGATAATGTCAGGTCCAATGAGTTCGGAGTCTCCGCAGGTCTGAGTTTTCCTAAGTTCTTCCCACTTCCTTACAGATATTTCAAAGGAGCCGTTCCAAGGACTGATGTAAATTTCTCATATAACTACCAGAACCGTCCTGAGTATACCAGAAACATCATCTCCACTTCATACGGATACGTCGGCAACGTCAAGAGCAGATTCTTCTATCAGGTCTACCCGATACAGATGAACATAGTCAATCTGTTCAACCTTGACCAGGAGTTCTACAACACTCTGGCCAATGACCCGTTCCTCAGGAATGCCTACCAGAACCACTTTGACCTCGGTTCCGGAGGTACCCTGTACTATACGACAAATTCAGAACCGATACCGAAGAGCACATATTTCTATTCGCGTCTCCAACTGGATATCGCAGGAAACCTTCTAAGCGCATTCAAGCCATTGATGCAGAAGGACTCCAACGGTTCGGGAATGATATGGAACACTCCGTTTTCGCAGTTTGTCAGAGCGGAACTTACGTTGGGACGCACATGGATATTCGGAAAGAAAGACGGACAGTCTGTTGCGACACGACTTGTTGCCGGTGCCGGTTATGCATATGGCAATTCATCTGCGCTTCCTTTTGAAAAGCATTTCTATGGAGGTGGTGCAAACAGCCTCAGGGGATGGCAGGCCAGGACTGTAGGACCAGGATTATCTGCCTTGGACAAATCTTTCGTCATACCTAACCAGACAGGTGATATGCGTCTTGAAGCCAATATAGAATACCGCTTCAACATATTCTGGAAAATAGCAGGAGCAATATTCATCGACGCCGGTAATGTCTGGACTCTTCAGGGGGCGGATACTGCCGAAAATAAATTGGCAAGATTCAGATGGGATACCTTTGGAGAAAGCATCGCCGCCAACTGGGGTGCGGGTCTTCGTCTGGATTTCGGCTTCCTTCTCCTGCGTCTTGACATGGGTCTGAGAGTTCATGACCCGGCAAGGGAAAACAGATGGGTCGGTCCGGACCAATGGTTCAGACGTGACGGATATGCCCTTCATTTCGGTGTGGGTTATCCTTTCTGATGCTTATTTCTTGTAATATTTCGGCCAAAGAGTCTCAAGGCGGCTGCGCAACCCATCTTCCTGCCTGTTGTCTGCCGGTTCGTAGAACTTGGTCCCTGCCAATTCCGAAGGCATGAACTCCAGATCGGCAAAATGACCGGGATAATCATGGGCATATTTATACCCGTCCGAGTATCCAAGTTCCTCCATGAGTTGTGTAGGAGCGTTTCTGAGATATAGCGGCACAGATGCAGTCTGGGTATCTTTCGCCACTGCAAGTGCCTCGTTTATAGCCATATAGGCAGAATTGCTCTTGGCTGAAGATGACAGATATATCGTACATTCCGCAAGAGGGATCCTTGCCTCAGGCATTCCTATTGAATGAACTATCTGATAGGTCGAATTGGCCAGAAGAAGAGCGTTCGGATTTGCAAGACCGATATCTTCAGCCGCCAGGATACACAGTCGACGGGCGATGAAGAGAGGGTCTTCACCTCCCGCTAACATTCTTGCAAGATAGTAGACGGCAGCATTCGGATCCGAACCTCTGACACTCTTTATAAAGGCAGAAATCACATCATAATGCATTTCGCCGCCCTTGTCATATATTGCAGTGTTTTCCTGAAGACATCCGGTCACAGTCTTGTTGTCTATTACTGCGCTTTTGCCGTCAGTGAATGAATTGACTACAATTTCAAGAATATTCAGGAGTTTCCTGGCATCTCCGGAACTATGCCTGAACAACGCATCTGTCTCCCTGATTTCAATATTCTTGTGTCTAAGCAATTCGTCTTCTGCAAGCGCCCTGTTCAACAATTGCTGAAGATCATCCTTGCCAAGCGACTTAAGTACAAACACTTGACACCTTGACAAAAGTGGAGTAATCACCTCAAAGGAAGGGTTCTCGGTAGTTGCACCGATAAGAACTACTGTGCCATCTTCCACCGCTCCAAGAAGAGCATCCTGCTGTGATTTGCTGAACCTGTGGATCTCGTCGATGAACAGGACCGGAGCACCCTCTCCTGAAAAAAGGGAATTTGAACGGGCGCGGTCAATCACTTCTCTTACATCCTTTACACCGGCACTGACTGCAGACAGGGTAAAGAACTCACGTCTGAGTGACTTGGCAACAATATGAGAAAGGGTCGTCTTGCCGACACCGGGAGGACCCCAAAGTATGAATGAAGAGAGGTTGCCGCTCTCTATCATATTACGTAATATGCATCCTTCTCCGACGAGATGGCGCTGTCCGACATATTCTTCAAGATTACGAGGGCGCATCCTTTCCGGCAGAGGTGGAAGCATACAACTACGTCCTATATTTTCGTTGAAGTCCGCCATTATCAGATATCTTTACCGAAGACCCATCTCTTTTTATGCTGCTCCTTCTCAAAAGGATCCCAGAGGGCCTGCACGCTATGATTTGTCTCAAGGTTTGCATTCGTCTCTGCATACTTGAATCCCATTTTGTTATATGTCCTGATAAGGTCGCTGAAAAGCAGTGTAGGGACTCCTTTGTTCTGATAATCCTGCCTTACACCTATCAGAAGCAGGTCAAGAGTATCCGGTTTCTTCAGGAACATGGCCTTGAGAAGATACCACCATCCGAACGGGAAGATTTCACCATTGCATTTCTGAAGAGCCTCTGCAAGTGACGGAATTGATATACCCGCTGCTATAAGATCCGAGTTTTCGTCCTCGATGAATGTAAGCATTCTTGCATCCACAAGGCTCAGATACAGATCCACATACTGGTCAATCTGCTTCTCCGACAAAAGCGAGTAGCCATAGAGCACGCAATATGTCTCGTTTATGAGTTTGAAGAGTTTTCTGCCGTAATTTTCCTTCTTGATCTGTCTTCTGGAAAGTTTCCTGACCTTGAGTCCGTATCTTTCCACGATCATGTCGCAAAGGTGCTGGTGACGCTCAGGAACATGGTCCGGAATAGTGATCCTGTATTCAAGCCAGCCGGTCTCCTTATAGTAGCCGAGTTTCTTCATATGCTCGGGGTAATAAGGATGGTTGTATATGAGAGCCATGGTGCTCACACGGTCAAAACCTTCCACCAGCATACCTTCAGGATCAAAGTCTGTAAATCCGAGAGGACCGACAATCTGATTCATTCCTCTCTCCTTTCCGAACAATGTGACGACCTCAAGGAGTGCCGAAGATACTTCGATATCATCGATGAAGTCAAACCAGCCGAATCTTACCTGTTTGACATTCCACGCTTCATTTGCCCTATGATTTACGATTGCAGCGACTCTGCCGACCGGCACGCCGTTCCTGTATGCAAGAAAATATTCCGCTTCACAGAACTCGAATGCTCCGTTCCTGTTCTTGTCCAGTGTATTCAGGTCGTCAAACGGCATGGAAGGGACGTAGTATGGATTACCCTTGTACAGATTATTGGCGAACCGAACGAAGGTCTTGAGTTCCTTTCGTGTGGTCACAGTTTTAATCAGAATCGGCATAAAATCGGTTTTTAGGTTTGTACATCCTGACAAAGTTATGAAAATTATTAGAAAGTGTCCGGATTTTTACCATAAAATCACTTATCTTTGGGTCGCTTTGAGTCGACTCACGGTCGACAGTAGTCACGAATAATGTCAGACGATGATGAATTACAGCAGACATAAGGCAATATTGAAGACAACGCTGGTCATGGCTCTGTCCCTTATGGCCGTATTCACTTCAAAGGCACAGCCGAAATCTGTAGGAGCATCATTTTCCATAAGCAGGATCGGTATCGTATACGAGCATGCCTTTCCCGAGTCTGCAGCATTCCTTGACGTTTCAGTCGGCGCCGAGACTGCCGAACTGTTTGTAGGCAGAAAGAATTATCCCGGCATATCCGCGTCACTGACCTGGAACATCATATTCAAGGAATGGAAATCGTCAGAAGGTAATGACATCAGACTGTATGCAGGTCCTGGAGCATCTATAGGATACTCTGCTGATTTCAGGGACACTGACGGAGTATTCTTCGGTCTGAAAGGCAAGATAGGAGGGGAATGCGTCTTTGCCCGTAATGCAGTGATTTCCTTAAGCATATCACCTGTAATAGGCTCACATCTGGTAAGTTATCCGGACCACTATACCATGAAATTCTACCTGAACGGTATCATCTATTCACTTCTGCCCGAAATAGGACTCAAATACAGATTCTGAGATGAAGAGGGGATTGTTCATATTATTGACATTTCTGCTGATATGCACTACATCAGCAGCAAGGCGTCGCGACTGCAATGTTCCCCGGTTCACTTATGGAGCGGAATGGAGTTATTCCGCTGCATTCTACAAGGGATATCACTTCTATTTCATTGCACCTGAAGGATATAGGGTGGATGACAGGCAGAACAAGGCATCGTACTGTTCGAACGGAGAGGCTTATCTGCATGCCGGATATAATATCGACGGATACTGGAATCTGTCGATATATGCCGGATATACCGGCATAGGGGATTATCATGCAGGTATACCTGTTTCCTTGAGAGCGACCAGATATTTCGGTGATCTGATGGCTGACAGATGGTTCGTATACACTGATCTGGGCAGCGGAATCAGCATAAAGAGCAGACCACAGGAACTTTTGTCTGCACGAGTCGGAACTGGTTACAGACTCTCCATGAGCAGATATACCAAACTGGACTTCATAGCCGCCATCCGGTTCATGTACACACATCCCGATATCGATTATTACGGAGAATTCATTGACGCAGACTCGGTCAGCAGCAATTCCGGATATATTGTTTCCGCCTCCCTTGGAATAGGCATAACTTTTTAATAAACAAAGAATTACATTATGGCAATAAAACTGACACTTAATCCATCTGAAAGGGTATTATTCTGTGCAAGCAAGTGGTGGGGAGATCCCGATATGCCTGAAAACATGCAGTATCCGACAATCCAGGTATGTGAAGATGGAGAGGTATACGATTATCCTTTGACTTTCATATGTCAGATTAACTGCGAGGATCTTGCCCCATACGACAAGGAAGGCAGGCTTCCGCACGAGGGTATGCTGTATTTCTTTGCAGCGTTGGACAAATGGCTGGGCTACGATTCTCCGACTTCAAATGATATGGGCGAGTGGACCAGGGGACATTTCGTCGTAAAATATGCCAAGAGCATCAATTTCGAGACATTCCAGAGTTGCATGCTTGTCGACGATCAGGACCAGGCCCTGACTGAAAGGGAGATGGAGATAGTCTTTTCAGAATGCGATGACAATGAAAAATGCATCAGACTTCTGGGAAACCCGTCTTCAGATACGGTGAGCGAAAAATATCCTGAACTTTCTAATCTTCTGCAGATCACACGGGATACAAATCTTGACCTTGAATTTGAAGGGGAACTCAATCTGCTCATCAAGGCCAATGACCTTAAGTTCTGCAACTGGAAAAAGACGCTTGCCTATCTGAACTGACAGGCAAGCGTCTTCTATTCTTCATCCGGTTGCTGACCGTCGTGTGCCTTCCACATGCACTCGGTGATCCTCATATCCGAAAATACCGCTTTGAAAGAAGAGTCCTCCGGAGAACATGCATATATACCGAAACTGATTTCATCTGCGCCTGCATGCATGTGGCAGATACGCATCTGGCTGAATGTCGACCCATCGTTTGAACATTCTATGCAATAGTCGTCTGCACGTCTCGAAAAGCGGTACCACATGGTCTTGACGTCCGCAGGTATCGCAGTTGTCGCCCAGTCGGAGTATCCGTTGTTGGTCACTACGCTTCCAAGATGCTGGAAATCCTCGTTTTCAAACTCAACAGAACCCTTGAGCCAGTTTTCACTGTCGAGATACATCACGATTCCACATTGGTCGAATCTCTGATGGCTCTGTGAGAAATCCGTCTTCACCGTGAAACTGAAGAATTTCTCCTTTGTCCTCATCTGCAGTACAGGTGCATTGTCGTTGCGGAAATGATAATAAGTCCTCTGCCACAGGTCGGTATGAGGAGCCGTAATGATTTCTACCGTATCACCATTGATAGAGAAATCCTTAGGTTCTCTTGTCCATTGGAAATTATCCAGGTTTATCCTTCCGTCATTTGCCAATGCTTCAGCAACACTGTCAATGAATTGTGAATCACATGATTCCTGTTTCGGACCACCACATGCCACTGTAAGAAGGGCAAGGTTGGAAATTAAAAGATTCATTACTTTGTTCATATCATGCAGATTGTTTCATATTACTGACCGCATCATAAAGCCGCTCCATCGCCTCACGCAGAACCGGTCTTGGCAGTGCCACATTAAGCCTCATGAAGCCTTCACCTCCCGGATTGAATGTTTCGCCGTCATTCAAGGCCAGACGGGCTTTGTTGACGAAAAGATCCACAAGGTCATCATGGCCAAGCCCTAATGCACGACAGTCAAGCCATACCAGAAATGAGGCCTGAGGCTTGAGAGGCTTTATATCAGGCATCCTCTCAGCACAGAAGTCACATAGCCAGTCTATGTTTCCTACCACATACTCAAGCATCTGACGTCTCCACTCCTCACCGTACCTGAACGCTGCGACAGTGGCGATAGGGGAGAACAGGGGAGGAGCATTGAGTTCGTTGGCATGAAGCCATCCGAAGAAACGCTTTCTAAGATCATCAGAAGGCACTATTGCATAGGAACTTACTATCCCTGCGATATTGAATGTCTTTGACGGGGAACCGAAGGTGATGCTGCACGATGCAGCCTCAGGTGATACACTTGCAAAAGGAATATGCTTATGTCCGTATAATGCCATGTCACAGTGTATCTCATCTGAAATCACAATGATACCACGGCTATGACAGAATGTTGCAAGACGCTGCAGGGTCTCGCGCGACCACACTATTCCTGCAGGATTATGAGGGTTTGAAAGGATGAGCAGTCGGCATTTGTCATCGCACACCTCCTCCAGATTATCGAAATCCATGGAATATGTACCGTCTTCATTCTCGTGGAGAGGATTATATACGACCTCGCGTCCGTTTCCCTGAGGAACAAGTCGGAAAGGATGATATACCGGAGGCTGTATCATGACCTTTTCATCTTTCTCCAGCAATGCATTTATGACCATGCCTATACCCTTGACAATACCCGGAATATATGTAAGCCACTCACGTTCAACATGCCATTGATGATGGTCTTCTATCCATTTCACGACTGTAGACCGGTAGTCTTCCGGCTCCAGAGTGTATCCGTAAAGAGAATGCTCCAGACGCTCCTTCAAAGCATCCGTAATAAATTCCGGTGTTTCAAAATCCATATCCGCGACCCACAGTGCGGTCAGGTCCTCACGTCCGTACCTTTCTTTCAGAGCATCTGTCTTGAGCGCTCCTGTACCTCTTCGGTCAATGACTTTACCAAAATCGTATCTCATGTCAATCTTTTTCTTGAATGAACAAATTTAATAAATATTTCTATTTTTGCTGAATCAAATGCATATACCCATGACATGCAAGGTCAAGCCTTGGAAAACGGAATAAAACGGAATCTGATGAACGAGAGTACAAAATCAACCATAGGAAGACTGTTCAGGACATATGTTGTCGATGCGCTCAACTATATGGCAATGGGCCTCTTCTGCTCGCTTATCCTTGGTCTTATCATCAAGCAGTTAGCCCTGATACCCGGTCTGGACTTTCTTATGGATATTGCAGCACTGCTGCAGTCGGCATCGGTCGTCGGAGGTGCTATCGGTCTGTCAATAGCCCTTGGACTGAAACGTGCTCCTCTTGTGACCATCTCTGCAGCGGCGGCAGGAGCACTCGGCTATCAGTTCGGAGGTCCTGTCGGGGCATACCTGACATCCATAATCGCAGTCGAGTCCGGTTCACTCGTATCCAAGCGCACACCGGTCGACATTATCGTCACACCACTCGTTGCGGTTGTCGCAGGAGGTCTGTTCTCCAAGTATTGCTGTGCTCCCATCAATGAATGGGTGATGTCTCTTGGAGAAATCATCAATCGCGCAACAATGCTCAACCCTTTCATAATGGGAATGATCATATCCGTTTCTGTAGGCTGCCTTCTTACTCTTCCCATCAGTTCTGCCGCACTCTGCATATCCATCGGCATCGGAGGTCTGGCAGCAGGAGCAGCAACTGCGGGATGCTGCGCTCAGATGATCGGTTTTGCCGTCATAAGTTTCAAGGATAATGGGGTAGGAGGGCTGATATCCCAAGGCTTGGGCACATCAATGCTGCAGATCGGCAACATAGCCCGCAAACCTGTAATATGGCTTGCTCCGACACTTACATCCGCCATTCTCGGTCCCGTATCCACAATGTGGCTTAAGATGAGCAACAATGCCTACGGTGCAGGTATGGGTACAGCCGGTCTGGTGGGACCTATAGGATGCTGGGATACAATGGCTGCAACTACAGACCACACACTGCTTCTTGCCAAGATCATCGGTCTTTACTTCATTGCGCCTGCAATCCTGAGCATGTTCTTCCACCTTATCATGAAGAGACTCCGCTGGGTCAAGGATGGCGACATGAAACTGCAGGGATAGACCTTTTTTTTCGGTGTCTCCCCTTCCTGAAAAATTGGTTACACAATATATATTATGTTAACGTGTTCCTGTAGAATTGTTAACTTATGCCTCAGGATCTTTGAGAATATAGTCTCCATTCCTGATCAAAAGTCTTCCTTCCGGAATATCAGGAATGATTTTGTCAATGAATGCCATAAATGATTAGTATTAAGTGAATAAAAAAGGCCCCACATCACAACAGTAATGCGAGGCTTTCTTGCTCAACTCCTTAAGGTCCTTCTTTGCGTCGTTAGAAAATACTATTCTATACATTTCAGTCTTCATTAATCATTCGACTAAGGAAGCCATCAACACTCTCCCCTTCCTCCATTCTATGAACTTTTCCCTGTTCATATTCCTCAATTCCGCGTCTGATTTTAGCCTCTAAAGTGGTCTGATCAATGAGCGTATCACTTTCTCTCAAAAGTACCAAATTGGTACACATTTAAAATTTCTTGAGTTGTAATATCTATAAAAAAGAGATATATTTACACAGTTAAATCGGGATTTGCCAATAACGATATGAAACGAATATTGACAATCTTTGCTGTTATAGTATTGTTCACATTTCAGATAAATGCCCAGACCGGTACATGGTCCGGCAAACTTGATGTACAGGGAACTAAACTATCTCTTGTATTTCATCTGGATGGTGATAATCCTACTATGGATTCCCCGGATCAGGGAGCGAAAGGGATTCCAATTCAGATCGAAAGGAAGAGTTATGTAGGGCTTACGATCAAGATACCATCGCTAGGAGCCAGTTATGAGGGCATATATATGGTACAGCAGGTCGTAGGAACCTTCAAACAAGGTGGACTGTCACTACCTTTGACCCTTATGTCAGGCGAAGATAAACCGAAGCGTCCCCAGACACCTCAGGGGCAGTTCCCATATACCACAGAGGAAGTCACATTCATGAATGGAGATGTTGCCCTCAATGGTACTCTTGTACTCCCTGAAGGATACAGCCGCACTACTCCAGTTCTCATTATGGTAACAGGCAGCGGACAGCAGAACCGTGACGAAGAAATCTTTGAGCATAAGCCATTCGCTGTGATTGCTGATGCTCTTGCAAGAGCCGGAATCGCAACCTTGAGATATGACGATAGAGGTTTCAGCGGATATAAAGGAAATATCAACGACTGCAC
>SUYY01000011.1 GCA_015060205.1 Bacteroidales bacterium
TTGCTTCTTGTACAGTTTTCAGTCTTTTCAATGAACTTCCTACTCGTTTCTTTTTGGTTTTTTCTTCGTCAGGCTTCGCATCGTCGGTCGGTCATTACCGCGAGGTAACTCCCTCTCTCCTCACTCGCCTTCCTCGAAAAACCGCAAAAACAAACTTCGTGTTTTACTCGTTTTCTCTCAAACGGGCTGCAAAGATACGCACTTTTTTTAAACCTCCAAACTTTTTTGAGATTTTTTTGCAATATTTTTGATTTTTCAAACAAAAGGGCAAAAAAAGAGTGCTGGCAAAGCGTAAAAACGCCCCAAAATCATCAGATATTCGGATAATCGTAGGTCTTGACACAACGCATTCCGAAAGCATAGAATTTCGAATATCTCTCTGCGGGACCATAGACATTGACGATAGGCACACCTCTGCTCAACGCGTCAGTACCACCTCCAGTCAACGGTCTTCCTATATAAAGGTATGCAGCCCTGTTCGGATTTGTCGTAGCATTCTCGTTGGTTTTGGACTCAAGGGCCCACAGGTCTGTTAGTCCTCCCATATCCCTTCTGGCTCCATAGGTCACAAATCCGGAGACAGGGAAATATATCGCAGCAGTCGCACCCTTGTTACCGGACGGGTCTATAGCATATCCTTCCAGATTATTGACGCCGTATCCGAAGATTCCGTCCAAGGTCTTTCTCGCATAAGCAGTATTTACATTGCTCTGCTCTGTCACGGCCAAATTCGTCACAAATTTTTCATATACCTTGTATGACGGCACCAGCCATCCCGGAGGGCAAGGATCATACAAAGATTTCTGATTTATATCGTTCCATGCCCAATAATCGTTTCCGATGCCATAGGTTATGCTTGTCTTCAACTCCATAGGGGTCGCATGTGTTGCAGACAGAGCGACAGGTCCCGCTGTAGACTTGATACGGTCAGTCCTTTCCTTTCCTTCCAGATCATACAATTTGAGTTCAGTGATATATTCGTCACGCAGGACACCGTTGCCCGGGAACGGGTCCTTTCTTCCCCATTGGTAGAACAGACCGTATGCTTCACCCCAAGGGCGTATATAAGTCTGAAAATCAAGGGAGTACCTGGTATCATACCTCTCCGAAGGCTCCCAACTTCTTGCACCAAGATTTCGGTCCATTATCCACTTATATACATTACTCCAGAAATCGAAATGGAATACCTTGGAACCGTCACTTCCCTTCACATCGCGGTGATAACCGGAAGTATATGCAGGAGCACCGTCCGGTTCATAATCAGTCACCCAAAGATGCCAACTCCAGATGATGTTTCCGTATTTCTGCCCGTTCGATGCGACATAACTTCCTGACGGATCCTTCTTTCTCAAGGCAAGGAGGACATTGCCACGGGTGTAATCATATGAAGCACTTCTTCTTGCCGCCACATACACATCCTTCAAACCTCTTCCGAAATATTCCTCCGCATAAGTCTCGGCACCATCAGTACCGTTCTTCCACGCGCGAAGACCTGAAGATTCGGCAAGATAGACAAGGCGCATAGGCTCATCCTGCCATACCTGATGTATAATCCACTCGTCATTCTCCCCAATGCTCCTGCCCGACTTCTCCGAAGATGCAGCCTCATTCACCCTTGCGACGAAAGGAAGGACATACACTTCCTCTCTGTTGATGGATGAACGGAGAGTCGTCTCATTGCCCTGGAAAATCGGATGGATCATATAGCAGTTTGACTTTTCAGTATGGATCCTCTTCTCTATCAGGCGGGAGTCATCCTTGTTGTCGGCAAGGTATGAGGTGTAGACCGCCGATGCCGAACCTATATTTTCGGTATAATGGGTGTTTGCAAGAATATTATAGTCCTTCTCGTCTTCTCCGGGGAAGACATTTACCGAAAGCGTCTGTCCGGAGGAAGTCACATCCATAGATATATAGGTAGCCTTTACCGGAGCATTCTCCGTCTTGGTGGATGCTGTTCCGGACGAAGCCTGAGTCTGCGATGCCGTCCTTGGAGCAGGCTTGTTCTGAGGAATGTATAAAGTGAAGGACTTAGAAGAAGGGACAGGTATGTCGTAATCGTACAACAGCGACCTGAAAGCAGTCCGAGAGACCTTGTCCGGAGCAAAACTTACGGACGACGGTATCCTCATCAATCTTATTGCCGAAAGATTCTCTACCCATGAAGCATTGACGGTGAGTTTAGCCACAATGGACTTCAACTTCACCACCAGACCCTTCTTGTCATCAACAGCCTTGAGATCGTCCGCATCAAAATACGATGAGCCGGACATCGGAATCGCTAATCCATCATTGTTCTGAAGATGCTTGTTTCCGCCATTCAAGGTGGTCAACTGCTGGACTTCCGACAAAGGAATACCGTCCGCATAGAAGTCTGCAAGGGTCTTTCCGGAATATGAAGAGAAATATTCTTTGCCATTCACATCGGTCTGACCGATATTGGTCACAATCCAGACCATTCCGGTTGCTTCAAGATGATTCTCAGACATCTGCACCCATGAACCGCCCCACTTGTTTCCTTCGCCGTCCGCCACAGGTGTGTGATATATCGCAGCAAGGAAAGGTCTCGCGCCATCATCACCGGCAGTCTGTCCGAACTGAATGAGCCAGAAATTGTCGATCGACAATTCATTTGCGGTGTAATCCTCCGGATCGGACACAGCCTTCGACTGGACAGAACCAAAAGGAATCACTGAGATATCGCAAGGCACATCCACCAATGCACCCACCTCGACTCCGGTAACGTCCTCGCCGCCCACACCGTCTGTCATTTCCTTTTCCGTGCAGGAAACAACGATCAGAGCCATCAGAGCGTATATATATTTAAGCGCATTTTTCATAGTTACAATATATTATCATTGATGACCGTGTCCCACTGCCTTACTCCGTCAGATGTCTGGATTCCGATCACTTTGTCTTTGGTTACAGTCAGCGTGATGGTGTATCTGTTGCCGGAAGTGAGTTCCAGAGGCTGCGAAAGCGTGATCAGTTCCTTATGATAGTTCCAGATGAAGGCAAACTCCTCGACCGTCTGAGGAAGAGCATAGAACGCAACCTCATTCGACATGGTATTGATAAGCATCTGCGACTTTGTCAGAGTCTGGTCCGAAGAAATCCAATCTCCTGAAACACAATCATATACATCACCCACCGTAAAATCATCAAACATCCATGTGAAATCCTCAGCACTTATCCAGTCCTTCAGTACGAGTTTGAGCACGACCTTCGCCAAAGGGCGCTTGAAGGTAAGTTTGACATCATTCTTATTTGCTACATTCCTTACAAAAAGGAAATCCTCCACCTCGGCCTGACCTGCGACATCGGAAAGATAACTGAATGTCGGTGCGGATTCTGAATTGAACTGCATTACAGGACCGGTGGTGCCGCCGGAAGTCGTCTTGTTGACTGCGTAATAGGCATAGAAATCAAGGCTTTCATATTCATTTCGTGCAAATGCAGGCCATGAATATCCGGTAGCATAGACCTTGCTGCCGTCTCCCCTCTCCACCACGACTCCGGAATATGTAAAGGAGAACGGAGAGATGCCTGTCGAGGCATAGTCACCCATATAAGATGCTGTATAGTCGGTCTGACCGCCGTCCTTGACAAGGAAACCGAGCACATTGAGGACATCCGGACCTTCAAACGAGGTGTCGGTGACCTTGGTTGCGACATAGTCTTCCGCCATCACATCGAATCCTATGGAAGATTCGTGCGGCAGGGAATCCTGTCCGGAGCAAGATGCCAGGGCAAGAAGCGCAGACATCAGAATATGTAACCTGTTCCTTATCATATATTCAAGAAACCTTCTATGATTTCTACAAGAAATTTAACATCGTCAATACCCACCGTAATGGTGAAGGTGTAGTTCTTTCCCGGAAGGAGTTCCTTCTGCAGGAGGGTTGTCTTGAGTTCCTGGGTGATGGATGTGCCTGCGTGGGTCACAAACTCATAGACCACTGTAACAGGAGTTTCCAACGCCTGAGGAATCATCAGGATATTGTCACCGATCTCAGAAGGCTGATGCCCTGTCTGATAATCTCCCTCAAAGAAGACAAACCGGGCAGTCCGGGCGTCGAGGGTCCATCTTGGATCCGGCATCGACCTGAAGTCTCCGCAATGACGTGCCGCATCCAGAATTATCTTCTTTATAATAATCTTTTCATCATCTGCCACCCTGTTCTTCACCCTGAAATTCATGCTGCAAAGGGCATGACGGAAAGGTACTGTCACCACACCTCCGCAATCCGTCTTGTCCATATCCGCCAAGGGTTCGGTATATAGGAGGTCGGTCTGGTCCTCAAGGACATCCACATTCCCGAAGCAGACACCTTCCTCGACAGAACATTCCGCAGCAGCGTCATAAGGTGAATAGGCAAGAAAGGTCAGATGGCGGTTTTTTGCAGGCCAAAGGACCGGTTCGTCAAAAGCCCAGACCTTGCCGTCAGACATCGGAACCGCCTCTTTCACAGGCAGATATACATCCGCTTTACTATTATCATCTTCCCAAGCATCCCTCTCCGGAAGCGACCATGCGCATATTCCGAAAGTCCGGTCGGCAGGAAATCTGTCAGTCCCGTCAGTTGCCACATGCATATACATGGCAGGCTGGAACTCAAGGGCATATTCGACATCATAGTCGTTCTGCCTGTCAAGAGCACAACCCGTCAGGATGGCCGCAGCAAATATGAGGACTGTCTTTTTCATAATTGGCACCCTCGCAGGCGGTCAGGCCTGCGGGGGCGGAAGATTTTAGATGCTAGGAAGTGCTACAGTCACATCTTCCCAATCTGAAACGGCTGGAGCGAAGTAAATTTCGTCGAGACCAAAGATAATGTTGTAAGTATATCTCTTACCCATTTTCCATTCATTTACAGTTACTTCTTCGTCATCTGTATCAGTGTCCGGATCATTAACTTCTGTTCCATCCTGATTTACCAGAGCGGTAAGGTCTATATCAATCTCCTGCATAAGAGGTTCCTCGTCACCATTTTTAATATAGTATACGATATTGATTAACTGACCCTTATTCAAAGTCTGAGGGAGAAGGAGGATCGGAGTTCCGACAGGAGTAACAGTTGTCGTAACAGGTGTTGATGAATCATAATCTGCGCAATGGAATGTAGTGTATGCCTCTTTATCTCTATCCATATTCACTGTCCACTTAGGACCGTCGGCGTCAAGTCCTTGAGTAAAATCACCTTCATTAAGAGCCTGAATGTTTATACTTCTCAAATGAATAGTTCCTTCAGGATATCCTCCATTGATATGAGATACGGTAAAGCAAAGGACAGAAAGAGCATGATTGAACTGAATATCCACTCCCTCATATGTGTTTCCTGGAGTATATGATGAGGATGTCTTATCTGCAGCCCTTGTGCTATACATGACATCTATCTGTTCAGACATCGGATTACCTATTACAAAGTTCTCGAATGACAAACCAGAAGTTGCATCACAAGTCACAACACATTTGTCTGCAGCAATACCGGTAGAATTATATCCCTGAAGAGATGATGGAGAATAAGCATCAAAATCGAGAACGCCCTGTTTTGGCCAATAATAAGCCGGATTTGCTCTCCATGAGCCATCCTCTGCCTCTTCATCCCCCATATCAAAGTTGCTGTATTCAACTTTCACATCGGTCATATATGCTGCCGTTACATTATCCTTCTTATACCATCCCCAGACAGAGAAAGGAATTTCTGTTGGATAAGTAGTACCTTCAACTACAGCAGAGGCCTTTGTATTCAAAGCCACCACAGGAGTCGAGAATGTAATCTCGTTCTGATCGTTCACCGACGGAGCCGGATCGTTCTTAATGCAGCCGGCAAGCGCTACGCTTGCGATGACAGCAATAAAAAATAACTTTTTCATAATTAGTAAAATTAGTTGTTTAAAATATAATAATTGTTGTTTTTCAATTTACACCGTATCATCAGATGATGATATCTGTCGTTATGTCTCCCCATTCATCCAATGAAGGGGCAAATCCGCCTCCGGACGATTTCGGCGGTTCAGGGATCACTATAACATGATCCAGAAGCAGCCATTGCTGGTTCTTAGCCTCAGGTGTAGCAAAGACATCCGTGATATCGATGGTCTCGCTATGCGCCTTGCCATATACTGTCAGGAAGTCAAAGGTTATCTCCAGTTCGTTCTCGGCATCCGGAAGTTTTCCGAATGTTCCGAATGTCGTATATATTATCGCCTCATCATCAGTGGCACGCATGATGCCCGAAGAAGGATTGTTTCCCGGGAGCATCTCGAAATATACCGTGACGTTACTGTCCTCATTCATAGCCTTTGAATGGAGCACTGCCGAACCGGACATGCCGGTAAGAAGTCCTATCGAAGATGTGGCATATTGCACGCCCTTCACCCTGACCTGAAGATAATACGACTTGACGATGCTCTCTGCATGGAAGTGGTCGCCCTCAGGAGTCCGGAGAGTGTCGATATAGTCAACATAAGGCACCTGCACGCAGCCGCAGTCCGCAGCAAAGAGATGGTCCGGATCGTAGACGATCTGTTCCGGCTCGTCAGAAGGCGATTTGACCGCACGGCTCGGTATCTTTGTCTTCAGATGGGAGGCGATGCCGTCAGTATAAGCGTAGGCCTTGCGGTAATTGTAAGGGTCTGATATTATGGTAGACTCTGTGTCGAAGTTATATGCCAGAAGTGTATATTCTCCCGGATCGGCGATTATATATCCGTCATAGTACAGTCCCTTGGAATCCTGCCCCTTGTTCCTGAGGAACCTCTCGGCACGTACAGCACCAGACTGAGGGTCTGCAAGCATCACCCTGAGCACGTCCGGAGACTTGTATTCCGGTCTTTCGTATTCTTCATTATAGAATCCTGTGGTCACATTCTTGATATCCTCACTGACGTATACTCGCACGTAGTGGGTATTGGAAAGTTCCATCATAGGTCTTCTTTCGCATGATGCCGCCAGAAGGAGGATGACAGGAAGGAGTATGTTCAGCAGACGTCTCATCTTGCACCTCCTTTCTTGTTGAATGTGGCTCTGATAGGCACCACAAGGCTTATTTCAGCCTTTGTCGGACCTATATAATGGAGAGTTCCGGCATTGTTCCTGTCCCTGATGAGAAGGGACCAGTCATCTGTAGGTATATAATGCCAGTACGGGATTCTCGCATATCCCGCAGAAATTGAAAACTCGATATTGAGAAAACGGCTTACAGGAAGTGAGTAGCCGTAGGTAAGTCCTGCACTGAAAAGGTCAAACTGGTAGCATCCGAACTTTCTGTCCCATTGGATATCGGCCCGCCCCCCCCAACAGTTTATTCCGACAAAATGTCCCACGAGGGCATCCCTGAGTTTGCGGTCCGATGTCTCCTGTCTTGTGCGAGGAGCGAACCACCAGCGGAACTCTCCGCCGAAGGTAAGGAATTCGAGGCATCTTCGGTTGTCCTTGGACAGCCACCAAGGAGTGTGCTGCTCATAAAGGACGGAGAAACTCTCGTTTATAGGAATCTCAACCGAATAGTTGAGAGCGGTCACAGCATCATAGAGCATGTTGGTCTTCATCGCCAGGATGGTACGCTTCGTCCTTTCCAGGTCGTCAACGGACGCCGACAACTCCTTCTGCGCGATACGGCCCTGACTCACAAGCACATCCTGCGGTTCCTCCGGCTCCGGAAGAGGGTCGATGACCTCCGCCCAGGTACAAACCCATGTAGCGGCACGCAGTTCAGGCATATACTGCTCGACCATATAACGCCATGAGCGCTCGTTGTCGAGTTGGCGCAGGCGCCATTTTCTCACATCGTCGCTTATCCTCGGATCCTTCAGAATCCTGAGTACGACATCCCTGTCCGGACGGAAGTATTTCTGCTCCACCAGCGATATGAGTCCCGGCCAGTTTTCCGCCAACGGACTCAGATGAATTTTGCCCGAATTGAATTTCGCACTGTCCGGCGAATTGGAAAGAAGGATTCTGCGCGCTGCCTCGCCTCGTTTTTCAGAAAGATATTTATTGTGGGCATAACGTCCCTCGGGAGAGGCCCAGGAACAGATGATTATACTGTCGATTCTCGGAGAGTTTTCGAGATAGTACCTGATGCGCTCCAAAGAAGCCTCATTGGCCATGTAGGCGGCATCCACATCTATGCTGTCGCAGACATAATGAAGGCTGAACGTTTCCGTCACTGAAGAGTCCGCATCATGTCTTTCCACAGCGGAAAGGAGCAATGGTAAAAAGAGAAAAAAATATGTGAGAAAAACACGAACTGCCTTCCCCTTTGTCTCTAGCATAATAAGTACTACCTAAACTCAACGGCGCAAATAACGCACTCGTTGCAAATATATATATATATTTATAAAATATTTTCTACTTTTGCCGAGAAAATGATATCATACTGGCAAATATTCCGCGTCTTCGCGAAAATCGGAGCCTTCACCATCGGTGGAGGCATCCCCATGATTGCAGCAATCAAGAGCGAACTGGTCGAGAGGAAATGGCTTACCGATGAAGACTTCATTGACATAATCACCCTCGCGCAGACCGCTCCCGGACTGTTCGCTGTGAACATATCCATCCTGACAGGGCATCGCCTGCGCGGAACAAAAGGAAGCGTGGTGGCGACCATTGCAAGTTGCCTTCCCCCTTTTCTGATCATCCTTCTTGTGGCCATGTTCTTCACGGCATTTCAGGAAAACGAATATGTGATACGCGCCTTCAAGGGCATCAGGCCTGTCGTGGTGGCTCTCATCGGTGTACCTATGCTCGACATGCTCAAGGCAACGAAGATGAAATGGTGGTCATGGATCATTGTCTTAGGTTCGATGACTCTGGTGTGTTTCCTGAAGGTTTCTCCTATATATATATTGATATGTGTAATCGTGATGGCCGTGTTCATCAGTTGGTATAAGGGAAAGAAATGATATTCGCAGAACTCTTCTTGACGTTTTTTCTGATAGGCATGTTTACCATCGGCGGTGGATATGCCATGCTGTCCCTTATCCAGAACGAAGTGGTCAATGTACACGGATGGATAGATGACACTACGTTTACAGATATTGTGGCAGTCTCACAGATGACACCAGGACCTATCGGTATCAACTCGGCGACATACATCGGCTATGAAGTGCTGGCAGAATCCGGTGCATCAGAATTTGTAAGCATATTGGGATCGTTCACCGCCACATTTGCCGTGGTACTTCCCTCGTTCATAATCGTCCTTCTGCTGTGCAAGGTATATGACAGGTGGAAGGACCACCATATATTCAAAGGCGTACTGTCAGGATTGAAGCCGGCGACTCTCGGTCTTATAGGAACGGCTGCGCTGAGCCTCGCCACTCCGGAGAACTTCATCGACTGGAAGAGTTACATCATCTGCATTGCTGCATTCATCACCCTGTATCTCAAGAAACTTGGGCCTTTCGCCATCATCGGACTTGGCGCTGTGGCGGGACTTATTCTTTATTAAATGGACTGGATCATAGAAGTATTCACCCAGCAGACCTTCATTCAGGCAGTACTGGTAGTATCGCTCATCTGCGCAGTCGGACTCGCTCTTGGAAAAATCAGGATTTTCGGAGTGAGCCTCGGATCCACTTTCGTATTTTTCACGGGAATCATCATCGGCCACATCGGTCTGAGTGTCAATCACGACATGCTTACCGTCCTGCAGAACTTCGGACTGATACTATATATATATGCACTCGGCCTGCAGGTCGGACCCGGATTCTTCTCAGCATTCAAGAAAGGAGGATTCAGACTGAACACGCTAGGACTCATGCTTATCGTGACAGGCACTCTGATGATGCTCGCAATACATAGGGTCTGTGGAATAAGCCTTCCTGACATGATGGGACTGTTCTGCGGAGCCGTGACCAACACTCCTATGCTCGGAGCCGCCCAGCAGGCACTGCTTCAGACTGATCCGGACAATATCGCGGGTGCCAACAATATGGCAATGGCATGCGCCACCGGATACCCGTTCGGTCTGGTAGGAATGGTCCTTTGCGTGGCGATTCTGCAGAAGACATCTTTCCACAGACGCCCTTTGAAAAAGACCCGGAACACATCAGACAACACTTTCATCTCCGAATACAAGGTGAATAATCCTGCGATATTCGGCAGAAGCATACAGGACATACGCAATATGGCGGAATGCCAGTTCGTAATATCCAGGATATGGAAGGACGGGAAGGTGATCATCCCTACAGGAGAAAGCATCATTGAAGAGAACGAGCACATTCTGGTGATATCCGGCAAAAAGGACACAGAGACGATAAGCGCACTCTTCGGCCCGCAGGAAAATGTGGACTGGAACAAGGAGGACATCAACTGGAATGCAATAGACAGCCAACTTGTATCCCGGAAGATACTTGTCACCAAATCGGAAATAAACGGAACAAAACTCGGAGACCTGAGACTGCGCAACTCATTCGGAATCAACATCACACGCGTCAACAGGGCCGGAATCGACCTGCTTCCTTCCAGGGCACTCAGGCTCCAGTTGGGAGACCGCTT
This sequence comes from Bacteroidales bacterium, assembly GCA_015060205.1. Taxonomy (GTDB): domain Bacteria; phylum Bacteroidota; class Bacteroidia; order Bacteroidales; family UBA932; genus Cryptobacteroides. Next base: position 10,505 of record SUYY01000011.1, read on the forward strand.
GACCATAGTCGGCGAGGAACGCGCCATCGAAAATGCCGGAAGGATATTGGGAAATGAGGCAAAACAACTGCGCACCCCGAATCTCACCTCCGTATTCATAGGCATCGTCCTTGGACTTCTTTTAGGATGCATCCCTTTTGCACTCCCGGGAATAAGCATGCCGGTGAAACTCGGTATTGCCGGAGGTCCTATAATAGTCGGCATACTGATGGGCGCATTCGGTCCTCGTTTCCACATAGCGACATACATGAGTCAAAGTGCCAATCTCATGCTCAGGCAGTTGGGACTGACCATCTATCTTGCAGGACTGGGACTGAGCGCCGGAAACGGATTCTTTGACACCGTCTTCTCAATGCAGGGACTTGAATGGATCCTTATCAGCACATCACTCGCAGTAGTTCCTGTACTGGTTGTCGGATTCTTTGCCTCAAAAATCTTCAAGACCGATTATGCAAAGAATGTCGGAATGCTGTGCGGAAGCATGGCAAATCCGATTGCTCTGAATTATGCAAACTCCACCGTTGAAGGAGATGAACCCGCTGTAGCATATGCGACAGTCTACCCCATCACCATTTTCCTCAGGGTGATTTCTGCGCAGATCATAATGCTGGTTTTATAAAGGAGCGGACTTACAATCGACATTTCATTCATCTTAACGCATTTTCCCTGCCCCAAGGTAGGGTAAAGTGCCATATATCCGTTATTATTATACATGTACAAGAAGCCGCATATGGACATATCGTCCTTGAACGAGACCACGTTCGAGAACCTTTTCTATGAATATTCACCCAGAATGGTGAATTATGCCAGGCATTTTCTTCAGGACGACTATGCGGCCGAAGAACTGGTCCAGGAGACATTCATCAAATTGTGGGAGAAATATCAGGGCAAGTCGTCATCATCCTGGTCACCGCTTCTGTTCACCATCCTCCGCAACGGCTGTCTTGACCGCCTGAGGAGTCTGAGTGCCAGAAAAGGTCTCGCCCTGTCGGAATCCATAACCGACCTATGCGAGGAAAGACTCTATCGGATGGACATGTCGGCATATTCCGCTTCCGACAGCAAGACCTTGTACAACGAACTCATCCAGAACCTGAACGATAAGATAAACTCACTTCCTGCCAGATGCCGGGAGGTGTTCGTGATGAGCCGCCATGAGGGCAAGACCAACCGCGAAATATCAAATGCTCTCGGAATTTCCGAAAAGGCGGTGGAGAAGCACATAACAAAGGCACTTAAGATAATGGACGAAATAACTAGATGACTATGAATAATATGAAAGATGTCTGCTTCAGATACTTCAACGGTACTTCCAGCGCAGAGGAAGAACGTGCCATTCTGGAGTTCATCAGGGAAAAAGACGAGAACCGACAGACTTTCGAGGACTGGGAGAAGGAATGGAAACAGCACACGCCCGGATATCCTCAGATCTTCTCCTTCAACAGGATAAAGTCGGAGATAAAAAGGAGAAAGGCTGCAAGAAGAAGAAAATATATCATGTATTCTTCTGCAGCGGCCGCAGTGCTCATTGTGGCAGGAGCGACCTTGCATTCATATGTCGGAGAGACCGAAGTTCCTGAAAACCATGTGGTGGAGACCGGTTTCAACGAAAAGACCAAGATCGTGCTCCCGGACAATTCCACCGTATGGCTCAATGCCGGTTCGTCCCTGACATATTCCGAAGATTTCATCGCCCAGACCCGTGAGGTGAGCCTTACTGGCGAGGCATATTTCGACGTGACAAAAATGCCGGATGCGCCTTTCATAGTACATGTGTCCGGAAGCGACATCACGGTGAAGGGGACCCGTTTCAATGTGACAGCATACAGCAACGAAGCGGAAATAGCCACTTCCCTTATAGAGGGATCAATAATCTTCGCATCCGAGAAGGTATCCGTGGAAATGATTCCGGGAGAGCAGTTGGTATATAATGTATATACGGAAGACATCACCAAGACCAAGACGGACACAAGACCGAGCATATCCTGGATAAACGGGAAACTTGACTATGCATCGATCTCCCTCCAGAAACTTCTCGAGCGTCTGTCGTCCCTCTACGGTGTCGAATTCCATTACACTCCGATGAAATATAAGAACCGTCAGTTCAGGATCAAACTCAACGACAGCGAACCTATCGAGGATATCCTGAACGCCATTTCAGTAATTCTGCCTATAGAATACAGCATTGACGGCAACTCCATCACCGTTACCGAATCGTAACGGAGGACCATATGACCGATTAGAACCAACCCCATATTAACAACACGACTGATGAACTTATCCTTAAAAATGAAACGGCTTGCTACCGTCGTCTCAGCGTTGCTGGCATGCATGGTGGCAGTAGCCCAGAACATCAATCTGAATTTTTCCGGAGCATCTCTTGCCGACGTCCTCCATGCGATGGAGGAACAGACGGAATATTCCTTCATATACGAAACCTCAGACCTGAACAAGGCTGCAAAGGTCTCCATCCAGGCTCAGAACCGCTCACTCACATCTGTTCTGAACGAGATAATCAAGGCTCCCCTGAGTTATGAGATGAAAGGGAAAATCGTAATCATCTCAGCCACAAAACAGGAACCGAAGCCGGAATCCAAGGACATCCGTGTGAGCGGAACCGTACTCGATGCCAAGAACCACGAGCCTCTGGTGGGTCTTATGGTCCTGATCAAAGGCACGACCATCGGTACCACCACCGATCTTGACGGACATTTCTCCCTCAATGTTCCGAGCAAGGAATCCGTACTGGTCTTCGACTATATAGGATTTAAACAGGAGGAAGCCACTGTAGGTTCCCGTACCAAGTTCAATATAGTGATGCATGAAGAACTGTCGGAACTCGACGAAGTGGTAGTGGTCGGCTACGGTACCCAGAAGAGACTCACCGTGGTTGGAGCAGTGGACGGAGTGGCACCTAAACAACTCCAGCAGGGAACGACCAGATCACTTTCCAACAACCTTGCAGGACAGTTGGCCGGAGTGATTGCGGTGCAGCGCACCGGAGAGCCGGGCAAGGACAACTCGGATTTCTGGATCAGAGGTATAAGCACATTCTCCGGAAGTTCCTCTCCACTGGTTCTCGTCGACGGAGTTGAGCGTTCCCTCAACGACATGGACCCTGCGGAAATCGAATCGTTCTCCATTCTCAAGGATGCCGCAGCAAGTGCCGTATATGGTGTGAGAGGAGCCAACGGTGTGATCATCATCAACACCAAGAGAGGAGAGGTCGGTGCTCCTAAAGTTTCGGTGAGATACGAGGCTGCGATGAGCGAACCTACCAAACTGCCCTCATTCATAGGTGCAGCGGACTTCATGGAGGTGATGAACGGAATCGCATCCGACTCGGGCTTCACCATCCTTCCGTATACCGACAAACAGATAAAACTCACTCGTTCACAATATGACCCGGATCTTTATCCTGACGTGGACTGGATCGATGCCATCACCAACGACTATGCATACAACCAGAGAGTAAATGTTAACGTGAACGGAGGTTCTCCTGTACTGCGCTACAACATCACCACCTCCATATTCAACGAGAACGGCATCATGGCCACCGACAAGAATCAGTCATGGGACGGAAAGACAGCGCTGACAAGGTACAACATACGTTCGAATGTGGATGTGGACATCACCAAGACAACTCTTCTGAAGATAAACATCGGAGGTTATATCCAGAAGCAGAACACCTGCAACCACGACATCGAAGACCTGTTCAACATAGCCTTCAACACCCCGCCTGATGTACATCCGACCATATATTCCAACGGTCTGATCGCAATAAAGGACGGTAACCAGAACCCGTGGGCATCTGCAACTCAGAAGGGTTTCAAGCGCATATCAAAATCGAAGATAGAGAGCCAGGCGACCCTCGAACAGGACTTCAGGTTCATCACTCCGGGTCTTAAGGCTCGCGTCACCTTCGCCTTCGACAGTTCAAACCAGAGCACTGTCACAAGGGAAAAGACCCCGGACCTGTACAATGTGGCCAAGTCAAGGGACGATGATGGAAACCTCATCATGAACATATACAGTTATGGTCAGGAATTCCTCTCGCACAGCAGCAGCGGCACATACGGTGCACAGTCCACATATTTCGAGACAGCCCTCACATATAACCGTGATTTCAGAAAGCATTACCTCGACTTCATGCTCCTTTATAACCAGAGGAGTTATGATGTGGGAGACGTACTCCCTTTCAGAGACCAAGGATTTGCGGGAAGGTTCTCATATTCATATGACAGAAGATATGTCGCCGAATTCAACTTCGGTTACAACGGATCGGAAAACTTCGCAAGGGGACACAGGTTCGGATTCTTCCCTTCCGTTGCCCTCGGATGGCTCGCTTCGGAAGAACCTTGGATGCAGCCGATAAAGCAGATAATCTCCAAACTCAAGTTCAGAGGATCATACGGAATCGTCGGAAACGATGACATCCAGGGACGACGCTTCGCATATATCACCACCCTCGGCACCAACGACGGATATTCCTGGGGAGCGGGAGGAAGCGGCGGACACCATACTGTAGGAAACGATGCCCATACAGGACGTTGGGAAGGCAATCAGGGCGTCGCAGACCTCACATGGGAAAAATCGGCGAAACTCGACCTGGGATTCGAACTGGGACTCTGGCACTGCTTCAACCTTCAGGCAGACTATTTCTATGAAAGGAGAAGCAACATCTTCATGCAGAGAAACACCATTCCCGGATCTGCAGGATTCATCAACGCGCCATATGCGAACTACGGAATCGTGGACAATCACGGAGTGGACCTCTCGCTCGAGTTCAACAAGCAGTTCGGCGAAGACTGGTTCCTGTCGATGAAGGGAACATTCACCTATGCCCACAATACAATCATAGAAAAGGACGAGGCTCCTTCTGTGATAGGCACATACCGGTCGTTCACCGGAGAGTCCGTGTCGACACTTTACGGACTTACCGCAATCGGCCTGTTCACCGATGATGACTTCGTGAATGTGGAGACCGGTGAACTGAAGGAGGGAATACCTGCCCAGTCGTACGGCAAGGTCCGTCCCGGAGACATCAGGTACAAGGACATGAACAAGGACAACATCATCAATGATGAGGACAAAGGTCCTATCGGCGGCACCGAGACTCCGGAGATAATATTCGGAATCGGAGCAAGCGTAAGGTGGAAGAATCTCGACCTGAGTGCATTCTTCCAGGGTGCCGGAAGCACATACCGCGTCATCGGAAGCGACCTCTTCCTTCCCGGAAGCGGCTCCGGAGTCCTCGGAAACATACATACCAACTATACCGACAGTTGGAGCGTGGACAATCCGCGCCAGGACGTATTCTACCCGAGATTCACCTACGGAACGAGCCAGAACAACAAGCAGGCTTCGACATGGTGGAAGAAGGACATGAGTTTCGTACGTCTGAAGACTCTCGAAGTGGGTTATTCATTCAAGAAGTTCAGGATATTCCTGAGCGGAAACAACCTCTTCTGCATTTCCGCATTCAAATTGTGGGATCCGGAGGTCGGAGCGAACGACGGTCTGATCTACCCTACCATGAGGACCTGGTCAATCGGTGCAACTGTTAACTTCTAAAATGCCTGACGATGAAGAACATATATAAGATATTCACAGTACTCTGCCTGCTCACGGGAGCAACCGCCTGCAACTGGCTCGATCAGGTGCCGGAAGACGAACTGACCCTGGAGATGGTCTTCAACGACAAGACCAGAACCGAAGACTGGCTCGCCGGAGTCTATGCCGGCATCGCCGACCCATACTGGGACCATATGAAATTTGCCGGCTATGACGCGATGAGCGACGACTGTACCCTGCCGTCCGCATGGACCACATTCGGCTGGAACATACTCAACATGGCTGCGGGCAACTGGTCTCCGGCATCCGAATGGCAGATGAACTACTGGACGGAACTTCCGAAATATATCCGTTCCGCCTATATATTCATTGACAATGTGAAACCTCTTCCGAATGCGGGAGTTCCTGCGTCGGAGGTGGAACTGATGAAGAACGAGGCGCGTTTCATGATAGCCTATTACTACTGGCTTCTTCTGGAGACATACGGTCCCATACCGTTCAAGCCGGGACTCGTCTCTGCAGATGCAAGTTATGACGAACTGATGCTGGAGCAGACCCCGTTCGACGAAATAGTGGACTGGATAGATGAGGAACTGACTGAAACAGCAAAGAATCTTCCAGCCTTCTACATCAATAACAACAAGTTCGGACGCGCCACATCGGTGATGTGTCACGCAGTAAGGGCAAGAATGCTTCTTTTCGCGGCATCGCCTCTTGTCAACGGCAACCCAGACTACGCTCAGTACCGCAACAGATCCGGCGAGAACCTCTTCAGCACGGAATATGACCCGAAGAAATGGGAAAGGGCTGCAAAGGCATGCAAGGACCTGATAGACCTTGCGGAAGCGAACGGATATGCACTCTACACTGAAAAAGGAAGTGACGGAAACATAGACCCGTTCCTGTCATATCAGAACATGATGTTCACAAGATGGAGCGACGGCAACAAGGAGATACTATTCCCTCGTCCGGGCGGATGCGACCTCTGGGACTATGAGAAGCACGCACAGCCTCGCGGAAGCGGAGGGAACGGTGCATTGGGAGTGAGCCAGTCATTGGTGGATGCGTTCTTCATGAAGAACGGGCTTTCAATAGACGACCCAATGTCAGGATATAGCGAGACAGGCTTCTCTACCTCTTCAGACATCAGAAACACTTCATGGAACCTCGGATCCCCTACGGACACTCCGGGTGAAATCACCACAGCGGGAACATACAACATGTACTGCAACCGCGAACCAAGGTTCTATGTCTGCGTACTTTACAATGACGCATGGTACCGCCAGTCCTCCCGCAGGACCGAGTTCCACAACCACTCGATGGACGGAGGCGGATATGACTCGCCTCAGGCAGGCTATCTCATCAGAAAGAAGGTAAGTCCGGATGTGCATGTGATGAACAACACCTATGTATACCGTCCGGGAATACTCTACCGTCTCGGAGAAGTCTACCTCAACTATGCAGAAGCGCTTAACGAATATGATCCGGGCAATGCCGACATCCTCCTCTACCTCAACCGCATCAGGGAAAGGGCGGGTCTGCCGCAGTACAACAGTGCCGAGAACGGCATAAGCGTCAATGCTTCAGACAAAGACCTGATGCGCGACCTGATAAAGAAGGAAAGAAGGGTGGAACTCTGCATCGAAGGAATCAGATACAACGACCTTCGCAGATGGAAGGAGGCTGAAATCCTTCTGAACGGACAGGTGGAAGGAATGAACGTAAGTGCCACCACAAAAAGCGAATATTTCAAGAGGACTACCCTGGACATAGCCAGAAGTTACCGCAAGGCATTCTACTTCCAGCCTGTTCCTGCAACTGAAATGGACAAGAACCCTAATCTCGTACAGAACCCTTACTGGCTTTCTAAAGAATAAAGGACATGAGAAGAACAGCAATCATATCATTATCGTCCCTCCTGCTGCTTGCTGCATGCCGAGGAGAAGAAAACCCTTACGCTCCTATCGGGGGCGAGCGCATAAGCATCGCTTCAAGCGCTGACGAAGTGATTCTGGACCAGTCACAGGACAAGCAGACCGCCGTCACATTCACTTGGAACAAGGGTTACAGTTACAACGACAACGTAAAGGTCACATACTGCTTCAAGATAGACATCGCGGACAACAACTTCGCCACCGCTACCGAACTGGAGGTCCTCGGCGAGGATGTCTACGAAAAGTCATATACCGTGGAACAACTCAACGACCTCTGCCTCGAGCAGTGGAACATCACTCCGGGAGAAATGGTGCGTCTGGAAGCAAAAGTCATCGCACGCCATACCGCCGACAAGTTCATCATGCCGCAGGTGGCAGTCACAGCATTCGACGTGAAGACCTATAAGTTGACATCCGCACCTCTTTATATAATCGGAGATGCCGTGACAGTGGACGGCAGTCCTCTCGGATGGGACCCTTCAAAGGCACTGAAGATGAACGAGGAAGTCCTCTCGAGGATATATAGCATAAAATGCGACTTCACTCCGGGAGAATACCTCTTCATAAAGAGCAACACCTCCCTGACCCCTGCATACGGCAAAGGTTCGGAAACCGCGATTCAGGAATATCAGAGCGGACCGGTACGTCTGGTGATGGAGCGCGAACAGTCATATACAGTGCGCGTGAACATCAAGAAAGGCACGCTCGACCTTATTTATCATCCGGCATATGACAACATATATATGGTAGGAGACGCTACCCCTAACGGATGGACCATCGAGGATGCAACGCCTCTTGTATGGACAGAGAATACGGGTGAATTTGTATACGAAGGTCCTCTGAAGACCGGAGAACTGAAATTTGCTGCAGGAGAGGCATCGTGGGATGTTCCTTTCTATATGGCGACAACAGCAGGACAGGAAGACCTCACCGTGACTTCGGTGCAGTTCGTTCCACCGGGAGGACCTGACAACAAGTGGAAGATCACCGAGGCAGGAAATTACCGCATCACCCTCGACATCGACAGACTCAGAATCAAATTTGAAAAAATATAGTATAACACATCAATTAAAAACATCATGAAGAAAACACTGACCGCATTGCTGTCGCTAGTTTCGATGGCACTCTTGACATCCTGCAATCCGGATGACGTAGAAAAGACAGATGACATCAAGGCCATCTCCTTGAATGCATCATCGGAAATCACCGTCACAGAGCAGAACGCCTCGGAGAATCTCCTCGAGGTTTCATGGACCGACAACAGCGTATACACAGAGGCTGTGACATATGCAATCACCTTCTCTCTCAAGGGAGACGAGACCAAGAAACACGATGTCCCATCTGCAACAAGTCCTTACAAATGCACAGGAGCGGCCCTGCAGGCTATCCTCGGCGAGTGGAATGTAGCAGAAGACACTCAGGTGAGCGTAAATGTAGTGGTGAATGCCGTCAAGGACGGAAAGATAGTGAACAGTGGCGAAGCAGAGGTGAAGGTGACAGTAAAATCTCCTATCAAGCCTCTTGCACTTACAATCGACCCGCTCACAGTTAACCTTTCCGAAGAGGCCGGTGCAGAGACTGCCGTGACATTCTCATGGACAGACGAGAACAAGTACACAGGTGCATCTTACCGTCTTGTACTCAAGGCCGGTGGAAAATCTGAGACAATCGAGAACGAAGGCGAAAAGACTCTGTCATTCACAAATGCAGACTTCAACGCACTCGTAAGGGAGAAACTCGCACTTGAGGCTTCAGTTACCGCTGACGTCGAGGCTGTTGTGGAGGCATATTCAGCATCAGGCATTCTCGCATCATCCGCTTCTGTATATTTCAGCGTGATTCCTTTCGGAAAGATGACCGAATATTCCGCTCTTGCAGTCATGGGAACAGCCACAGAGGCCGGAGATGACGCTTCAAAGGCTCTTGCAATGACAAAGGGAGAAGGCGTATTCACATGGAAGGGCGAACTCCAGAAGGGAGGAAGCCTCCGCATCCTTGTGGAGCCTGACGGCACAAAGAACGTGGACTGCCTCATTCCTGCTTCAGACAAGAAGGAAATCGTTTCAGGAACACTCGAGAACATCACTCTTGACAGAAGGAGCGACAATCCGAGAAAGGAATATTCATGGACAGTCCCTGCATGGGGTATCTGGGAAATCACAGTAAATCTTGCAGACAGAACCCTCCAGTTCGACCTCAAGACTAAGAAGTACAGCAACATCGGAATGGTAGGTCCTGCAACACCTAACGATTGGGACGCAGTGAATCCTACCCTCCTCTCTACTACCGACAAGAAGGTCTTCACATGGGAAGGGCCGCTCAAGACCGGAACAATGCGCTTCCTCAACGACCCATCTTCTGCAGGCTGGGAAGTGGACCAGTACATCGCAACCGAAAAAGACAAGGAAGTCGTTCCGGGAGAATCCCAGAGAATAGTCCTTGCTGCAGTCGGAGGTCCGAGAGGCGACAACATGTGGAAAATCGTGACTCCGGGTACATACAAGATCACCATAGACATCGACGAGATGACCATCCTTTATGAACTCACAGGAAGTCTCATCACATCGTTCGAGAACATCAAGATGGTAGGTCCTGCTTCACCTGGCGGATGGGATTCTGCAAACATGACTCCTCTCACAAAGGAAGGCAACACATGGAAATGGACAGGCCACCTCAACAACGGTGAACTGAAGTTCGTCTGCAACCAGTATGGAAACGACTGGGGTACAAGCCAACTTCTTGCCCAGACGGAAGGTCCTGGAGTATCCGCTGCAGAAGGAACCGAATATTCATGCAATATCGGAGGCGAAGACTGGAAATGGGTGATCCGCAACAGCGGTGACTACACCATCGAGATCGACATGTACGGCAAGATCAAATGGACCATCAACTCGCTTGACGTGGCATCGGAGAACTATCCTTCACTCGGTCTGATCGGTAACGCAGCGCCTAACGGCTGGAACCAGTCGTATGAGAACTCTACTCTCCTCCCTGACGGCAACGGCAACTACACATGGACCGGTGAACTTGGCGCAGACGGACTCCACATCATGTGCGACGTGACCAAGACCGACTGGTCAAGCCCAAGATTCACAGCACCTTACGGTGGAATCAACGCCGAATCAGGCAAGGCTCTTCCTATCGTATGGAAGCAGAACGACACCAACTGGAACATTCCTGAAGCAGGAACATACACTGTTACTGTCAACATCAGGAATATGACGATAACATTCGTAAAGAAGTAACTGAACGGATAAAGTGAAAAACATCTTTAACATAATGACTGCACTTTGTGTCCTGTGCGCCTCATGTCAGAGTGAGCCGCAGGACACAGGCCGTGCAGCGGTTTCCACATCCCTGCAGTTGTCTGCAACAGATTACTCTCTGTCTCAGGACAACTCCTCCGAAGAGACATTGAAGATAGACTGGAGCGGAGTGGACGGCAATCCGTCGGCCAAAAGCGTGCTTACCATCAGTGCGGAAGGACATCCGGAAAATGTCTGGACCAAGTCCTTTGCCGGTGGCACAAGTTCATACACCATGAGCGGCACCGCACTTAACGCACTGATCATAGACCGTTTCAAGATACAGCAGGACACACCTGTGAGCGTTAAGGTCAAGGTCAAGGTGGTGGCATCCAAGGCATGGAAGATCAGCGAGGATTCCGACAGCGCATATCTGAGCGTAAGGTCATATATCCCCGTATATCCGGAGCACAAGCACAAGGCACCGAGATACTGGAGTCCTTACGAATATAACTTCCTGACCAACAAGTCAATGTCCGAAAAGGACTGGAAGACCAATATAGACTGGGTGGCAGACAACCTGAAGAACTACGGATTCACCATGGTATCCACAGACGGCTGGATGAACGAGACAGACGCCTATGACCAGGACGGATATCTCGACCGTCATTCCCTCAACTGGGAACATGACTACGGCTACTGGGCCGAATATCTCGAATCCAAGGGAATGACTCTGGGAGTATATGCCAACCCTCTCTGGGTCCCTTCCGGAGCGGCATCCGCAGGCATCATGATAAAAGGCACGGATATTCCTGTCGAGGACATCATCAACCGCGGAGAATATCACAACATGCACAATTATCTCTGGGTCCAACTCGAGCGTCCTGGCGCAGAGGAATGGGTACGCGGATATGTGGACCACTATGCTGAAATGGGTGTGAAATATCTCCGCGTAGACTTCATGTCATGGTATGAGGACGGTTACGACAAGGGATACGGCAAGGTCGGTCCTGACCGTCCGGACTGGATGTACCCTACGGCACTCAGATGGATAAGGGAGCAGTGCGACAGACACGGGATGATATTCTCTCTGGTGATGCCACATCTGTACAACGACGCGGCGACCGAAAAGAACTATGCCCATATGATCAGAATCGGAAGCGATACCGGTCCGGGCGGATGGTATATGTTTTCGGACAGGGACAAGGGAATACATCACCAGCATTGGTCCCAGTATTCCAATCCTTTCGACGGATTCATCTATTTCTCACGTATTAGCGGCAGAGGCAAGGTCATGCTGGACGGAGACTTCATCCGTCTGAACACTTTCGAGACCGAGGACGAGTGCCGCTCTGTGGTGACGCTCAACGTGATGGCAGGAGGTCCTCTGACCGTTGCCGACCTGTGCACATCCGCAGGAACACGGATCAAGTTCTATCAGAACAGGGAACTTCTCGCTCTGATGGATGACGGATTCGTAGGAAAGCCTAAGTCTTCCGACCCGCTGAACGAAGACAGCAACATCTGGAGCGGGGAGATGACCGACGGCTCCGTGGTGGTGGCGGTGTTCAACAGGAAGGCCACCGCAGGAAAACGCAGTCTGAAGATTTCGGATGTATGCACATTCACTCCCGGGTCGGTGCGTGACATCTGGGAACATAAGGCTGTACCTGTGCAGGACACTTACGAACTGGAAATCCCGGCACACGGATGCATCGTGTACAGACTCTCAAAATAAAAACTTCTGTTTATATTTGCCTTGCCGACGGTCTTGAACGGCCTTCGGCAGGGCAAAAATTCTATCAGATATGGTAAAGCAAATTTTATCGGCATTGTTTATTGCCGGATGCCTTCTCCTGCCTGCTCAGATGAACGGTCAGGACGGCTGGACTCTCCATGTGGAGGGAGAATGCAGCGACTACACCGGCGCTTCCGCCGCAAACGGCACCTTGGGCGTACTCCATTGGAAAGAGCCTTTTTCAGTAAGGCAGATTGTGCTGAACAATGTGTTTGAACTCAATGACGCCACCACCGTCAACTGCGCTGTGCTCGGACTCAATCCTTTCGACATAAGCATGCATGTGGATGGTGAGTACATGTCTTCATACACCCGCTGGAGCCAGGACATAGACCTCAGGAATGCCGAGCACAGGACGTCCTTCACTGCTGACGGCAAGGTGGATGTATCATATTCCCTCATTGCCCTGAGAAACCTTCCTCACAGCGCCATGTTCAAGATAAGTCTCAAGGCTCTCAGTCCGGTTTCTGTCAGGTTCGACAAGAGGATAAGCGTACCTGAAGGATATCAGGAATCCCGCTATAACCACCGAGACTTCGATGCGGACGGCAGACGCATACGTCTGCAGCAGAGGGACGCGCTTACGGCACATGGAAGATATGACGTATCCGCCGCGTCGATGTTCATATATGACGAATCAAAAGGTGAATATTCGCAGAACGGGGAATGTGCAAGCGTCGAATTCCGCATGAAGAAGGACGAGCAGATCGACCTGTGCATCATCGGTTCGATATGCACCACCGCTGAATATTCAGATCCGTACAGCGAAAGCCGCAGGGAACTCATATATATAGACAGGTCCGGACCGGAAGTGATCATCGCCGGTCACAGAAGGCTCTGGGACAGTCTTTGGGAGTCCGACATAGAGATCACCGGAGACATCAAGGCTCAGGAGGCAGTCAGATTCGCCCTCTACAGCCTGTACTCTTCCTGCCGCGAGGGAACCCGTCTGAGCGTTCCGCCAATGGGACTTTCCTCACAGGGATATAACGGACATATATTCTGGGACACCGAACTGTGGATGTATCCGCCTATGCTTCTTCTGAACCAGGGAATCGCCCGCTCCATGGTCGACTACAGGACAGACAGGATGGAGGCGGCCCGCAGAAAGGCCGGCGACTACGGATACCGGGGACTCATGTACCCTTGGGAGTCCGATTCATTCGGCGAAGAGGCCACACCGGTATGGGCCATCACAGGACCGATGGAGCATCATGTCACCGCAGACATCGCCATTGCGGCATGGAACTACTACTGCGTGACAAAGGATATCAACTGGCTGCGCGAGACCGGATGGGAACTTCTGAAAGGAATTGCGGAGTTCTGGACAAGCAGGGTCAGGGACAACCATGACGGAACATATTCCATAGCCGGAGTGGTCGGTGCGGATGAATATGCCCAGAACGTGACCGATAATGCATTTACCAATGCAGCGGCAAAAATCGCCCTTCGCAACGCCGTCAAGGCAGCGCGCCTTTGCGGATATGAGGCGCCTCATCAGTGGTCGCGCATTGCCGAGGGAATCCGCATACTCTCCAAGGACGGAGTGACCTGGGAGTATGAAGGATATGCAGGGCAGCAGATCAAGCAGGCGGACGTGAACCTTCTGGTCTACCCTCTCGGCCTTGTCAAGGACAAGGGTCAGATGCTCAGGGATCTTCAGTACTATGAGGACAAGGTGGATATGGTACACGGTCCGGCAATGACATTCAGCGCATTCGCCACCCAGTACGCCCGTCTCGGCCACAAGGAAAAGGCCGGAAAGATGTTCGACAGGGCATATAAACCGAACAGCAGGCCTCCGTTCGGCGTGTTTGCAGAGACCCCGACATCAAACAACCCGTATTTCACGACCGGAGCAGGCGGAATGCTTCAGACAGTGCTGTTCGGATTCGGAGGACTTGAGATTACGGACAAGGGTATAATACAGAACAAGCCTCTCCTGCCGCCGGGCTGGGAAAGACTTGTGATAAAAGGTGTCGGTCCTCAGAAAAAGACCTACGTGATTACAAATGACTGACGTCTCAGATGATTCTTCCGGCGATGAAAGCAGCGGCAAGAAGTATCGAGAACAGATGAAGAAGGTTGGCGGTGCGCGCTCCCAGATCCCTGGTGAGATGTGCGCCGCCTTCTATTGAATTGACCATCGTCTTGGAGCATCCGAGCGCAATAGGGATGGTCATGAACACTATCACCGTCGCCATAGGGAAGATTCCGATGATGGAGCAGATTGCAAGGTAGGCATATGTTACAAGCACTTCGAATGCATAGGAATATGCCGCGACCTTGTTCTTTCCATGGGTGATGCCCGATGCTATCAGTCCTACAGGGATGATGGCGGCGAGAATGCTCCAATGGAATTTCCCTGTCGCCATGAAGGAGGTCGCCAGAGCCATGAATGAAGTCCAGAGCACATGCACGAGGACATTCGTGATATTGTTGCGGCGGAATGTCGGGAACAGGAACTTATAGAGGAATCCTGTCATTGCCAGACAGAGCAGCGGCAGACCTATGATGGCATGCAGCCACGTGATGTCACATCCTTTCCAGAAAAGGAACGCCAGAGAAACCGCTATTGATACCAAAGATGCCGAAAGCGGCCATGTCTTAGCCGTTTCATTCCACTCGCTTAATCTTCTTATCGCCATATGTGATGTGTTTTCGTTTCGTCCTGCAAAGATAGGAAAAATGGATGAGACTTCAGTTTAATCGAATCGTCCATCTTTCTGAAAGAATTTTGACGCACTTCGTACAGCAAGACAAGTACTTTTGCCGAACAAACCAATATAACCACATTATGAAAATCAGAACCATTATCAATGGCTTTATCAAGTCAGTCACTGCTGTTGCAGGATGTTTCCTGTTTTCAATGTGTATGTCGTGTTCTTCGAAGGACGACATTCCGGAAGAAAAAGGAGAGAGTAAAATCGATGTCTCATCGTATGCAACATCCAAGGCATACCAGTCCGGAGCACCTGAAAATTACACCTACGATGCAAAGGTGAGTGGAGATTCCATATATATCCATATGGTCCAGCATTTCACTCAGGCGCAGCAAGACGCTCATGTTCAGGCAGATATCATGGATGAATCCCTTCTGGGCGCAGACGTTCCCCTCAAGGTCTGCGCATACAGGTCCGGCACCTGTGTCATTCAGGAAAACGAATGTATCGCAGGCCACTCCCTGACAGTAAAGACAGAGGGAACTTCTGTGGAGTATCTCATCAAGATAAAATGCAGCAAGACTCCAAGCGAGAAGACCCGCATCAAGTTCTATTCATACGACCCTGAGAAGAAGGGCAGATACAACGCCCACGACTTCATAGTATCTTCCGAAGGAGCGAAACTCCATACTCATGCAGGAAAGGGCTGGTTCGTCACTTCACGCATCGGATTCAAGCCGGAAAGTCTGTATCCTCTGCCTGAAAAGGCACAGGGCCCTCTTCCTGACAAATGGGGATATGCAGCCTCTGCAGAAGACGAAGGACTTTACATCTATGCATATCAGAACCATGATTACGTAGAAGGAGCAAACAAATGGAAAGAATCCTCTCATATGGAATTTTCCTTGTGGCAGCACAATATGGGTTACGGTCCTACTCATGGATTCGGCATGGAAACCTACATCGCATTATGGAAAAGCGGAGATATCTATCTGAACAATACCACAAACGTCCTTGGACATGAGTTGGTAACCACATTGAAGGACGGAAGAACCGAATACCGCTACTTCATCAGATTCAACAACAACCATGAAAATCCGAAGGACGGTCCATATGCCATGCTAAAGGCTCGCTCGTATGACCCAGGCGACGAAAGGAAACCATATTCATACGATGATATCGTGGAATTCAGGGATGACAGGTTTGTCCATACCGTAAAAGGATCCAACTACCTGTTCAACAGGACATTGAACGTCGTCAACAACCAGTTTGAGAACGAATGGCTCGGAAATAAGATCAATGATTTCAAGAAGAACGGTCTTGAGGGCAAGAAAAATCTCACACTTTTCATCGGAGACTCGTTCTTCGACGTGGGCTGGTGGAAGAATTTCTACACCGACTATCAGGGAAAGGCTGCTCATACGGCTGCAATAGGCGGCACCACCACATGGCAATGGCTCAACTGGACAAAATCCATAGTCAAGACATTCGACGAGAATCTGAAGAACATCGTAATACACCTTGGTTACAACGACCTTAACCTAACAAAGTCAGGAGTCACTGCACAGGAGATCGAATTTTACACCGAGAGATTCATAGACCTGCTTCACAGCACATATCCGGATGTAAACATATATTACTTCAGCATAGGAACGTCTGAATGGTTTGTCATAAAACCGGAGACCAGAGCCAAGGAATGTGACGCTCTCGCCAAGGCATTCTGCGAAAGCCGCAACTACGTGACTTACGTCGACATGGATGCGGCTTACAAGAAATATATGGACGAGACCGGCGGCAGCCTTGAATCATTCTTCAAGGACAACACCCATCCGAAGGACGAGAACTACAAGTATCTGATGGAGCAACTCGAACTTGCCGGATGCGTGATCGAGTGATCCTATTGAATCCCGCACCAATCGAGGAAGGCGGCTTTTGACGCTATGGCTATGCCTACACAGGAGTTGCCTTCCGCATAAGGCTTGTTGCGGTCAGAGATATACCCTTCTTTTCCCCAACCTTCATAGAACATGTAGAGATTGTCTTCATGTTCTATGACTTCGGGGAACCATATTCCGCACTGGTCCCACTCCCCAGCCTTTCCCCTTGAAAAGAAAGGCTGGTCATTCTGAACCTTGGTCCAGTGTATCAGGTCGTCTGACAGGGCCACATGAAAACGGTCAGGAAAATCCCACTGGGATGCGCTTCCTTGATATGCCATGAACCATTTGTCCACTCCCTTGAGGCGGAAAAGCATGTTTCCGAAGAATATCTTGTCGTCGAAGTTGGAAGGAGCGCCTCCCGGGGAGAAGGTCGGATATACTTCCGCTCCCTCTGCTATCAGTGGATCTTCAGTTACATAGACCTTGTCACCAAGATAGATATAATATTTCCCTTCATGATATACCGCGTCTGTCGGACCTTCATTCATCATCCATAGTTCCGGAAGTTTGGTGAAATTGAATCCGTCTGATGAATAGGCACAAGCGGTGTGGCTCTTTCCGTCAGCACCTCTCGCCTTGTAATAGAGGTAGGTCACGCCGTCTTTTCCGACAACAGGTGTGGAATCCAAGGCCCTCCATGAATCATATGATCCGGCAGGACCATTGGCGATGACAGGATTGCCCTCATAAGGAATCCACGGACCGAAAGGGCTGAATGTCTCGGACGATTGGGTGAATACGCCTATCTGCTCATTACTGCTGTTTCTGTCGTTTCCGCCACGAGCATACATCCACCAGTTACCGTCAATCGAATGTTCCGGAGATATGATTGCAGCATTGGCTATATGGGAGTTCATCCAGTCATTCTTGCCGTCCACCGGTTTCAGGACAGGGTTTCCTTCCCATCTCTGAAACAGGCAGATGTCTGTAAGGTCGTCATTCGGCACACGGATTTCATCGAAGTACCACTGTTCGTCAGAACTTGCGGTTCCGGCATCGAAAAGCAATACAAGTTTGTTGTAGCGGTTGGATGCAGGTTTCATGTCTGTGAAATCAAACACAAGGTCTTCCCATCTGCCCTCCTTGGTGGTCACCACATTCTGGATTTCCATTGGCTTTGCAACAGAGGCATAGTCCGATGATTCCAGTTTCATATACACCTTTGCTCCCGCCTTAGGCGCAAGCACCTTCATCTTGAATACAGGAGGATTTGCAGTGAAGTCGAAGTTCTTGGCATATGGTTCAGACCAGATGAATTCCCACGCTCCGCCACCGGATTCCACAAGACCGCATCGACGGGAAGTGTTGACACCCTTCTTCCGTGGATTGGTCACTACCGAATACTCCAGATTCCCTCCCTTCTCGTTGAATATGAGGAAACTGGTCTCGAAATTTGCTATCGTCATCAACGTAGGATCCTCGACCTGAGGTACATCCTCCTCGTCATCCTCAACTTCAGCAGGAGGATTGGTCTGACCTGAACCTTCACCATCTGATGCAGGCTCACATAGGGTGAAAAGCAGCGCTGCACCCAGGAGCAGCACTGCAGGTTTAAGATTTATTTTCATTAATTGTCTATTTTATTCCACACCATTTCAGGAAGTCCGCCTTGGATGCAGATGCCGCACCTATGCATGAGCGTCCTGAGAAATAAGGCTGGTCGCGATTCTCGACATATCCGACACGTCCCCAACCCTCGTAGTAGAGATAAAGCATATCTTCATGTTCGATGATCTCACAGAACCATATTCCTCCCTGGTCCCATTCGCCCGGACTGCCTCTTGTATATAAAGGCTGGTCGTTCTTGACCTTTTCCCAATGTATAAGGTCATCGGAAACCGCGATATGGAAACGGTCCGGGAAGTCATAACTGTTGCTGCTGCCCTGGTATGAGGCAAACCATTTGTCAACACCTTTGAGACGGAATATCATCGAACCGTTTACGGCATGAGAGTCGAAATTGCTCGGACCACCACCGATAGGAATAGTCTCGTATGTCTGTGCTCCTTCAAATGAAAGAGGGTCGGATGTGACTGTCACATAGAGTCTGCAAGGGTTGCCGCCACCATAGTAGATATAATATTTTCCATCGTGATATACAGCATCACTGCATCCTTTGCCCTTGAGGACAGGTGCGTCGATTCCGGTGAAGGTATATCCTCCGTCAGTGGAATATCGTACGCACAGACCATGCTGGCTCCTGTTGCGGTTGTTGCCGTTATAGTAGACATATACCACCCCGTCTTTTCCGACCACCGGTGCTGTGTCAAGAAGGAAACCGTCATCGAAACTGCCCGACTGACCCACCGGAAGCACAGGATTATGTTCATATTCCTTCCATGGTCCGAATGGCTTGAAGTCATCCGCCGGCTGCTTGTACAGACCGATCTGGTCACAGTAGTAAGGGCTGTCGCCGCTGCCGCGAAGATACATCCACCAGTTGCCGTCAGGAGAGTTGGCAGGAGAGAGGATTCCGGCATTGGCCATATGCTGGTTTCTCCAACTTGCCGGTCCTTCAGGTGTGAAGACCGGATTGTTTTCATAACGCTGGAACAGGCAGATGTCGGTCAGGTCATCACTCGGACACATGATCTCGTCGAAATAATACACATCTCCGGCCTTGTTGTCCTCGTGGCGGAATGTGAGTACGACCTTCTGGTAGAAGTTGTTCTCAGGTTTCTGATCAGTGAAATCAAAGACCAGTTCCTCCCATTCGCCCGCTTTTGTAGTGACTACATCGCTGACAACCAAAGGCTTGAGTGCCCAATTATTGGGATGCTCTATCTTGAAGGAGACTTTGGTGCCGGCTCTTGGAGAAAGTACCTTCATCTTGAATATCGGCGCATTGCGGGTAAAGTCCAGTTTACGAGGCATTGGATCGCACCATACGAACTCGTCATTTCCACCTGTTGAAACCGCCTTTGCACATTTTCTCGTACCGTTCACCTGATCCTTTACCGGATTGGCGACGATCTCATAATTCATCTGAGTCGGATGAAAAGAGAACCAGACATTCTCGAAGTTACAACGGTTGATGAACTTGTTTTCAAGTCCTCCTTCATTGCCGCCTCCCGATGATTGACCGTCATTATCTTCCTTGCTGCATCCCGACAGAGCGAGAAGAGACAGCAGGACTGCAAAGATTGAAATCCTCATGATAATATATTGAAAGTTTATTGAAGACCACACCATTTCAGGAAATCTTCCTTGGAGGCATATGCAACTCCGATGGATGAATTTCCTCCGAAATAAGGAGCGTTTCTATCCTTGACATGACCCTTGAATCCCCAACCTTCGTAATAGAGGTAGAGCATGCCGTCATGTTCGATGATCTCAGGGCACCACATTCCTCCCTGGTCCCATTCTCCCTCGCTTCCTCTTCCATAAAGAGGCTGGTCGTTCTGAACTTTGGTCCAGTTGAGAAGGTCGTCGGAATATGCCACATGGAAACGGTCCGGGAAGTCATTCCTGATGGACATTCCCTGATAAGCAAGGAACCATTTGTCCACACCTTCAAGGCGGAACACCATTGAACCCCAGATGGATGCACGGTCAAATTCCGATGGACCGTCACCAAGATCAAGAATCTTGTACATGGTGGATTTTTCGTAACTCAGCGGATCCTCCGTCACATAGACCCTTGGTCCGCAGAAGATATAGAACTTACCGTCATGATATACCGCATCAGAAGGGCCTCCCGGCTTCTTCCAAGGAGTAGGCTTCTTTGTGAAGGTATATCCTCCGTCGGTGGAATATGCCACGCCTATTGCTGAAGTCGGGTCCATGCTGCCGTTATCGTTCTTCATCCTGCCTTTGTAATACACATAGACTGTTCCGTCCGGTCCCTTCACCGCTGCGCAATCAAGAAGATGCCATTCGTCGAACGAGCCTTCAGGTCCGTGCGGAATCACAGGATTCCCCTTGTACTCGTTCCATGGTCCAAACGGTTTGAAATCGTCCGCAGGCTGGGTGAAAAGTCCTATCTGGTCGTGATAGTCAGGCACATTGCCGCTTCCACGCACGTACATCCACCAGTTGCCGTCAGGAGAGTATGCAGGAGATATGATGCTGGCATTTGCTATATGAGAGTCACGCCAGTTCATGGTTCCCTCAGGATAGAAGACAGGGTTGCCTTCATATCTCTGGAAGAGGCTTATCTCTGTAAGGTCATCTGACGGACCTGTAATCTCATCAAAATACCATTCCTGATCGAATGTGGTATTTCCTGCATCAAACATGAGAACTATCTTCCTGTACCAGTTGCTGCGAGGAGCAAATTCGGTAAAATCGAATGTCAGTTCTTCCCATTCGCCGGCCTTTGCAGTGCGCACGTTCTTGACCTCGACCGGCGCCACACCGCTTTCAAGTTTCTCAGGTTCGAGTTTCATCCAGACCCTCAGACCTGCCTTAGGTGCAAGGACCTTCATCTTGAATACAGGAGGATTTGCAGTAAAGTCGAAATTGCGTCCGAAAGGCTCAGACCAGATGAATTCGTTTTCTCCGCCGCCGCTTATTACTCTTCCGCATCGGTCTGTGGCATTGACTTCGTCTTTCTTCGGATTGTCCACCTCATCACAAAGCATCGAATCGTTTCCCGCATGGAAGGTCATCTCCACTCTCTCATCTTCAAATGAGGCATAATCCATGAAATGCGGACCATCGGGGGCATTATCACAGCAAGCGGCCACTAGGACCGCCGCTGCACAATATTTCAAAAAATCAAGTTTCATTATTCTTCAAGCGTTGGAGTAGGATATCCTTCGTTCTGAGTAAGTTTCGGATTTGCAAGCATTTCCTGACGAGGAACCGGGAACAGCAGACGATTAGGGTCGTTTGTCGGCGTGTCATGCAGGAACCATGTCTTGGTCAGGAACTTGCCGAAACGGATGAGTTGCTGTCTGCGATGACCCTCCTGGCAGAACTCCCAGCCATATTCGAGAAGGAACCTGTCGTCATCAAGATCACCTACCGTCACCTTCTTGTCTGATGTGAAGTTTGCAAACGCTCTCTTACGCACGTCGTTGATAAGGTCGCAGACTTCCTGTGTCGCCGCACCTCCGTTCTTCCAGTAGAGGGCCTCAGCCTTCATGAAATATACATCTGCAAGACGGAAGAGGACGAAATCGTTGCTCAGACGGTTGAGGGCACCCTGCTTGATTTCATATTTCTGAAGGCGCACTCCAGGACCCTCACCTGTTGTAGGAACTTCATCCGGAACACCGTTTTCATCCACATAGATCGGAACTTCCTTGGTATGTACAAGAGGTTTTCCTGCATCTCTGCTGTCCCATGGGTCACACATCAAAGGTGTACCAGGCTTTCCTGTCTCCGCACCTGTATTGTCAATGAGCGGTCCTTCAAACCATGATTTCTCATAACGGAGATCGTCCGGATCATAACTCATTGCGAACTCAGGAGTTGCGCAGCAACCTCCCCAATACTGTGTCACAGTGTTTCCGTGGCAGTAGTACTTCCAGTGCATTGTGCACAGATGCAGACGCCAAGGCATCGCCTCATCATACACTTCGTCATTTACGATACCCAGGATGATTTCCTTGGAATTTTCATTATTTGTCACAAACGATGACTTATAGTCAGGCTCAAGCATATAGCCACCCTTGGTCATGATCTCGTCACAGAGGCTGATGACCTTGTCATATGCATTGCCATCCACCTGGACCTTCCAACTCTCTGCATTCAGATAACACTTTGCAAGAAGCATCCTGGCTGCGTTCTGGTCCCATCTGCCATAAGCCTTGGCAGCCAGGTGCTCCATATTGTCCTCGATCTCACTTACGACGAAATCAAAGACTTTCTGTCTTGGAGATGTCTCAGGAAGATATCCGTCCGGAACGTCATAGCGTGTCTGGAGAGGAACGTTTCCATACATGTCGCAGAGGTTGTAGTACCAGAATGCACGTGCCACCTTGAGTTCTGCCATGAGGCTCACGGTATCCTTCACTTCCGCAGTACGGAACTCGTACATGAGACGGTTGCAGGTGTTGATGCTCGAGTAGTACTGACGCCAGTTGTTAAGAATGTGATTGTCGTCATAATCCCATTGGTGCTGGTTGAGTCTGAAATATATACCTGCATCGTACCAGGCACCGCCGCGCTTTGGAGTGATCCAGATGTCACCGACCTCTTCGTTGGTGTAATGCCAGCACCCAGAAGTATGAGGGCTGCCTCCGGCATAAAGTTTTCTCATATCTGAATATATGGTTCCCAAGGCTGCCGGGATATCAGACTCAGAGAAGTTGTCATAATAACTTTCCGCTGTCATCTTCGAATATGCGACCTCATCGAGATTGAGGCATGAAACAGCAGAAACTGCAACTGCAAATATCGCTATAAATATCTTTTTCATATGTTGATCTTCTTAAACGGTTACACTTTCTTTAGAAACCGAGTTTCACGCCAAATGAAACCGTGCGGGTGGTAGGATAAGTCGACATATAGTCGATTCCCGGAGCAAGACCACCGAAATTGACTTCAGGATCGATACCCTTGTAGCCTGTGAAGGTATAGAGGTTAAGTCCTGAGAGATAGAGTCTGAGGGTCTTGACGATACAGTCAGGCTTGAACTTGAAGTTATAGCCGAATGTAACATTGTCGATCTTCATGAAATCACCGTCCTCGACATAGTAACTTACATATGAAGGATTGGTTGAAGCAGTAATGCCGTATTCTCCGCCATATGGTTTTTCGAGGATGGTCTTAGGATAGTTGTATGCCTGACCCTTCTGCCATGTCTCTCTGAGCATACGGTACTGGTTGAGAATCTGATACATGAACGCTCCACGGAGAGAGAACGAGAGGTCGAATCCCTTGTAAGCCATTGTCACTGAGAGACCTGCATTGATCTTAGGAATACCGTTACCGATGATCTGACGAGCCTTGTCAGCACCATAGGCACCGCCTTCGCAGATCCATGCTCCGTTCTTCTTTATGCCTGTACTCTTCCAGCCGTAGAAGTCTCCGACCTGACCGCCTTCCTTGACGAGGTGTGTGGTCTTCTGCACCGGTGCTCCTGTGCTTCCTACTTCCATATAGTCTCTCTGATAGTGCTCATTTGAGAGGCTGATGATCTTGTTGGCATTGTATGAAACGTTTCCTGAGATGTTCATGTTGAAGTCACTAGTCTCGACAACATCTCCTGAGAGTGTGAGTTCGACTCCCCTGTTGGAGATGGAACCTACGTTCGCGTAGATGGTAGATGCGAGATTTGGTGGCATCGGAACACTGTAACTGTACAGAAGGTCGTGGGTGTCACGGAGATAGAAATCCAATGATCCGCTGAAGCGCGACCTGAACATCGAGAAGTCCACTCCGAGGTTGTACTCATGCTTTTCCTCCCATTTCAGGTCAGGGTTCGCTACCGCTGAAGGAGAAATGGTCCAGATATATTTTCCGTCCATCGAAACAGGATTCGAGTAATTGTAGGTCATCTGTGAAAGATAAGGAGATGACGGCTCCACGCCTGTCACACCATAACTGAACTTGAGTTTGAGTTCATCGAGCCAGTCCACATCCTGCATGAATCCTTCCTGGCTTATGCGCCATGCGGCAGATGCCGACCAGAATGCACCCCAACGGTTGTTCGGACCGAACTTGGAAGAACCGTCACCACGGATTGAGAGGGCTGCGATATATCTTCCGTCATAACTATAGTTCACACGTCCGAAGAACGAGATCAACTTGTTCATGGTACGCTCGGTACTCATTGTCGCTGTTCCGTCCTTGAGTGCAAGACCGAGTTCCATATTGTTGTACTCGAACTGGTCTGTAGGGAAATCATAGTTGTAACCATGGAAATCCTGATAGTCATAACTGAAGTAACTGTAACCGGCCACAGCATTCAGGTCATGCTTGCCGAACTGCTTGTTGTAGGAAGCATAGAGTTCACCGTTCCAGGTCTTGCGCAGGCTTGAATTTCTCCATGCCATACCGTTCTTGCCGGTATTGTCGAAGTCACTTGTTGCGAAGGCTCCGTTGAAATGGAAGAACATCTTCATTCCTCCCACGGCATTCAAGGTAAGGCCTTCAACGGGAGCATAAGTGATCTTACCTGTCGCTGCAACTTCGTCCCAATTGATGTCCTCACGGAACTCATTCACACATCTTGCCGCGTTCATGACATCGGCAAATGTCTGATAATCACCGGACTCCTTATAAACAGGAAGTGTAGGATTACAGATGAGGGCCGCAAGATATGCATCTTCCTCAGACACCTGGCTTCCCTTTGCGTATATGTTGCTGAGGTTGGCGCTTATCTTCAGTTTGTTGTTGAAGAAAGACTGGTTGGTGCCGACAGAGATGTTGAGTTTGTCCAGACCTGAACCTCTGATGATACCCTGACGGCTGTTGTATGTGATGTTAGCATAGTAGTTGGAGCGTTCGTTTCCACCGTTCATCGAAAGGTTGTGATAGTGGTTGATAGCGGTACGGAACGCCTCATTGTACCAGTCTGTATCTGCACCTCCGTCAAGCGGTGTGAATGCTCCGCCTGATATTTCCTTGAGGTTGCGGTATTCCTCTGCAGAGAATGTCTCGATCTTGTTGGAAATGGACTCAACCGATGCATAGCCATGATAGAGGATTGAGTTATTCTCACGCATACCTCTCTTGGTGGTGATGAGGATCACACCGTTGTTACCCTGTGTTCCGTAGATTGCCGCAGCAGCACCGTCCTTGAGAACGTCGATAGAAAGGATGTCATCCTGAGTCACGTTATTCATGCTGCCTCCTGTGATTCCGTCGATGACAATCAGAGGTTCCTGGTTTGCCATGAGTGTAGAGACGCCTCGAAGCATCATCTGCACTCCGCCGCCGTTAGGGTCACCGGAATCAGTGCTGACAGACAGACCTGCCACCTTACCCTGAAGCATCTGAAGAGGAGATGCCACTGCACCCTTTACAAACTCTTCACTTCTGACAGATGTAACAGAATTGGCGAGAGTGCTTCTTCTGATGGTACCGTAACCGATGACGACAGTTCCGTCGATCATGAGATTCTCTTCTTCGAGAACCACTTCCGCCAACGAACCTTTTTCCGCCGCCGGAATCTTCTTGTCCGCATAACCGAGACAAGAGAACACGATCACTGCGTCCTTGCCTGCCGAAAAAGTCCATGCGCCGTCCGCATCGGTAAGGACTCCGTTTGAAGTACCTTCCTCAAGGACAGCGACTCCTGTAAGAGGAGCACCTTTGGAATCAGTAACTTTACCCTTGAGCGTCAGTGTCTGAGCAGACGCAACTGCAAACGAACACATAAGTGCCACAGCAGCAAGGGCGATGGTCTTACATAAAGTACTTGCTTTAATCATAGCATTATTATTTGGTTAGTTTATCGTTCACATCTGATGTGATATTGCAAATTTATCCGTGTATGAAAATCAGATGATGGATTATTATATCAATTCTTTGCACTATCCTTTCCCGACTGTTCTCTCCACTGCTTTGGCGACTTTCCGAAAATCTTCTTGAAAGCACGGGAGAAATAGTACGGGTCTGAGAAGCCGACTTCATAGGCAATTTCCGAAACGGTCTTCTCCGTTTCCGTCAGAATCCTTGCAGCGTACTTGAGTCTTGTACTCTGCACGAACTCGTTTGTGGACTGTCCTGTGAGAGCCTTGAGTTTTCGGTAGAGGGTAGCCTTGCTCATTCCTATGTTCATGCACAGGTCATCGACCGAAAATTCTGATTCTCCCATATGTTCGAATATGATTTCAACCACCCGCTTTATAAGTTGGTCATCAGTATTGGATGCGGTTATCTTCACGTTGGACATGTCGATTTCTATCTTGTAACTCTCCCGCATCTTGTAGGCATTCATCAACAGATTGCGAAGTTGGAGTTCAAGTATCGAGAAGGAGAAAGGCTTGGTAAGATAGGCGTCTGCTCCCGCGGTATAGCCCTGATATTTATAGTCCTGTTCAGAAAGTACCGTCATCAGGATCACCTTTATATGACTTGTCTCCACAGAGTTCTTTATATAATGACAAAGTTCGAATCCCGACATTCCTCCCGAGAGCATGACGTCGGTTATGACCACATCTACCTTGTTTTCATGTATTATCTTGGCCGCGACTTCCCCGCTTTCTGCACTCATCACCATGTATTTCCTGCCGAAATGGTCCATAAGGAGTTCTCTCATGGAGTGGTCGTCCTCAACAATGAGAACCGCAGTCTCGGCAGCAAATTTTGCATATTCCTCCTTGTCGTACTCTGCATCTATAGCAAAGGTTTCCGGCTTTCTGATGCTGCCTTCAGCCTTCTTGTATTCATTTTCTTCAGATTCCGCAGAGTTCCCGACACTGTTCCTCAACGGCAGGAAGACCAGTATTCTGGTGAATCTGCCCTGCTCCGATTCCGCTTTGATGGAGCCGCCATGCAGTTCCACGAGCGAGCGCACATACGAGAGTCCCACTCCTGAAGAGTACATGTCGTACGAACGTCCTGAAAAAAACCTCTCGAAGATATACGGCAGTTTGTCTTCCGGTATACCGCAACCGTTGTCTTCCATGATTATGACCACCGATTCTCCCTCCACATGCGCCTTGACCTGCACCTTTCCACCGACATCCGTATGCTTATATGCATTCGACAGAAGATTGTCTAAAATCTTTTCCAGTTTACTCTGGTCCGCTTCCATATGCAGATCCTCCGGGATATCGACATCGAGGGTGATCTTCTTGTTCTCAAAAAGCCATTCATGACGGGAAAGCACGACCTTGACCAAAGAAGCGATATTTACCTCGCTCACCTTCAGCGAAGCGAACTGCACTTCACGGAAAGCGAGAAGTTCATTGACGAGTCCGAGAAGTTTATCGGCGTTCTTCTGTATTATGGCGAAGTATTTCTGGGTCATTTCCTGCGGTACACGACCATGGATGAACTGTTCCACAGGTCCTAGTATCAAAGACAGAGGCGTCTTGAACTCATGGGATATATTGACAAAGAAACGGAATTTCATCTCGTTGACTTCCTTGTCCTTTTCTCTTGCCACCTTCTCCAGTTCCAGAGCGTGTTTATGCTTGGATGCCTGAAGATATATTCTTGTCAGATAGAATATTATGACAAGTATCAGTATCGCAAAACAGAGTTTTGCCACAGCACTCTGCCACCATACCGGAGTTATCCTGATCTTCAGCGAGGAAACATTGTCGAGAACCACGCCATCATCCATTCCTGCCACCATGAAGGTGTACTTTCCGGGTTTGAGTCCGGTGAAGTCGACCCTGTGTTTCGAACCCAACTCATGCCAGTTGTCGTCTGCTCCTGTCATCCTGTAGGCGAATGACAGACCTGCCGTATAACCGAATATATTAGGAGAGAACTCTATGGCAAAGGAGTTCTGCCAATATTTTAGCCGAAGTTCCTTGATCTCGTTCAGGTCAGAGCGAAGCACGCCGTCCGGAGATATTTCCTGTCGGGAATTGTTGATGTAGAGATTATTGAAACGGATAGGCCTGTTGAGATCGATTTCCGTCTGCTTGCCGGCGTCGACAATCACCACACCGTTGATGCTTCCGAAATAGAGTTTGCCATCTAGTTTAGCACATGCATTATAATTGAACCTGTTGGTAGGCAGTCCGTCTGCAATGGTATAGTTTGCAAACGACGTGATAGAGGCGTCGGCACGACAGAGACCGGTATTGGTCGAAAGCCATACATTATCGTAATCGTCCTGGAGTATTCCGTATATCGTATTGTCAGGCAATCCTTTGGATTTGTTTATCCACTCCGCATCCAAAGTCATCGGATTGATCGCTACGAGTCCTTCCTTTTCAGTTCCCGCCAATATGCGGCCATCGCGCAATTCACAGAGAGTCACGAAATTGCGTGCCTGCGTCCGGATCTTGACAGGGGTGTAATCATCTGCGACAGACAGACGCCACACTCCCCGTCCATAACAGGCAATCCAGATATCTCCAGCCCTGTCTTCGTGTATATCCCAGACAAAGGCACCCTCCAGATCCTTATGGGAGAAGAGTTCGAGACGTCCCTTCGAATAGTCATATCTGTAAAGACCGCCAAATTGGGTACCGACCCACAGATTGCCTCTGCTATCTTGATATACGGCATATATATTATTGGTAGTCAATTCATTGAAAGAAGACCCATCAGGAACAAAACATCTGAAGGACCTGCTTCCGGCCTTTTTAAGGAAAAGACCACCATAGTATGTTCCCACCCATAGATTGTCATGCGAATCCACACATATCGAATGTATGTTGTCGCTTGTCATATTGCTGTTGGATGTTGAAATCCTGGAAATATTCCCGTCATCATCGAGAATATATATTCCGTCATTTTCCGTACCTATGTAAAGTTCGGAACCGGCTCTCACAATAGAACTGACCACCTTGCTGTCAGCAGAATATTCCTCCGAGCCGGAAAGGAGGAAACCGAACATGTCGAAATGATGATAAGTGACGTTCACTCCGCCGAAAAACGTTCCTACCCAAAGATTGTTATCCTCATCACAATAAAGGCTGTAGACCGCGTTGTCATTGAGGCTCCAGATATTGTCCTTTTCACTGGTAATGAACTCCGTCCTGTGTCCGAGGATACGTACAAGACCCTGCTCTGTCGCCGCATATATATGCCCGTCTTCATCCTCAACCACGCCACGCACAATATCGTTGGGCAGCGTGCCTCTGCTTACGGAATAATGTTCCATCCTACGCTGCGGAACAGAATATCTGTAAAGACCTCCACCGATTGTGGATATGTATATATCGTAATCAGACGACTGGTAAAGGTCTATGACCGGATAATTGTTTCCGGGAAGAATATCTACGGCTATAAATTGATCATCTGTGGAATCCATACGGTAGATTCTTCCACCGAATGTTCCAGCCCAGACAGTTTCGCGCGTGTCCTTCATCAGGGTTCTGACATGACCTATCCTCCAGGTCTTCACGCTGCCATCCGGACCCATTCTGCTCAGACCTCTGTCCGAGGCAATGTAAAGATTTCCTGACTTGTCCTCCAAAATATCTTCCACCCTTCCACGGTGGAAAGGACTGTCGTTGTCAAACGAATGGGAAAATTCCCCTGTCACCGGATTATGGCTCCAGATGCCGCCATTAGTGCCGAAAAGGATGAGACCGTCGGAAGTCTCATAGACAAGATTCACTCCCGCCACCTCTCCGCCTTTTTCAAAAGGGAATTCATACTCCTCAAATCCGAAACCGTCATATCTGTAGGCACCGTAGATTGTGGAAAACCACATATATCCCTTGCTGTCTTTGGTTATATGCTGGATCCAGGTGTGCTTGAGTCCCTGCTTCTCAGTGATGTGCCTGAACTGCAGATTGGAAGCAGATACAGAAAACGCTCCTGAAGCCATGAGACAAGTGACTACGAACATTTTAAACAAGAATGCCGATAAGGATTTATTAAATGCCCCCCCCATTTGATTTTTCGTTATTTTGACGTAAAATTACAAAATCGGGGCTGACCGAACGTCAGCCGGCAGCCCCGATAAATCATTGAAGATTCATGAATTACTCTGCGCAAAGTCTTACATTGTCGAAGTAGAACACCTCGCCACCCTCAGTTGTAACGCCAGCGTCGAAAAGAATCACGAAGTTCTTGTATGCACCGTCAACCATTCCGAAAGTCTCATAGTCAAACTCGAGAGTCTCCCACTCGTTAGCCTTTGTAGTAGTAACGTTTGTGATCTCAACTGCACCAACGTCAACGCCTTCGAACTTGAGATAAACAGGACTGTTCGCCTTAGGGCTGTAAACGTCAACCTTTACGATATATCCGTCCTCAGAGAAGTTAACAAAGTCAACCTCCTCACCGCCGAATGCTGTGCTCCATGAGAACTCCCACTGTGCACCTGATGCAGTCACCTTACCTACCTTGTCAGTCTTGTTGATACCTGACTTTGAAGGGTTGTCAGCAATCTCGAATGAAGCACCGCCTGAACCTGTCCATGTAAGCATACCACCGTTCTCGAAATCATCGAATACGCGTGAAACAACCTCTGTAGGAGTCTGCTCTCCACCGTTGCCACCTTCATTCTTCTTGTCATCACCGTCTTTAGTGCAAGAAATTGCCATAACTGAGGCCATAGCCATCAAAAAGAAAATCTTTTTCATAATGTTGTTTTTTATAAAAGGTTATTAATAGTTGTTATTCTGCTGTATGCTGTCCCTTCATCGGGAACTGAGCAATTCTAAGTGTAGTACATCCGTAAGGGATGAGTTCTATCATCTCCGTTTCATCTTCCACCGGAAGTCCGTACATATAGGTATATGGAAGCGGACCTGCCATCTTGTTGTATTCTGTCCAGTTAGTGACTCTGACCGCAGGAGTTGTGATGCGGATAGGCGCATTCATCTCGTTCCAAGGATTGAGGACATCTCCTTCCGTTCCGCTAAGGTCCACCTTGTAGTGCTCCGGGAATTTCACCTTAGGAGTCTGGATCAGAGCATAGTTCCATGGAGAAGCAGGAGTCATCTCATAATAATATTCGCCAGAATCTATAGGATTTACAGTATTCTTGACCAGTTTCACATCTGCATCGACATGCAGAGCATATACGAGAGGTCCACGCTCCACTGCACGTGACTTTTCCTTCCATACCGAGAGGGTCGTCTCAGGAGTGAACTCAAGTGTAACAACGTCTCCAGCCTTCCACTCACGCTCTATCCTTACCAGATTCATTTCGTCCTTTGCCCACTCGACAGGCTCTCCGTTGATCATGATTTCAGACTTGACGCTCCACTGCGGTATTCTGACCACCAGAGGGAAGGCGCATTCCTCGGAAATTGATTCAAGTCTGATATTGATTGTCTCCTCGAAAGGATATTTGGTATCTTCCACGAAATGCACATCCACTCCGTCAGCAACCTTTGCCTTCACGGAACTTGGAGAATAGATGGTAGCGGCAAGACCGCCGTCATCTGTAGCATACCAGAGGTTCTGTGTGAACTTAGGCCATCCCTGATGCATGTTTGATGTACAGCATGGATATCCGGTGAGCAGACCGAAGCACTGGTCGAGTCCATAATGGTTCACATCGAAATTGACCGGACGTCTTACCGAATATATCTGGTTGACCTGCTGGAAGTATTGGCGCACCATGTAGTCATCCGATGTCTGTGTAGGGAGTGCATTGAATGCGATCTTCTCAATGGTCTCGGCAAAACGAGGGTTTCCGGTGATCTTATACATGGTCTCGAGCGAGAACATATATTCCACTATTGTGCAGAGTTCGGTTCCCTGAGTCGGGTCGTTGCCGTGGATAGCCTCGTCACCGCTGAACATGCCGGTAGGATATCCGTGATATTTCTCAAGGTCATCCATTGCACACTCAATTGCATCGAGATGTTTCTGCTGGCGGTCATACTGATAATATACTATAGGAGTCTTGAAACCCTGTGCAAGGTTCACGCTGTGGATGGTGCCGACTCTTGTGAGTTTGTCCCTTTCGAGGAACATCTCAGTATAAGGTTCTGTCTGCTGATAGATAAGGTCGCCGAGTTCCAGAAGGAAAGCATCCTTGGTAATGCCGTAGAGCCAATAGACCGACATAAGGTTGTCGCCGCCACGATAGCGTGCCCAGAAAGTCCAGTTGTCAAGCGGCTGTTCCTTCAGGTTATCAAGTTGATAACGGAAATATCTTGTCATCAGGTCAATCACCCTCTGGTCACCTGTCGCGGAATAATACTGCTGAAGTACCTTGAGAACCACCATACGAGGCCACCAGTCCTGGCAGTTGTCTCTCTGCAGTCCTCTTTCCGGAGTATAATCCTTGTCCGGTCCGAACTGTCCGTTTTCCTTTGAACTTGCAAGCGCCCATTCGATCCAAGGAGTGGTCTTGGCGATAAGTTTCTCATCTTCCAATATATATGCGAGCGGAAGCAGACCGTCGATCCAATAAGGACCTCTCTCCCACTGGTCACCGTCACCACCAAGCCAGCCGTTACGCTCGCCCATCACCTGTGGATAGAGTTCGTCCAGATGACCTGTAGCGCCTTCGGCCTGACTGACGAGCATGGTCTTGAGCCATCCCTCAGCCTTTATGCTTCCAAGAGGAAGTTCTATGAATCTGTTCGGATAAAGAGGCTCCGGATTGTTCGGATAATTAGGATTTGTTACTTTGGATGCGCAGCCTGCAGTTGCGAGGAGCGCAAAAAC
This sequence comes from Bacteroidales bacterium, assembly GCA_015060205.1. Lineage (GTDB taxonomy): Bacteria > Bacteroidota > Bacteroidia > Bacteroidales > UBA932 > Cryptobacteroides. The sequence continues at coordinate 43,820 of SUYY01000011.1, forward strand.
AGACACCAAAATAGACAGGTGTCTCAAAATCGTACGGCAGCCCATTTTGCTCTAGAGTTTTAGTTGTTATTAATCCGGAGCAAAGGTAACTTTGTGTCAGCCGCAGGGCATAGACAAATATTTCAATCAGATGGATTTTTTCGTCAAAGGGCTATTTGCGAATCAACTTATAGACCACTCCTGCATACAGGACAATCAGGAGAGTGTGTACACCGAGTTTGAGAAGGAGAGATGCTGACATGCCTGTTCCTGCAAAGTAAAGCGAGTCCAGGGCGAGAGAAAGGGCATAGGTTGCGCCCATCACCAGGATTATTCCTGCAATCCTGCCCCAGCGGTATGGGATAGGATAATATTTCGCGCCGAGGACCGCACTGATGACGAACATCACCAGATAACTTGCAAGATGTCCGAAAGCGGCTGCCCAGTATGAATATTCAGGCATGAAGAGCACTATCACAACCGCTGTCACGGCAAGGCCGGAGAGGGTTATCCATATGGCCATATTTGTCTTGCCGGAAAGTTTGTACCACATGGACACATTGAACAGCATGCCCAATATCATATATGACAGGAGCATCACGGGCACTACCCCGACGGCCTCACGGAACTGAGGTCCGAGAATCAGGGCGATTATGTCGATATACAGGATCACGCCGAGGAAGACCAGACCGCAGAATGCCGTGAAATATTCCTGTACGGAAGCATAGAGTTGTCTTGAATCCTTTTCGCGGGCACGACGGAAGAAGAACGGTTCTGCCGCATATCTGAACATCTGGATGAAGAGGTTCATGATCACGGCAAGTTTGACTGCAGCCTGATATAATCCCAGACTCGAGCGCCATGCCTCCGCATTTGTGTCGAAATATCTGAAAAGTATCCTGTCGAGAAAGTCATTGACCACTCCGGGGAGAGCCGCCACCATCAGAGGAATCGAGTAGGCAAGCATCTGTCTGAGGAGTTTCGGATCGAGACGGAAACTCAAGGATAAATAATCAGGGATGAACAGGATTCCGCACACAAGACAACTGATGAATATCGCGAATATCACATAACTGAAGTCAGGAGTGGCAGGGATGAAATTCAGAAGCCACGAATCTGACGCGCAGTGTTTCGGGAACCACAGGAAGAGCACGAGGTTTGCAGCAGTCTCGGTGATTATCTTGATGGTCTTGAATATGGCGAACTTCATTGCCCGGCCTTCCTGCCTGAGGCGTGCGAAAAGTATGGCAGTGACGGCATCCAGAGCGAGTATTCCACCCATATACATTATGCAGGAACTGTAGCCTTCATAGCCGAGGGCCTCCGAAATCGGACCGGCAAATGCGATCATCAGCGCAAGGAAGGTCGCGCTTATGCAGAACACCGTGACGAAGGCGTTCGAATATACCTTCTTCGGGTCTACGCCTTCCTTGTTGGCAAACCTGAAGCACCCCGTCTCAAGGCCCAGCACCAGAACCACCTGAAGCACAGCGATATATGCCATGAATTCGGTGACCACTCCATAACTCTCCGGAGTCAGAAGCCTGGTGTATATAGGAACAAACAGGAAGTTTATGATACGGGCGAGGATAGTGCTCAACCCGTAGATGACGGTCTGTCCCGCCAGTTGTTTCAAGGGATTTGCCATAACGGACACAAAAATAGAAACATTTTGGATAAGCGGCAAGAAGCAGTATAAATTCGGAATGAATTGCTAACTTTGCGAAAGAGAAAAGATTTACAACAATGAAAAAGACACTATTCGGAATCATCATCCTGGGACTCATTGCGTCTGCCCTCGTATCATTCAACTCATGCTCATGCGGCAGGAACAAGGCTGAGGTAGAGATGGACGATTCCACTAAACTTGCATTGGAAATGGAAAGAAGATTAAGAGAAGAGCCGGAGTTCGAGTTCGTTACGTCGCACGGCAAAATGACAATCAGACTTTACGGAAAGACCCCTCTGCACAGGGACAATTTCGCAAAACTCGCCGCAGAAGGATATTATGACGGAATGCGTTTCCACAGGGTCATCGAAGGATTCATGATTCAGGGAGGAGACCCGTATTCAAGAGATACATCGATGATAAACAGTTGGGGCACAGGTGGTCCGGACTATACCATCCCTGCTGAGTTCGTAAGCGACTACCGACACAAGAAGGGCGCTATTGCTGCTGCACGTAAAGGAGATATGGCCAATCCGAAAAAGGCTTCGTCCGGTTCTCAATTCTATATCGTACAGGATGAAGAGGGCTGCAGCCACCTTGACGGCCAGTACACTGTGTTCGGAGAAGTGATTGACGGACTTGAAGTCATAGACAGGATCGCTGCCGTCGCAACAGACCGTTATGACAGGCCTTATGAGGATGTGATGATAGTTTCTGTAAAACGCATCGGTCTTCCTGAGCCTGTAGAGCAGAAAGAATCCGACGACACCACCGCCGCAGAATAAGTCATGGACCTGAAAGGCAGATTCACCCATATATTCTTTGATGCCGACGACACCCTCTGGGAGAACGAACAGTTCTTCAGGGATGCCGAGGCCCAGTTTGCAGAACTCCTTTCCGACTACACCTCTGAGGTAGGAGTTCAGGAGATGCTCTGGCACAAGCAGGAGGAAAACATCCCGCTGTTCGGCTACGGTTCGAAGACATATATGATAGGCATGACAGATGCCGCCTTGGAACTTTGCGGAGGTACTCTCCCGAAAAAGATATATTACGGCATCAAGAAGATAATCACGGACCTTGCCTTCCATGAATTCAGACTTATCGACGGTGTGGAAGAGACGCTGAAAGCCCTCCATGGACACTACACCATGATTGTGGCGACAAAAGGCGACCTCACCGAACAACTGGGCAAATACCGCGCATCCGGTCTGGAACAATATTTCCACCATTGCGAGGTCATGGAAAACAAGGATGTGAAGAATTACCTGGAACTTGCCGCCAAGCACGATCTCGACCCGCATCAGATACTGATGGTGGGCAATTCCGTAAAATCCGACATCGCCCCGGTAATAGAGATCGGAGGAACTGCATTCCACACTCCCCACGAGGTGGTCTGGGTTCACGAGATGATGGACATGCCTCAAAGCGACCGCATCATCGAACTGCAGAATATACGTGACTTGCTGACGTTCCTGCTGTAAAGATGTCTCCACTCGCTTCGCTCGGTCGACATGACAGATTGCGGCAACCTTTTGTCATTCGGAGCACCATTTCGAGATTCTTATTCGGAGGTCGAGATTTTTGGTCATTTCGAGATTTTTTATTCGGAGGTCGAGACTTTTTGCCATTTCGAGATTTTTTTGTCATTTCGAGCGAAGTCGAGAAATCTCTGGCACGGTATTCGCAATAAACTTACACCGAATAGTTTTTTCATAGGTTAAGTTTTAGGTTAGAATTGCGGTGGCCTTCCGATGTGAATCGGGAGGCCACTATCTTTTATTGTCCTCTTGCTTTCTTCGCGCTTTCTTCGCGCTTTCTTCACCGCGCTGTCCACGAAAAGTGAGGTTTTTATGGACAGGAGGCTGAAATTGATGCTTCTGTCCATGAAAAGGGCCGTTTTTGTGGATAGAAGAGATTCCCGATCAGGTCGGGAATGACAATTCGCCAGCGTGAGTGACGAGGAATTCGGTCGGCTTACGCCGACACGGGATTTTTCAGGCGGTGAGCCGAGAGGCTCTTCACCTGAAAAATCATGGGGAATTCCAAGTCCCGCTTACGCAAGGACTTGTTATTCCTGGACACAACGGACAGAGTACCCTTGCGCACGGCAGAAGCTGGTCATACCGACATCGCTGCCGTTGAAGTAGAGGCTGAAGGCGTCGCTGCTGTACGGTCTCGAAGACCAATAGTAACCGTAGTCGCCTCGATTGCTGACAAGGCCGCCGCTGCTGTAGTAGCGGTAACCGGCAGCAGGGAAGAACACCTGAGGTACACTTGCTGTATATGAATTCGGACCACTGAACCATCTTCCGCTCCGGCCATTATCATCTGTTGTCCAAGATGAATAATTGTTATTCAATTCATCAAGCTCTAGCCAAGTAGGCACACGCCAGCCTTCCGGACATGGATCATATTCTGTCTTGACGGGATTGTCTTCTGTACCTGAATTCCACAAGTTACCATCAGGAGGAGATAACCAGTCATAATTAAGTCGCGAGAGGCTTGTGAAGAATACATTAGATTTGCTCTTATGTTGGCCTATTATTGCTGAGATTCCTCCCCCTTCGATTGTAGGTGTTGTTGCATCATTCTCATCATATCCCTGACCATACTTCCTTCCCCACTGATAGAGTTTGCCGTACTTGTAATCTGTTGCATGGTAGCCACAATTCACCGGAGCCCAGACGGTCTCACCAATCTTTACTCCAGGGCCATGAATGATGCCATATTCGTCAACATAGTCGCCTGTTTGAGGAACTTTATCTAGAGTAACCTCTGGCATTACCAGAAGAGACGATCGGAGTACTGAATTTTCCTTGTCTGTTTCAATAGTCTGTTCATTGCCAGCATCATCTGTAATTGTAACGGTGAAACCCTGGCTGAAAAGCACAGGAGGAAGGGCGATGATGAACTCGGTGGCAGTGGTTTCGTTGAGTTGTACGCCGGAGCCGCAGTTCAGAGTGACCGAGGTGGAAGCGTCGGAAGCCATTGTGATGGCTGGTTTGATCTCGTCGGTGTAGGCTGTTACAGTGGCTGCTCCGGAGAGTTTCTCGCTGTTCTTACCCTGGAGGGTAATGGAGGTGACGGTCTGAGTACCCTTTAGTTGGAGTTTCATACCACCGAGGACATTGCGGAAGGTGATGTTGTTGTCTTCGCTCACGGCTACCATTGCCATTGAGCCGTTGCCGAAACTTTCGGGAGCGTAGGTCTGCTCGGAAGGAAGGACGACATCAATGACATAGTTGGAGCCGAATTTGAGACATTCCACTGTCTCGGAATACGGGTAGTATGCCACATTATGATCCCATTCGGTACCGGCAGACAGATTCCCTCCATTGCCTGAGGACACAGGTTCAAAATCAGCGTAAGCCTTACCAGCATAAGAACTGAGCAATTGATATTTATGCCTATATGAAGATTTCATAAAGGCAACGATCTGGTCGCCTTCCTGCCACAGTATGTTATTGTTCGCATCCATTACTGTCTTTGTAGAAGCATCATCTTCTATTGTAGCATGAAGCTCGACGCCAGACGTACGAGTTTCGGAGATTTCATTTTTCTGGCAGCCAAGGAGTGCTGCACATATTGCAAGTATTGATAGTATGTTCTTTTTCATGGTTTTCAGTATTTTAGATTCCCGATCAGGTCGGGAATGACGATGAATCGGTCGGGAAGAACAACCGGGACGGTCGAAGATTACGGTGAGACGGTCGGGAATGACGAATGTTTTACCAGATGCCGTCGTTCTCGTCGATGATTTCGTTGCTGCCACAGAGCACTCCTTCGGGATAAAACTCCAGTTCTGTCAGATGCGGAGAGATATATTCGTTTTCTTCCATAATGTTTACTGCCCCCCCCACTTTGGAAGGATTACGGTTAAAATGCCGAGTGGGGTGACTGTCCTGATCCAGAATTCAGAACCAGCCGACGGCACAAAAATTCAACTTTCCACAAAGTTCGAGAAATATTTTCACATAACCAACACTGGAATGAAATAATCCCGACAGCGTCCCTATGCACTTTTTACCTTTCGGGATTCTAAGTTTCAGGTTAGAATTGCGGCGCCCTCCCGATGTGAATCGGGAGGCCACTATCTATTCGTTCGATCTGTCATCCACGATTAGTCGAACGCGTGCCCGAAGGTGTCAGTTTTTGCACCTTCTGACACGGTGGTTTTCGCTAACATGTTAACTAACAATTAATTACCGGGGTTCGGTGTGCCCGAAGGTGCTAATTTAAGCACCTTCAGGCACGCATATCTATGCTTCCGCCACGACGCAGGAGTTTCATGCTAAAACTCTGACCTCGTGACGGAAATCGGAGCCATTTCCCGGATTCTTTGCCACGACGCAGGAGTATAGGCCAAAACTCTTGCGTCGTGACACATACATGTGTACCAATAACACTTTTGGAGCGAAACTGTTAATATCTCATATCACGAGTTCCGTTGCCGGAATATGATGATAGTGATTGCGGTCACTTGGACAATTGGGGTGATAGGAGGGCAACAGTCAAGCGCGAGGACGGCCTTCAGGTCGAGCCGCCCGCAGTGCTTGATCTGTAGTCGCCGGAGGTCGTATATTCCGGCGACGGTGACCGTCTCAATAATGACTTTTGATGTATTCATTAAGAAGTTCTTCCGATGTATATTGCTGATTCCACTATACACTCGCACCTTCGTTTTGAGGCCTGAGAAGCGACCTTCTAATAAGCCATCACCGCTTGAGCGACTTTTGGCCTATACTCTTGCGTCGTGGCAGAATAGCACACCTGAAACGTCTGATTTTAACTCATAAAAAACAGTTTAATGAAATAACTTTCATCAAACTACTTATAAAAAATTAAATTTCAATTACTTATATATACTTTAACCAACTATTTTTGGCATCATTACCATCTTTTATTTCTTATCACCATACGGAGCCTGCTCTGACTCGCTGAGATAGGTATGTCGAGATGACTGAGTGTCCTGAACATAACCATCAACGGGGGTCAACGCTTCCCCTATGATGTCAAAACCCAGTGCTTCCTCAAATTTTGCTATCGTCTCAAGAGTCATGTTGTTTTTACCTTTCAGGAGCATTGATATATGCTGCTGGGTACAGCCCAACTTTTCAGCCAGGACCACCTGAGTCATTCCCACCTCTTCCATTCTGGTCTTGACGCGAAGAGATATCATGGCAGAATATAGCAGCCAACGGGAATTTCTTCTGCGATATTCTGCATCCTCACGCCATTTGCTGGCAGTATCTGACTGATTCTTCATCAAAAATTCTATTGCCTTCATATTTAATTATACTTTACAAAATCTACAAACCCGTCCAGATCAGTTACACCATTTTCGATAAGATGATTACGTACCTCTTCCATTCTTTCTAATTCCTTTAGAGTGTGAGAACGCTCCTGCATTGTATATGTCAACTTAATGGCACCGCCTGTAATCAGATAGACTCCCTTTTCCAACCTCAACGCATACAATCTTAACCACGACGGATGAGTTCCCATACGACCTTTCGCCTTCTCCTTTCCTAACAATAACTCAGAAGTTCTCATATTGTTCAACGGCCTGAACATCTTATCCAGATCAGAATCCTCTGCGAGATCAAGAATCATACATTCTAATTCCTCGGCGTCCATCAAGGTATCATATATAGCCTTATCCACACTTCTAATCTGAAAATTCCTCTCAAGATCTGCTTTATTGGAAGAAAAGAAATCTACCAACCAGTCAACATCAGTCCATTGAGAGAAAAGCATACTTAGCACATTTACAGTATTCCCGTCATACTTCACCGCCCACAATCTTCCGCTTCCGTCAATATTATCAAACTTCATAGTCCTTAACTTTTCGACAAAGTTATATACAATTTTTATGTTGTACAATATTTATATGATAATTTTCCAAATTTAATTGTGAGTGGCTCGACCAGAATGAACCATCTGTCATTGTGAAGACGGCGCCCTCCCGATGTGAATCGGGAGGGCGCTATCTTTTTATTTATTCTTTCCATACGGAGGCCGTTCCGGCTCGCTGAGGTGTTTTGTCTGAGTAACGTATCCATATCCGCAGACTCCAGGCCTGACAATTTCGACGGTCATACCAAGAGCAGCAATCATCCGATAGAAAACAGCCACGCTGGGTATTATCACTCCATTTTCGATGCGCGATATATATGACTTGGTCGTCTGAGTCCTGCGTGCCAGTTCTGCCTGCGAC